>USAT01000071.1 GCA_900552725.1 uncultured Eubacteriales bacterium | reverse complement strand
TGTGACCGCACGCCCCGCTGCGCCGCTGTGGTAAAGAATTTCCCCGATTTGACGTAACACATGCAAAAAAGACGTCTGCCGCAAGGCAGACGTCTTTTTTGCAGTGAAGAGTGAAGAGAGAAGAGTGAAAAGTTAAGGTATGCCGCCAAAGGCGGCATGATTTGAATAGCGGCAGGCCCCATGGGCTCCGCCGCAAAGTATGTCATTCCGAGACAGTGACCGATGTCACTGTCGTGGGAATCCGTACTCTTTAGATAAAACGGATTGCCACACCAGAGTGAGCACTGGTTCGCAATGACAATGTAGGGGCGGACGACTCTGTCCGCCCTACGCGTCTGCCGCGTTCACATCTTCTCTTTCTTGTGTATCGCGTTCAGACTCAATTCTCCCGCCAGCTTGAACAGCGTGTCGCTGACCACCTGTTCGGTGGACACATTTGCCTGTTGGCCGATTTTGCGGTAAAACTCATAGAGATAATCCGGAATCTGTATCGTAAGTTCTTTCATAAATCACATCTCTCCCAACTCGGCTGATAACTAAACGATAACATAAAGTTTGTAGATAGTCAAATCGTTTTTGGTTAAAATGCTATCATACTGCAAAAGGGGTGTTATCATTTGGCTACTGACCGCATTCAGACCGGCATTCGCTTTCCGGAAGCCTTGCTGCGCAAAATCACCTATATCGCAAAAAAGAATCACCGTTCGCTGAATGCGCAGCTGGAGCATCTGGCGCAGGAATGCGTGGACGTCTACGAGCGGGAGCACGGCGAGATCACGCTGCCGGAAGAGGAATAAACTCGCCTTTGAGGTGATCGTATGACAGTGAAAGACGTGGTGGCGGAACGGTTCCGCCAGCTCTGCGCCCAGCGGGGGGATCAAATACAACAAGTTGGCCAATCTCTCCGGAATAACGCCCTCCACCGTCTATAGCCTACTGGACGTGCGGCGTCGGGATATCTCCATTACCACCATTAAAAAACTGTGCGACGGGCTGGATATCACGCTGGGCGAGTTTTTCGCAGCGTCTGAATTCGACGCCTTGGAACAGGAATTACAATAAAAACCAGCGGCTTCCGCCTATCGCGCAAGCCGCTGGTTTCGCTTATTTCATTTCTCCGGCGTTTTCGGTCTGCTGCGGCGCTTCCGCCGCCTTTTTTCGCTCCGCCAGCGCCATCAGCACCAGCGTCACCGCGACCACGCCCCACCGCAGCACCGCGAACCACCGTGCGGCGGAGGTATATGCGTCGGAACTACCAAAGACCAGGTGCTCGATGTAGTATTCTACATTTTCCTGTCTGAGCGGTGTTACCACCAGCCAGCGCACGATCTCTGCCGCCAGTGATGCGATCCAGCCGACCAATGCGCAACGGAACGTCGCAGGTTTCAGCAACCCTGCCCCATCACCATGCCGCCGCAGGATATGCCGTGCCAGAAGGTACAGCACCGCCAGCATTATCAGCATCAGATCCCATGCGATATGTGCGGACAGATAATCGGTTATCATCATCGCGGAAACCCAATCATACTCCCGGATTGTCTGGAAGTACTCTTTTACCAATGTTGCGGGGAAGCACTTCCCCAGCACCATAAACCCCAGTGCCGCCGCCAGCGGAAACAGCATCAAAAGCCGCGTCCGCAGCTCGTCCTTGCCGCATCGGCCCCAGCCGATCCATACCGCCGCCGCGGCTCCCGCCAGCAGCAGCCACACCCAGACGTAAGGCCGGAACAGCACCGCCGCCAGCAGACACAGTGCCGCCACGGCGTAGCCGATGCGCCACCGCAGCTCGCCCCGGCGGGCGAGGTATTGCTCCACCTGTCCGCCGCCGGAAGCGGCGGTGCGCCGCACCGTCTCGCCCGCCAGAATGTCGTCGGCGGTGACGCCGTACAGCTCTGCCAGCGCCGGAAGAATGGCGATATCGGGGAATCCCCCGCCGCTCTCCCATTTGCTGATGGTCTTGTTGGACACGCCCAGGCGGTCAGCCGTCTCCTGCTGGGTCATCCCTGCGTCCTTTCGCAGCGCCGCCAGATAGCTGCCTGTTTTCGTGGTATCCATGTGGTCACGCTCCTTTCGCTGTGACGCCAGTATGCCGCAGCCGGGGCAGAAATGTCCACCCCGCCGTTTCAGAAATCAGTCTCCGCAGCGTAGAGCTGCGCCAACAGGCCCATTTTGCACCGCAAAACGGGCCTGCTGTGTGCTTGGGGCGCATGCTGTAGGGGGCGGCGTCCTCGACGCCCCGAGCGCGCCCGATCAGCCGCGATAGTAGTTACCCTCTGTGCAGCTGAGGAAATAACTTGCTAAGGTTTCGGGGCTGTCGCTGATGGCAAAAAACACCCCGCTCAGACTATAGTGACCCAAAAACAAGTCCTTTTCCCAATGCTGCGCCTCTGCTTCCAGCAGCACCTTGACGTAGTTGGCATCGGTGCCGGGCACAGCGCTCTCTTCCTCCCACTGATCTTCCGGCAGCTCCTGCTGAAAGGAAAGCCAGCCGTAAACAGAGCCGTCTGAAAGCTGATAGGCATATACTTTTTTGATGCGGGCCGTGTCGATTTCATCCGTGGTGACAAAGGTATACGCACCAAGCAGCTCCGATCCCTGCTCGCCTTCGGCCCAATCGCCAACACCCTGTAAACGACCCTCCAAGCTTCCGGGGCCGGGTACCGTGTGGCTCGCATCCCACCATCTGTAGGCAAGGCTCACGCCCACAGCAGCAATGACGAGAAGGAGAGGGATCAGAATCAGTTGATAAGCCTTCGCTTTTTTCATATTGTCCTCCCTGCGGTGCGTCCTGTTGTTTCCGTACTCAAAAGCAGACCGGTTTTTAATACTTCCAGCTTCTCCCCGGCTCCAGGAACTCCGCCACCCGCTTTTGATAGCTGTCCATGGCGGCCTCCTCAAAGGCCAGCACGTCGGACGCCGCGCCCATCTCCCGCAGCAGCCACTTGCACAGGGGCGGGTTCAAAATCAGCAGCGGCCCGATGAGATACGTCGCCATCAGTCCGCCCCGGCGGAAGCCCTCGCCGCTGCCCTCCTGACCATCCCGGCCCACGCCCTTCACGGTGTCAAACAGCGCCTCGCCCACACCGTGGGAGTGCCCGAACAGGCTCTTGAAGCCCACGATGTCCATGTCGCCGAACTTCCCCACATAGTAGCTGTTGTGCCGCCGCATCATGTGATACTCCGCCTGGGTGGGCAGCAGGCCCAGTCCCTCAATCCGGGGCACCATGTCGCTGTCGATGGCGTCGCCCAGAATGTCCAGCGCGTTGCCGGTGGCCAGGAACAGCTGTCCCGCGTCCACCTTCTCTGCGATGGCCTCCCGATAGGGCCGCAGGGCGTCCGCCGCCAGCTGCAATCCCTGCTCCGTGGTGGAGCCCATGAACACCAGCGTCACGTCCCCGTCCAGAAAGGCGGGCTTGGACTTCAGGTCGGTCTCCACGATCTCCAGCGCCGGGCAGCACCGCTTCAGATAGTAGATGTTCTGCAGATCGCCGTAGAGGTTGCACACCTCCGGGAATAGGATCTCCGCTCTCATTGTGCCTGACCTCCTTTCGCCAGCAGCATTTCCTTCAACTTCGCCTTCACCCGGAAGGCCAGCGGCGTACCGTCCACGCCGTACAGGATATATACATCGTCGCCGGGCGTCAGATACAGCTTGTCCAGCGCCTTGAATTCGTCGTCCTCCAGAAAGATCTTCTCCTCCGGGATGCCCGCCAGCAGCAGCCGCAGCTTATAGTCCCGCGCCCGCGGCCCGGCGCACACCAGCTGCACGATGTCGTCGTGGTTCAGGAACTCGAAGTCCGTATCGTACATCCAGCTGGGATTCTCCGACCAGTTCTTGGACACGCCCATGCAGTTCATCATTACCAGCAGCTCCTTGCGGCCCGGCTTGGACTGGATATAGTCAAAGTTCCGGCTGCACGCCAGGGCGTTCTTGTCCTTGGACATCTGCATGATCACGTTGACGCCGCCGATCTTCTCCTCGGAAAGACGGCTCTCCAGGATCTTCGTCCCGGCAAACCGCTTCCGGATGGTCTCGTGGCTCAGCCCCAGCTGCCGCAGCGCGGCGATGACCGCCATCATGTTGTAGATGTTGAACAGGCTGTCGGTGATCAGCGCATAGGGATAGGTCACCCCGTCCTTCTCCCGCACCACCATGGTGCGCGCCTGCAAGTCCACCTGCTCCGCCAGATAGTCCGCCTCGGGGGAGTGGAAGCCGCAGCTCTCGCACACGGCGTGGCCGATGTGGTGATACCGGCGGTACTCATACCGCAGCTTGCCCGCGCACTTGGGACAGATGCGCATATCGTTCAGCAGGTTCACGCAGTCCGTCACGTCGGTGGGCATCCGCCCGATGCCAAAATAGCACCGCGCGTTCTCCTCCGCCACGCCGCAGGAGATGAGGTCGTCGGCGTTGAGGATCAGCTTGCTCTCGCGGGGCAGGTTCCGGCTGAGAATGCCGGCAATATACCCCGGATGGGCGTTGCGCATGATGGAATCCCGGAACAGATTGGTGATCAGAATATAGTTGGGCCGCACATAGGGGTAGATCCTCGGGGCCGACCGCTCGTCGATCTCCAGCACCGCCATGTTGCACTTCTTCACCCGGCCCAGCAGGTCGCAGTTGCGGATGAAGGCCGTGGACACGCCGGAGGTGATGTTGCTGCCCGCCCGGTTGCTGAGAACGTGATGGCCCTCCGCCTCCAGAATGTCCACCAGCATATTGCTGACGGTGGTCTTGCCGTTGGTGCCGGTGACGGCCACCATCATGGGGGGCTTGCCCACATATTTCAGAAAGTCGGGACACACCTTCACTGCCAGCGAGCCGGGGAAGTCCGTGCCGTTGTGGTGGGTGATCTTCAGCGCCGGGATGGACAGCTTGCCCAGCCACAGCGCCAGCAAAAACCGCAGCTTACCCATGTATCATTCCTCCATTGCGATGGCGCGGCAGGAGCAGCCATCAGAATTTTCAAATTTCAGCGGCAGCGTCACAAAGGTGAACCGCCGTCCGATCAACGCGTCCAGCCCCGTCAGATTCTCCGTGTTGACGAAGTCCGCCCGCAGCAGCGTGATGTGGTTGGGGAAGTCCACGCTGCCGCAGGGATCCAGCGAGATGGAATCCTCGCCCACGCCCTTTAAGGAAAGCGTGGCCAGATACGCCGCCGCGTCAGGCGTCAGACAGGGGAAGCCCTCATAGTAATCGGGGGTGCCCCACTTTTTGTCCCACCCGGTGCAGAACAGCACGAAGTCCACGCCGTCCAGGTCATAGCGTTTCAGCAGGGGAAGGGAAATATCCGCCTCTCCCCGGCAGTCCACCACCACGGCGGTGCCGGTGAATTTGTCCGCGTCGTAGCTGTCCAGCGGCGCGCCGTCCAACAGCATGTGGGCCGGGGCGTCCATGTGGGTGCCGGTGTGGGAGAACATGTGCAGCAGCGTCTCCCGATAGCCTGCCTCCTCGATGGTGCAGGCGGTGGTCAGCTGCGGCTGTTCCGTGCCGGGATACACCGGCATGTCGTTTTTAATGGTGTGGGTCAGATCATAGACCTTCATCGGTTCGCCCTCCTTACTTGCCCAGATAGATCATCAGCGCCGCCATGTCGGCGGGGGACACGCCGGAAATGCGCCCGGCCTGTCCCAGACTGCGGGGCCGTATGGCGCTGAGCTTTTCCCGCGCCTCCAGCCGCAATCCCTGAATGTGGTCATAGTTGATATCCTCCGGCAGCAGGCGGCGCTCCAGCCGTTCAAATTCCTCCACCTGCTTCTGCTGCCGCTGGATGTAGCCCTCGTACTTTACGGTGATCTCCACCTGCTCCACCACGTCCGCCGCCAGTTCCTGGGGCGCGGGATCGAAGGGGCGCAGATCGGCGTAGCTGAGCTGGGGCCGCCGCAGCAGGTCGATGAGGCGGCACCCGTCATTGACCGGTGTGGTGCCCCGCTCCGTCAGCAGGGCGTTCAGCACGTCGCTGCCGGGGATGCCGGTGCGCTCCAGCCGCCTGATTTCCTGTGCCACCGCGGCGTACTTGGCCTCCACCGCCGCCAGCCTCTCATCGCTGACCAGACCGATGCGGTGGCCGATGGCCGTCAGACGCTGGTCGGCGTTGTCCTGCCGCAGCACCAGCCGGTACTCGCTGCGGGAGGTCATGATGCGGTAGGGCTCGTTCGTGCCCTTCGTCACCAGATCGTCGATGAGGGTGCCGATGTAGCTCTCGCTGCGCTTCAGCACCAACGGCTCACGGCCCAGCAGCGCCAGCGCCGCGTTGACGCCCGCCACAAAGCCCTGTACCGCTGCCTCCTCATAGCCGGAGGAGCCGTTGAACTGTCCCGCGCCGTACAGCCCCGCCACCGCCTTCGTCTCCAGCGTGGGCTTCAGCGCCAGCGGGTCGATGCAGTCGTACTCGATGGCGTAGGCGGGCCGGGTCATCACCGCGTGCTCCAGCCCCGTCACCGTGTGCAGCATTTGAATTTGAATTTCCTCCGGCAGGGAGGAGGAGAACCCCTGAATGTACAGCTCCTCCGTGTCCAGCCCCATAGGCTCGATGAACAGCTGATGCCGGGGCTTGTCGGCAAAGCGCACTACCTTCGTTTCGATGGACGGGCAGTACCGGGGGCCCACGCCCTCAATAACGCCGCTGTAAATGGGGCTGCGATCCAGATTCTCCCGGATGATCCGGTGGGTCTCCTCGTTGGTGTAGGTGAGATAGCACACCGCCCGGTTCTCCGGCGGCTTTTCTGTCTCGAAGCTGAAAGGCAGGGGAGCGGGGTCACCCTCCTGCAGCTCCATTTTGCTGAAGTCCACCGTCCGGGCGTTGACCCGCGGCGGCGTCCCGGTCTTGAACCGCCGCAGGGGCAGTCCCAGCGCCAGCAATCGCTCCGTCAGCGCCGTGGCGGCGTGCATACCGTCGGGGCCGCTCTCCTCGATGCACTCGCCGATGATGGTGCGCCCGTGGAGATAGGTGCCGGAGCAGATGACGGCGGCCTTCACGTGGAATACCGCCCCCGTCCGCAGCACCACCTGGGACACATGGCCGTCCTCCGCCCGGATGTCCACCACCTCACCCTGCCGCACCGTCAGGTGGGGCTGGCGCTCCAGCGTGTGCTTCATCACCTTCTGATACTCCCGCCGGTCGGCCTGGGCCCGCAGGGACCATACGGCGGGGCCCTTGCCCCGGTTCAGCATCCGGTACTGAATGCAGGCCCTGTCCGCCGCCTTGGCCATCTCGCCGCCCAGAGCGTCCAGCTCACGCACCAGATGGCCCTTTCCCGTGCCGCCGATGGCCGGGTTGCAGGGCATGTTGCCCACCGCATCCAGATTGATGGTAAAGCACACCGTCTCCAGTCCCAGACGCGCCGCGGCCAGCGCTGCCTCGATGCCGGCATGGCCCGCGCCGATGACGGCAATATCAAATTGTCCCGCAATAAACTCTTTCATACGCGTCCCCCGCGTCAACCTAAAATTCCATTCTATATTATAATGTACCCTACCGGAAAACGCAATAGGCACTGTGCAAACTGCCAAAAAGACAACGCGCGAAATTGTGAAATACGTCTAATTTGAAGCTTGCAAAAAGGAAAGGGGAGGCATATAATACAGGTGTAAAATGCGAATAGGAAAGGAGCGTGATATGTACGATGCTGAACAAGTTCATCACGGGTGATCTGGACGATATGATCTTCGCGGATTGCGATTGGCAGCCCAGCGACCGGTAAGGATCCCCCCATACGAAGGAACCACGACACATCGGTGCCGTGGCGATTTGCTTTTTATAGGAGAATTTTCTCCATAAAGATACAGAAAGATACACCGTTCGACAAAACCGGCCATGCCCACCGGCAGCGGCCGGTTTTTCGTGGCCGGAAGGCCCATAAAGTCCCTGTAAAAATTTAGAGAAAAGGCCCCTCTTAACAACATTTTAACACCACATTAACAAAAATCTGTGATACAATACAAGATAATTACGGAGTCCGGCGCAGGGGAGGGGTGCGCGTGAAAAAATGGAAGATCCCGTGGCCGGGACAATGGACGAAGAAGAAAAAGATCTTTCACAGCTCTCTGCTGTATTCGGGAAAGGATTTCATCGTTTCGGCGGCGCTGTTTTTCGTCACGGTGGTGCTGTGCCTGCTGCTGCGGTCGGTGGACACCCACAGAGATACCAGCTATGTGGCCGTGATCTTTTTTCTGGATGTGTTCCTGACGGCGCTGCTGACGGACGGATATCTGTTCAGCATCCTCATTGCCGTCACCGGCGTGCTGTGCGTGGACTATGTGTTCACCGCCCCCTACTGGGAGATCAGCTTCACCCTGGCGGGCTTTCCGCTGACCTTTGTGGTCATGATGTTCATCTCGGTGGTCACCGGTATGCTGACCAGCCGCGCCAAGCAGGTAGAGATCCTGAAGCGTGAGGCGGAGCGGGAGCGGATACACTCCAATCTGCTGCGGGCGGTGTCCCACGACATCCGAACGCCGCTGACCGGCATCGTGGGCGCCACCGACGTTCTGATGGAACAGGAGGAGTCGCTGACGGCGGAGCAGCGGCACCAGCTGGTGTCCGCCGCCAACGAGGACGCCCGCTGGCTGATCCGCATCGTGGAAAACCTGCTGTCCATCACCCGCATCGGCGCCCAGGGCGACGACACCAAGGTCACCAAGACGCTGGCTGTGGCCGAGGAGGTCATCGAGGGCGCGGTGGCCAAGTTCACCAAGCGGGGCGGCACGCTTCCGGTCCATGTCCATCTGCCCCAGGAGGTGCTGCTGGTACCCATGGACGAGCTGCTGATCGAGCAGGTGCTGCTGAACCTGCTGGAGAACGCCGCCATCCACGGCGAGGGGGCCACGGAGATCGACGTGACGCTGGAACGGCATGACGATGTGGCCCGCATCACCGTGGAGGACAACGGCGCGGGCATCGCCCACGACAAGCTGAACAATCTCTTTGACAGCAGCGCCCACCAGAGCCAGCAGGGCGACCGCAAGCGCAACATGGGCATCGGCCTGTCCGTATGCAAAACGGTGATGCAGGCCCATGGCGGCTCAATTCGCGGCGAAAACGTCTCCCGTCACGGCGGGGCACGGTTTGTGATAGAATTACCTATGGAGGAGGAAGACCATGAAGATTAAAGACAAGGTACTGATCGTAGAGGATGAGCAGAGCATCAGCAATTTCATCTCCATGATCCTGACAGCCAACGGCTACGACACCATCGTGGTCCGCAGCGGCGAGGAGGCGCTGACCATGATCTCGTCCCACTGTCCCGATCTGATCGTGCTGGATCTGGGCCTGCCGGATATGGACGGCATCGAGGTGCTGAAATCCGTCCGCAAGTGGTCCAGCCTGCCGGTGGTGGTGGTCTCCGCCCGCCATCACGAGCATGATAAGGTAGAGGCCCTGGACTACGGTGCCGACGACTATATCTCCAAGCCCTTCGGCACCTCCGAGCTGCTGGCCCGCATCCGCACCGCCATCCGCCATACCCGCACCACCCTGTCCGACCCCCAGATCGCCCAGTCCGGCAAATTCACCACCGGCGACCTGACCATCGACTATGACAAGCACCAGGTGCTTATGCGCGGTGAAAACGCCAAGCTCACCGTCAACGAATATAAGATCGTGGCCCTGCTGGGCAAATACGCCGGCAAGGTGCTGACCTATGACTTCATCATCCGCGAGCTGTGGGGCCCCAAGGCCAAGACCGACAACCAGATCCTCCGGGTCAACATGGCCAATATCCGCCGCAAGGTGGAAAAAGATCCCAGCCATCCCGAGTATCTCTTTACCGAGGTGGGCGTGGGTTATCGCATGCGGGAAGGCGATTGAACCCCAAAAATTTCTTCTCACGAAAATTACATAATATGGACAAAAGACCTCCGTGCCAGGCGGAGGTCTTTTTGTGATTTTGTTCACAAATAACGGATTTTTTATAAGGGGGTGATAAAGGAAAAATACCCCCACGCAACGGCCGCGTTAAGAACGGCTTTGCCTTATTTACAGCCGCTCCCAGAAATAGTAAACTCACAGTACACCGTAATTTTCCCCGGACGGTAACTAAGTATTAAGGAGAGAAAACAATGGAAGAAAGAAAAGGCTTTGGATCCAATTTTGGATTCC
>USAT01000070.1 GCA_900552725.1 uncultured Eubacteriales bacterium | reverse complement strand
AGGGGGCGCCGGGGGCGGCTGCGCCGCGAATGTTTACCTTGTGCAGAGTGTGGTATGGGCGCGGGTGGCCGCCTCAAAGCTAGGCAGGTCAGTCGCGGCGATGGCAATGCCCTCGGTTTTGGCACGGGCCAGCATAGCGTCATCCGGGCGAATGCCCTCGGTGAGGACAACGCAGGACACATCGGCCATGAGGGCGGCAACAATGGTGTTCTGATTTGCCATAACGGTGAACCAGACCCCATCAGTGGGGGCGTGGCCCATCACCATGCTGAGAAGATCGCAGCAGTATACACCGCCGGTTATTTCCCGCTCGGGGCAGCACAGCAGGGTAAAGCCGCAGGCGCGGCAAAGCTCATTCGCTGTCATGTTCAATATCCTCCATGGGGGTGCGGTGGGCGGAAAGCCCCGCCAGGGACTGGGCCAGCTGCTCCAGCTTTTCCTTAAGCAGGTAGATGCAGTCATCCTCGGTGCGGTAGCCGCGGACAATATCCTCGGCGAGGGCATGGCAGGTGGGGCACCCGCACCTGCCGCAATCCAGGCCGGGGAACCGGCGCTCGTAGCTCTGCATCTTGGCGAAGAGCACCAGCGACTGAGAGGGATCGCTCCCCAGGGACATGACATTCAGCGGCTCGATCTTTTTATTGAAGTAAACATCCTCCGGCAGCCATTCCGGGGTGGGCCACTGGGTGCCCACCTGCGGCAGATCGCGGGCCAGCCGCTTGATGCGGGCCGCCGCCGCATAGGGATTTTCCACATTCATTACGCCGCCTACGCAGCCGCCCGGGCAGGCGGAAAGCTCCACGAAATCTAGGCGGGTGAACTGCTCATCCTCAATGGCTTCCAGGATCTTGATGACATTTTCGATGCCATCGGCGGCGATGTAGCGGCGCTGCCCGCTGCCGGTGGATTCACCGCTATTGGCGGCCCAGCTAAGACCGGTGCTGCCCATGTGGGAAAGATGCTCGAACTCGGGCAGCTCCATCTTTTTGACCTCCTGCACCAGCTGGGGGTATACCCGGCTGATGGCGATGGCGGCATCGATATTACGGGTCTGATTGCCCAGCGGCACCTTGGCGGCCGTTACCTTGGCGGGGCAGGGGGTAATAAACGCAACGCCGATCTCCTCCGGCTTGAGGCCGGTCTTTTCCACGGCGGCGCGGCGGGCCAGCACGGCGGCCAGCTCCACAGGGGGCTGCAGGGGCAGCAGGTGCTCCAAAAGATCGGGGAAGCGGACCCGGATAAGCCGCAGCACGGCCGGACAGGCCGAGGAGATGAGCGGCAGCGGGCCCTGATAATGCGCCATGTATTCCTTGGTGGACTGGGAGATGAGTTCCGCGGCGGCGCCCACCTCGTAAACCTCATCGAAGCCGATGCGCTGCAGGGCCAGAATGATGCGACCGGTGTGATCCAAATGCTTGATCTGGGCGAAGAGCACCGGTGCGGGCAGCGCTATCTTATACTTGAAGCCATCCAGTGCCTCCATGGTATCGCTGACGGCCCGCTTGGCGTGGTGGGGACAGATGCGGATGCACTCGCCGCAATCGATGCAGCGCTCGCCCAGGATGCGGGCTTTGCCATCCCGAACCCGGATGGCCTCAGTAGGGCAGCGCTTGACGCAGGTGATGCAGCCGTGGCACAGATCCTTATTGAGCGTAACGGAGTGAAAATAGGTCTGGTGTTCCATCTTTTCCTCGCTTAGTTTCTCCCGGCATCAATGCAGATCCACCCGCAGGGAGATGGTGGTGCCGACCCCCAGGACGGTGTCGATCTGCATATTGTCGGTGTATTTTTTCATATTGGGCAGGCCCATACCGGCGCCGAAGCCCTGGGCCCGGATCTCATCGCTGGCGGTGCTCCAGCCCTCCTGCATGGCCTTTTCCACATCGGGGATGCCGGGACCCTGATCCCGCAGGACAATGGTGATGCCGCGATCATCGATCTCGGCATCGATCTCGCCGCCATTGGCGTGGATGACCATATTGATTTCGCCCTCGTACATCGAGACGGCGACCCGGCGGATGGCATCGCCGGGGTAGCCCAGCTGGCGCAGCACGCCCTTGAGGTGGCCGCTGGCTTCCCCAGCGTGGACAAAGTCATCGCCGGGGACGATGTAATGATATTGCAGTGTCATGGCGGGCCCCTTTATACGCCGCGCAGGCCGGCGCCATACAGCAGGCCGCTGGCGGTGAACATGCCGCGCTGGGTGCTGATGACGGCGATGCCTTTTTCCCGCGCCAGGGTGAGGACCTCCTCGGCGGGGGTTTTGCCCCGGACAAAGATGATGCAGTGCATATCCAGCATTTCCGCGGTGCGGATGACCTGCTGGTTGAGCAGCCCGGTGAGCAGCAGGGACTGGCCCTGGCCATAGGCCAGCACATCGCTCATCATATCGCTGGCGAAGGCGCTGGTAAATTCGTGGTCGTCCTGCGGCGCGCCGCACAGCAGGCGGCCCCCCAGCAGGGTGAGGATCTCTTTCATTTTCATGGCGTATCAATCCTTTCGGCAAAAAGCGGGGAGGATATCCCCTTACTTTTTTCTATTATAACAGGCCGCGTGGGGCGGCGCAACGGGGAGAAAGGAGTGGAGGGGAGGATTTTAGGAGAGCTTTTTGACGGACTGGTGCGGTTATCACAAGGTATTCACAGAATATTTGTGCCATTTGCCGAAGAAAAAATCTTGCCAACCCCCCAAAAACACGCTATCATATAGTCACTGTAAAATTTACCGTAAAAAATATGTATATACTTTTTCAGGAGGCAAATATGGTACTGGAGAAACTGATTGAACTGCTGTGCGAACAGCTTGATATTGAGGCGGACGAAGTGAATGAGAATACCGATATCGTCAATGACCTGGGCGCGGATTCGCTGGATGTAGTGGACCTGGTGATGACCCTGGAGGACGAGTTCGATATCGAGATCCCCGATGAGGACATTGAGAAGATCCACACCGTTGGCGAGCTGGCCCATTATCTGGAGGAGCACATCGACAGCTGAGAACGGCCAGAAGGCGAATAGACGGCAGCCCCCTGACCAGTGGGCCGGCTGCCGCTTTGTTTTGCCGCAAAAAACTGTATTTTGGGGCTTGACTTTGCCCCGGGTGAATGGTATAGTAATATAGTCGCAGCGGATACGCTGGTGTAGCTCAGCCGGTAGAGCAGCTGATTTGTAATCAGCAGGTCGGGGGTTCGAATCCGTCTACCAGCTCCACCGTCGAAAGACGCTTGCTCCATTCCGCTTTCCGCAGAAGCGAAAAGCTCCATATCCGCAATCGCCTTTCTCCTCTTCATTTTGAAACCGCTTCGCTGGGTTTCAAAATGAGTACAGCAAAGTGAATATGGGGGAATTCCCGAGTGGCCAAAGGGGACAGACTGTAAATCTGCTGTCAATGACTTCGGTGGTTCGAATCCACCTTCCCCCACCAAACATAAGAAATCCGAACTTCTTCCCTGTGAGGGATGGGTTCGGGTTTGCTAATATCAGGGATATTTCCTATTAAATACCGATTGGAAATCCAGACAACGTAACCCAAGCAAACAAGTTTTTGACCAAAGTGCCCCCCAAAATGATTCCAAATAGCAAATCGTACTATTCCAAGAAGCACCTAAAAGTTAGAAAAATGCCCGGTATTCAGCCAGAATACCGGGTATTTTGCAGTTGCGAGCACATGACTCAAGCCTATGACCTCTGGTTTATGAGCTGCTTTTTGAAAAAACAGAGTTAAATAGTTGAAATAGATTTTGTATCTTTGAAAATACTGCGTTTTTTATCACAAAAGCTCACATGGCTCTGCCAGATTTTGTATAATCTATCCCCGCAAAATTAGGGAAAAAGCTTGGTAAACCAAGAAATCCTATTTTATATTTTCGTGCATCTATTATACATGCACTTTTCTGGGATTCTGATAATTAAAAAGTTACATTATAGGACTTATTAAAAAGTCATTGAGTAGCACTTGTAATCGTATTCCCCGAAGATTCTCTTGATAGATGGCGCCCGCCATGTTAGCAAGACATATGTTATCTGGCATGTTGAGGAAAAGCTGTTCTCAAACTATATTGTGTCCAATATGGTGGAGGACTCGCTGGGGACAAGGTTGTTTGCCGAAGCCAAATCGGTAGAAGATTTCTATTTGCAGGCCAGTGTGCTCCAAGGGAATGTGGTATAATGATTTTGGACAACTCATCAAATGACAAAAAGGAGAGAAACGAGATGCCCAATCCATGCTGGAGGGTATACATGCTTTGGCCTGTGCCAAGACATTAGCTGAGCTCCTGGTTTCTCCAAGACCGGAAGCATAAAAGCGTCCAACTCCTTCTCCGCACCAGATTACCATACAGCCGGAGTCAGCCATGATTCGAATTGCTGCATGGGTCACGTTCGTTCCTGGCCCCAGCAGCAAACAGGTCACACCAGATACGGGAATCGGCATTCTGCCCTCGGCAGAAATGGACACAATGGCATTATCGCCCTTCTCAATGACGGCATGCTCAACGTAAAGGTAAGAAATACTGTCTCGGAGCATTGGCAATTCCTGAAAATTCAAGATATGACTTCCTTTCATTCAATATTGTCCCAATATGTGTGGAGTAGATTGCTTGTACGCCAAACCTAGGGGGTTCATCATCGGTTCATCCCCACATGTGTGGGGTAGATGTATTTGCAAGGGCTTCCTGATAAGGAAACAAAAATCCGGCTGCCGGAACAGGCCAGAATTTTTGATTCCTATGTCTGTGATTGCTGCGGTGAGACGACCGGCGCAAACTGGATTCGGCTGTCCGGTGACAAAAAGCTGTGCCTGGACTGCTATGAGACGTATGACCGATTTGACGTTTGAACGTTTTTCGGTTGACCACAAATATGACCCTTTACAGCTTAGACAGGCAATAAAACAATAGACTGACTGATACGAAATTCTACGGATTCTGAACGTAAAATTACAGATTTATACGAAAAATATTTCTAAAAACGTGATTGCCAGACTTCGAATCCACCTTCCCCCACCAATCCCGAACACGAAAGTGTTCGGGATTTTCGTTATATCGATCACCCCTGCCAGCATGGCTGGTAGGGGTGATTTTTTTGCGTATCCGTTATCCGCAGCGTTGCTGCTTCATGCTGGAAAGCTCCTGGCGGATGAAGAGGATGGAGAAGAGGAGACCGACAAGGTCCGCTGCGGGGGCAGCCCAGAGGATCCCGTCCAGCCCGAGCCGGAGCGGAAGCAGGACCGTAAACGGAACAAACGCGATCACGTCCCGGATGAGCGAGAGCAGAGTCGCCCGGACAGCGCTACCGAGGGACTGCAGGAAGATGGCCGCTGATTTCTGCACCAGCGTGAATAAGATCAGCAGCAGATAGATGCGCAGCGCCCTTGCGCCAAATTCCATATAGAGCGCCGGGTCCTGTGAATTTGTCCCGAAAATGCCGATGATCTGCGCCGGGATCGTCTGGAATAAAACTGTTGCAACGATGCCGATGCACAGCACGCTCCGCATGACCATGCGAGCAGCTTCCGCACGCGGTCATACCGCCCCGCGCCATAATTGAAGCCGAAAATGGGCTGGCAGCCGGCGGAGATCCCGACCGCCAGATTCACCGCGATGGTAAAGACCTTCATCACCATGCCGATGATCGCCTGCGGGTCGTTTGCGCCGTATTTGCTCTGCGCGCCGTATTTTGCGAGCATGTTCATGGAAACGATCGTGATGATGACAATGGAAAGCTGTGTGAGGAAGCTGGAAAAGCCCAGTTTTCCGATTTGCCCGATCACCGGGAGATCCGGCACAAAATCAGAGGCTTTCAGCTGGAACGACTTCGTGTGGAACAGATACTGGAACACGATCAGGAACGAGACGATATTGCCGATCGTCGTTGCGATCGCGGCGCCGGCCACGTCCATGTGCATGGGGAAGATGAAAAGCCAGTCCAGAACGATATTCAGAAGACAGCCGCTCAGGCCGGAGGCCATCGCGACCTTCGGCGCGCCGTCCGCCCGGACGATGGGCGTCAGGCTCGTGCCGAGGATCGTAAACGGAAGTCCGAGCAGGATCCAGAATGCGTATTCGTGGGACGTCGCCATGGACTCGGCGGTTTTTGCACCTAAAAAGTTCAGAATCCTGTCCAGTGCCGAATACCCGGCGATCCAGAAGATCACGCCGATCCCGGCGGCGATCGTGATGGCGGAGCCGATCGCCTTGCCGATCTTGTCTGATTCGCGTTTTCCCATGCACAGCGACAGATAGGCCGTTGCGCCGTCACCCAGCATCAGGCCGAACGCCATCGCGATCGTGATCATCGGGAACACGACGGAGGTCGCAGTGATGCCGATGGTGCCGATGCTGGAATTTCCGATAAAGATCTGGTCGATGATATTATAGAGTGCCCCGACCAGCATGGACAGCACGCAGGGAATGCTGAATTTCAGCATCAGCCTGAAAAGCTTTTCTTCTTCGAGGTAACAGTTATTTTGTTCCATAAGATTCCTTTCTTTTGCAAAACAAATGTCACCCTGCCGTCTGACGATAGCAGGATGACATTTTACGTCGAAAACAACATTGTTTACTTTTGATGGTGCCCTGCATGATCGACCAGCCAGTGTTTTTGCAGGATGGTGAGCAGGGTCCCAAGTTGATTCTGCTGCTCTGCGGTCAGGGCCTCCAGCACAGACGCTTCCTCACAGTCATGCTCGCGCAGCATCTGCGCCTTGCGCTCTGCGATCTGCCCGCAGACAGATAACTGCTTGATCAGTGGGTTCGAACTATTTGATTTCATAGATACTCCTTTTCTTTTTGTGCATCATTTCCGGTTGCCCCACAGGGGCGAGGGAATGGCACATTTCTTATTTTTGCTATGCTTTTGCATAGCAAAAAACGCCCGGCAAGCATTTTTGCCTGCCGGGCGAAACTACACGGAAATTGTGTAATAATTCATGTATTTCTGAAAAATACCGCATGGTTTATCTATAATATATCAGATTTTTCAAAAACGTCAAGCTGAATTTATGCGTGAGATCGTACTGCTGCTGCCGAGGATTTTATTTATTGCCCAGCCGTCCGGTACTCCCGCGGGGGGCGTTGGTAGAAGCGGCGGAATTGTTTGGAGAAGTAGCTGGGGCTGTCGAAGCCGCAGGCGGCGGAAACTTCGGCGATGCTGGCGGCGGGCGAGGCGCGGAGCAGGGCTGCGCCCTGCATGAGCCGGTATTTCAGCAGGTACTGTACCGGGCTGTCGCCGATGGTCCGATGAAAGCAGCGCAAACATTCTCGCTCGCTCAGTCCGGCGGCCTGCGCAATGTCCGCGAGCGTGATCGGCTCGGCATAGGAAACCTGCATATATTGCAGCATCTGTTCGATGCGCACCGTGTCCGCGCTTTTTGCCGGTTTCTGCACAGACAGGCGCGGGAGCAGCTGCGCATAGCAGTGCAGAAGCAGCTGGGAGAGGTTCTCCCGGACGGTAAATTCATACGCAAACGCGTCCGTCTCCATGGCAGAAAAGGCGGCCGAAAACCGCTCGATGTCCGTGCCCGGCTCCGCCTGCCAGACGGAAAAATCCGGGCAGACGAGCAGCGCGCGGACGTAGTTTTTATAAAACACGGTGTCGGCTCCGCCGGTGATCAGAAACGGGGAAAACACCATTGAGCGCAGCGCCCCGGCGGGATGACCGGAGAGGGAATGAAGCACGTTGCTGTTGAGCACGACCAGACTGCCTTCCTGCAGGAGGTATTCTCCGCCGGGGATCTGCAGCTTCAGCGTGCCGGCGGCAACGAAGATGACTTCCAGCTCCTCATGCCAGTGCCAGGGGATCGTATCGCCGGGCGCATCCGTGTGGCGGGAGGCATAGGCTGCGCACGGAAACTCGATGGTCCCGTGCGGCTGTAATTCCTTCTGCGTATGGCTCCGGTTCAGGCCGCAGGTCTGCAGTCCCATTTCTATCCCTCCGATTTGTCGGTTTTGTTATAGTATATGGCGGTATATGCGTTGCGTCAAGCGATTTACGGCGATATGATAGGGAAAAGAAGAACAGGAGGTCCCTGATATGTTTTCCCTGCTGCTGGCCATTATCTATCTGTCGTTTATCAGCTTGGGGCTGCCGGATTCGCTGCTCGGCTCGGCCTGGCCGACGATGTATCCGCAGCTCGGCGTTCCGGTGTCCTATTCCGGAATCGTTTTTATGATCATTTCAGTGGGTACGATCATTTCCAGTCTGCAGAGTGACCGCCTGACGCGCCGGCTGGGGACAGGGAAGGTCACGGCGTTCAGTGTCGCGCTGACTGCCATGGCACTGTTCGGCTTCTCCGCCAGCCATACGTTCTGGCAACTGTGCCTCTGGGCGATCCCTTATGGGCTCGGCGCAGGAAGCGTGGATGCGTCGCTCAATAACTATGTCGCCCTGCACTATGAGAGTAAGCACATGAGCTGGCTGCACTGCATGTGGGGCGTCGGCGCGGCGTCCGGGCCGTATATCATGGGCGCGGTCATCACGGGCGGCGGCACGTGGAACGGCGGCTACCGCTGCATTGCGATCATTCAGATCGTGCTGACAGCGGTGCTGCTTTGCAGTCTGCCGCTCTGGAAGGGACGGCCGCAGGTACAGGACGCGTCCGGCAGCGTCGTCGAGGCGAAGACGCTGTCTGTGAAAGAGGTCCTGCAGCTGCGCGGGGTTAAAAACGTGCTGATCTGCTTCTTCTGCTATTGCGCGCTGGAACAGACCACCGGCCTGTGGGCAAGCAGCTATCTGACCCTGTACAAGGGCGTCCCGGCAGAGATGGCGGCTTCTTTTGCCAGCATGTTCTTCATCGGCATCACCGCCGGACGCGCGCTGAACGGCTTCCTTGCGATGAAGCTCAGCGACGTGCAGATGGTGCGCATGGGGCAGGGGCTGATCGCCTGCGGGATGATCGTGATGCTCCTGCCGCTGGGCGCGGCTGTTTCGCTGGCAGGCTTTGTGCTGATCGGGCTTGGCTGCGCGCCGGTCTATCCCTGCCTCATCCACGCCACGCCGACGTATTTCGGCGCGGACAAGTCACAGGCGGTCATCGGCATCCAGATGGCCTGCGCCTACGTCGGGACCAGCCTGATGCCGCCGCTGTTTGGTCTGATCGCCGCGCACATCACAGTCTCGCTGCTCCCGGCCTACCTGCTCGCCCTTCTGGCCCTCATGACCATTATGCACGAACGCCTGCTCCGCAGGACGGCGCACTGACTTGCGGGCTTGACATCGGTCCGGCGGCATTTATAATGGAAGCAGACAGGACTGGCGATCGGGATGAAAGGGAGGCGGCTTATGGAACGGCTCAGGGGGCTGGGGCGGTATCAGATCGCGCTTTTGGTGTGCGGTGTGGTGATGATTTTGGTATTTTCAGTGCTCTATCCGGTGACGACGGCGCGGGTGGGGTTTTTGTATCAGGACACGATCCTGACGCCCGCGCAGGAGGGGGACACGACCGTCTATTCCGGCAAGCTCCGGGGCGAGGCCGCGCGCTTTACCGTGCATGCGGGCAAGTCGGTGGAATTTCAGTACGGGGATAAGACCTACGGCCCCTATACCGTGACGGAGGATCCGGACGCGCGCCCGGACAGCGAACTGAGCAGGTATCTGACCGGCGTGGAGGTCCGCTGCGGGGATACGATCCTGTTCCGCGGCGGCGTGATGGAGAACGGAGGCGAGACCCTGCTGTATCATGAGGATGGAAGCATAGACCTGGATCTGCCCATCACTGCTATCACGAGCAGCGGAGTGACGCTGGATGGAAACGGAAACGAGGTCGACCCGATGGAGCTGTCGGTCCGGACGATCCTCGAGCTGACGGAGGGGCCGGAGCTGCAGCACAAGGGGGTCTGGGTTGCGTGGTTCGGCGGTGTGTTCATCTGCGCCGTGACCGCGTTCTCCATCCTGTTCGCGGACGAGCTGTTCCGCTGGGACCTGTCTTTCCGGGTCCGCGACGTGGAGCAGGCCGAGCCCTCCGACTGGGAGATCGCCAGCCGCTACATCGGCTGGGCCTTCTGCATTTTGATGGCCCTGCTCATCTTCATCAAGGGCCTCGGGGTGATATAAGAAAAAAACAGCCGGAGAGCAGCTTGAAAAAATTAAAACAGCTTCTAATTAATAAAAAAGCAAGCCGCCGAACAGAAATATCCATTTATATTATCTAACTTTACGGATTCAAATGAA
>USAT01000069.1 GCA_900552725.1 uncultured Eubacteriales bacterium | reverse complement strand
TGCCGCCGCCGGTATCGGCTCCATGCTGACCGACCTGCTGTCCGGCTATGGCTACTATGCGCCCGGCACCTTTGTCATCAAGGGTCTTGACGCGCTGGTGGCCGCCCTTATCTTCAAGGCCATGGGACGTACCAGTGTGGCCGCCATCGTCAGCGGTCTGGTGGGTGAGATCATCATGGTGGTGGGTTACTTTGGCTATGCCGCTCTTCTGCTGGGCAAGGGTATCGGCGCCGCCGCCAGCATCCCCGGCAACCTTGTGCAGGCCGCCATGGGTCTGGTCATCGGCTTCGTGCTGCTGAAGATCACCCAAAAGACCCGTATTGCGGAAAAATTGTAACTGTGGTATAATCATAACATAGCAAAAACGGACGCGCTGCCGGATTTGGCAGCGCGTCCGCAAAGCGCTTTCCAATACGTTGAAATGAGGTGTTTTTTATGGCAGGAACCGTTCATGACGTAGAGAATAAAGACCTGTTGGCCCAGGTAAAGGCGGAATCCGCCGACGCCGCCCGCCAGCTGGCCGACGCCGCGAAGCTGCACAAGGGCCAGATCGTGGTGGTGGGCTGCTCCACCAGCGAGGTGGTGGGCCACAATGTGGGCAGTTGGTCCACGCCCGAGGTGGCCAACGCCATCTTCGAGGGGCTCAACAGCGTGTTTGCACCCATGGGTGTCTACATCGCCGCCCAGTGCTGTGAGCATCTGAACCGCGCCCTGATCGTGGAGCACGAGGCCGTCCCTAATGGCGAGATTGTCAACGTGATGCCCCAGCCCAAGGCCGGCAGCTCCTTTGCCACCGCCGCCTATCATAGCTTCCGCCATCCCGTGGCACTGGAGGAGATCCGTGCCGATGCGGGCCTTGACATCGGCGGCACGCTGATCGGCATGCACCTGAAGAAGGTGGCCGTCCCCGTCCGTCTCCAGCAGAACCATATCGGTCAGGCCATCGTGCTGGCCGCCCGTGTCCGCCCCAAGTTCATTGGCGGCGAACGCGCCATCTACGACGAGAGCCTGAAGGACGGCTACCCCGTGTTTGACGATTGACATTGTCTCCTGACCTAATAAAAACGAGACTGCAGCTGCAGTCTCGTTTTTGTTTTTCTTTTGGCAGGGTCAGCTCTTATTTCTCCGCGGCCTTCTGGGGGGCGGCGGTCTCGTCCTTCTTCAGATGCTCCTGGGCGGCCTGCATCTGCTCCTGAGAGGCAGCGCGGAACTGGCTGCGGGAGGTCTGCACCTCCGCCAGGGCGGCCTGGATGGCCTCCTCCGTGCGGCGCAGGGCGTCCTCGGTGTAGGTGTTGGCCACGCGGTACAGCTCACGGCTGCGCTCCTCGGCCCGGTGGATGATGTCGGCGCTCTTCTGCCGCGCCTGCTGGATGACCTCGCTCTCGGAGACGATGGTCTTGGCGTCCAGCTCGGCCTGGCGCATCATCTTCTCCACTTCCTTCTTGGCGCCTGCCACATAGTCGTTGCGGGCGGCGATGAGCTCCTTGGCCTTTTTCAGCTCCAGGGGCAGCTTCGAGCGCATCTCGTCCAGGATATCCAGGGCCTCGTCCCGGTTGATGGTGCATTTTTCGGCGCTGAAGGCGGCGCTCTTGGCCTCGTCGATCATGTTATAGAGCATGTCGATCAATCGCTGTACGTCCTTTTCCTCCATGTCAGTGGTCACATCCTTTCATCAATTCCTCCGCCACCGGTGCGGGTACATATTTGGTAAGGGGCTGGCCGTAGCGGATCATCTCCCGGGCCATGGTGGAGCTGAAATGCTCGAACTCCGCCCGGGCAGGCAGCAGCAGCGTCTCCAGCTCCGGGTCGATGCCCTGGTTGATGCGGGCCATCTGCAGCTCCGCGTCATAGTCCGTCATGTTGCGCACGCCCTTGACGATGATGTGGGCGCCCTTCAGCCGGGCGTAGTCCGCCAGCAGGCCGGAGAACAGCTCCACCTCCGCGTTGGGGATGTGGGCGATGGACTTGCGGATCAGCTCCAGGCGCTTCTCCTGGGTGAACATGGGCTGCTTCTTCTCGCAGTTGACCATCACGCACATGTATACCTTGTCAAAGCACCGGGCGGCCCGGCTGAGAATGTCCAGATGGCCCAGCGTAATGGGGTCAAAGCTGCCGGGATAGATGGCGATCTTCATAGGGTGTCCTCGTTTCCGCTGCGGTGATAGACGCTCAGCTTGATCTTGCCATACCGGTACTGACGATACAGCGCGTAGGGGGGTGCCAGTGCCGGCAATTCCGTCTCCACGGCACTTTCCGCCACAATTATACCATGTTCGCGGCAAATGTCAAATGCCGCGATGTCCTCCAGCGCCTTGACCAGCAGGCCGGAGGCGTAGGGGGGATCCAGGAAGATCAGGTCGAACTTCTCGCCGCTCTTCAGATAGGCCATGGCGTCGCCGCTGCGCACGATGGCGCTGTCCGTCAGGCCGCAGACCTGCAGATTCTCGCGGATCAGCTTCACGGCGTCATTGCGCTGGTCGATGAACACGCACTGCCGCGCGCCGCGGCTCAGTGCCTCAATGCCCAGTTGGCCCGTTCCGGCGAACAGATCCAGCACCCGGCGTCCCTCGATATCGAACTGGATGATGGAGAACAGGCTCTCCTTCACCTTGCCGGTGGTGGGGCGGGTCTCCATGCCCTCCAGCTCCTTCAGTCGGCGGCCCCGGGCCGTTCCGGTGATGACTCTCATTTTTCCGTCCCCCTTGGGTCAAAGCGTTCAAAGATGACCAGCGCGCCCGCCTCCTCGGCGGCGTCCATGTCCGCCCGGCTGCGGATGGTCCAACTGAATTCCTGGGCGCCGTACAGGGCGCGGCACAGCTTCAGGGACAGGCTGCCCCTGTCCTCGAACCGATAGGCGATGAAATCCGGCCTTGTGCGGCAATTCAGCAGCAGGTTACTCAGCACCCAGCGCACCGCGCCCGGCAGGTTCTTGCCGTCGCCGTGGCGGTCAAAGCTTTCGCTGAGCTGGCCCCGCACCACGTCGGGCCGGTTCTGCCACAGCCACATGAGGCACCGGGGGTCAAAGGACTCCATGCAGTAGGTCACATTCCGGTGCTTGTCCAGCAGCCTGCAGGCCGCGGCGGCCAGGGCGGCGGCGTTGCCCCGCTCGGCCTTCAGCTCCACGATCAGCGGCGCCTTTCCGGCGAAGATGGGCAGCACCTCCTCCAGCAGGGGGATGTGGCACTCCGTGCCCTCCAGCTTGTATTGCGGCAAGTCCTCCGCCGTCAGATCCTCGATCTCCACGTCCGCACCGGCGGTGCGCAGCAGGGAGGCGTCGTGGATCACCGCCAGATGGCCGTCCTTCATCAGGTGGACGTCCAGCTCCGCGCCGAAGCCGCACTGGACGGCACGCTTGAAGGCGGGGATGGAGTTTTCGGGGATGCGGGGCTTGTCGTGAAAGCCCCGGTGGGCATAGCGCCAGCCCCGGAATTTTGTCCAGTCCCGGCGGCGGTTGCACCGCAGGCACAGGATATACAGCAGCAGAATGAGAATTACGATTCCCAGAAGGATCCAAAGCAGTTTCATATCAGTCGTTCTCCAGATTTTCCAAAGCTTCCAGCCCCATTACCGCCTCGGGCTTGCTGTCGCCGTGATGGACGAACAGCATGGTGACAAAGGCCAGCGCCACGAACACGGTGGCATAGGGGAACAGCACCCGCATGCCCCACTTGTCCATCAGAAGGCCGGACAGCATGGGCGTGGCCACCTGGGCCGCCATGGAGGCGGTGTAGTAGAAGCCGGTGTACTTGCCCACATTGCCGCCGCTGGACAGCTCCACCACCATAGGAAAGGAGTTCACGTTGATGGTGGCCCAGGCGATACCGGCCAGGGCGAACATGGCGTTCATCAGCATGGTGGGGCTTTCGGCATGCAGGAAGCCCGCCACGCCGAAGGCCACCGTCAGCATGATCACGCCCGCCTGGATGGCCTTTTTGCGGCCCACCCTGCTGGAGATGATGCCTACCGGCAGATAGGCCACGATGGCCGCCGCCTGGGCGATGATCAGCGTCAGGTTATAGTCCTTGTGCAGGATGTTGCTGGCATAGACGGAGTATTTGCTGGTAACGGCATTATAGCCGAAGAACCACAGCACGATACTCAGCAGGATGAAGATCAGGGACTTCACCTCTCCCACAGACAGCTTCCGCTCCTCCTGGGGCGTGCCGTCCTCGGCAGCCTCCTCCACGCCGTATTCCACGCTGTCCCGCTGCATCTGCTGGGCCCACTCCACCTCGCGGACGGTCAGCAGGAAGATCACCAGCGCCGCCAGCATGATGGCGGCGATCACGCCGAAATAGCCGGTGTAGCTCATCAGGGAGTTGCGCACGGCGGAGGTGGCGAACACCATGCCCAGCGCCAGCACCAGAATGCCGCCTGCGCTGCCCATCAGGTTGATGACGGCGTTGGCCTTGGAGCGCAGGGGCTTTATCGTCACGTCCGGCATCAGCGCCACGGCGGGGGAGCGGAAGGTGGCCATGGCGATCAGAATGATCAGCAGCACCAGAATGAAGAACACCAGCGTGCCGGGGTGCTCCGCCGTCACCTGCCATGCGTAGGCCTGACGGGCGGGGGTCACATAGTTGGTGTAGTCGGGGTTGGTCACGGCGGTGCCGTCCTCGCTGATCAGTTGGCTGCGGATGGCAGTGAATTCCTCCTCCGTGAACTGCTCCCGCAGCACGAATTTGTCGCCGTGGGGGGTGATGAGCTGCTCGTCCGCCTGACTTTCGTAGATGGCGCTCAGCGCGGCGGGATCGTCAATGTTGGCGGCGTCGCCCAGATGCTTCAACTGGGTGTTGTCAATGAAGCTCAGACAGATCAGCGCCACGGCGGCGATCAGCGTACCCATCACGATGAAGGGGGTGCGCCGCCCTTTTCTGTGGGTGCATTTGTCGGAGATCGCGCCGAACAGGGGCAGCATGAACAGCGCCAGGATGTTGTCCGCCGCCATGATGACGCCGGACCAGGTCTGGCTCATGCCGAACTTGTTGGTCAGGATCAGGGGGATGGTGTTGTCATAGGCCTGCCAGAAGGCGCAAATCAGAAAAAAGGCAAAGCCCACCAGAATGGTGCGTTTGTAGTTCAGCTTCATATTCGGTTCTCCTTCAAGTCGTGATAGAGCTTTGCGATGTCCTGATAGACCCATGTGGGGTTCACCCGGTATTTCACGATGTCGCCCATAACGCCCTCGCCGCTGAGGACGAAGATACTGTCGATCCCGGCGTTGACGCCGCAGGCCACGTCGGTATACAGCCGGTCGCCGATGATGACAGCCTGTTCCGGCGGAAAGCCCGTCCGGGCAAGGGCCAGACGCACCATCTCCGGCCTGGGCTTTCCCAGAAAGCGGGGCGTTTTCCCGGTGGCCCGCTCCAGCATCTGGCACACGCTGCCGCAGTCCGGCACCGAGCCGTACCAGGTGGGGCACACCCAGTCTGGGTTGGTGGCCAGCCATGTAACGCCCCGGTTCAGCAAGATGCAGCTATCCTCCAGCTTCTGAAAGGTCAGCTCCGTGTCAAAGCCGCTGAGGAGCACCGTAATGTCGTCGGACAGGGTGTCCGCCACCTGGATGCCCGCCCCGGTGAGCTGCGCCTTCAGCGACGCGGTGCCGGAGACGTAGCACCGCTGGCCCGGAAACTCCGTCAGCAGCGCGTGCTCCGCCGCGTCGGCGGAGGTGAGATAGTCCTCCGTCGTGGTCTCGATGCCCAGGCGGCGCATTTTTTCGATGTAGCCCTCCACGCCCCGGGAGGAGTTGTTGGTGAGAAACAGGTACCGGCCGCCCTGTTGGCGAATGAAGGAGAGGAACTCCGGTACCTTGTTGAAAAGCTGCTCGTCCAGATAGAGGGTGCCGTCCATATCCAGCAGAAAAAGCCGTTTGTCTGTCAGTGCCATGGGCACACCTCCTTTTCATACCTATACAATTTTACAGCATACCACAACCTGTCGGATATGGCAAGATTTTGTTGCAAAGTGGGCATAGAAGGTTTTCGCGGCCCACTCCTTCACTCCGGTGGGGAAAACTTGACAATAATTGCCGAAAATGCTATACTTTGTGGCGTATTTTTCCATTTCCGTCCCTGCTGTGGTTTACCGCGGCGGCAAGATGGATATCATCGAGGTATTATGAAAGAACGATTGCAACAACTTTGGCCCAACATCAAGTTCGCCTGGCGCTGCATGGGGGACAACCTCCGTATCTTCGGCGAGATGGACGAGGTCCGGGCCCTGAAGCGGGCATTCCGGGTGTTCTGGTGGCGTCTGGGCGACGTGTTCGCACTGATCGGGCGTCTGCTGTGGGCCTGGTTCCTGAACACCCGCATGGTACGCTCCGTCAAGGCCTGGTGGCAGCGGACGAAAAAGGCCGTGTGGGAGCTGCCGCAGTATCAGTTCCTGCGCCGCTTCTCTGCCAAGCTGAAGGCCCATGTGTGGATGCGCTGGCTGGTGCTGGGCGGCATCGCGGTGCTGATCTGCCTGCCCTGGTGCGTAGCGGACACCACCGCCAAGACCTATACCTATCTGGTGGTCACCGACGAGGCCACCACTCTGGTGAACGGCTATCCCGATTTCACCTACGAGAGCGACACTCTGCGGGTGCACGATGATACCGGCGGCGACGCCCAGATCATCCTGGCCGCCGGGCAGATGGTGCTGATCCGTCACGGCGACGAGCTGCTGTCGGTGGAGTCCTATCACGAGACGGTGCAGAACCTGCTGGAGCGCTATGACATCCATGTGGGCAAGGATGAGATGATCGGCGTCAACACCACCGGCCTGAAGCCCCTGATCCACATCAGCGACGAGCTGCGCTGCCGCCGCCGTGAGACCAAGGTAGACACCTATCAGACCAAGGTGCTGTACGACTATCTGCTGCCCTACGGTGAGCATGTGATATTGCAGGAGGGTGCGCCCGGCACCACCACCGACACCTATGACGACGTGTACCGCAGCGGCGAGATGGTCAACACCGTGCTGGTGGACCGCAGCGACAGTACCGCCCGGGCCCAGATCATTGTCTACGGCCGCCTGGTGAAGGAAGTGGAGCGGGATGACCGCATCGAGCGTGACGTGGCCTATGGCGGCGGACGCTCCGGCGGCTATCTGGTGTTCCAGTCCGGCTACAGCATGACCTATTACGACAAGCTCACCTGCAACTCCACCGCCTATTACAGCGGCGGCGAGAATGGCGCGGCATGGACCACCGCCACCGGTCACGCCGTGGGCCTGGGCATCGTTGCCGCCGACCCCAAGACCTTCGCCTATCACTCCCGGATGTTCATCCAGTCCTACGGCATGGGACAGGTGGAGGACACCGGCGGCATGAAGGGCAACGTCATCGACGTGTGGTTCCCCAGCTATTCCGACTGTGTCTCCTGGGGCCGCCGCAACGTAACCGTCTGGCTGCTGGACTAAACAAATAATGGATAAAAAGAGGAGGGAGCATAGCTCCCTCCTCTTTTTATCCATTATCCCATATTGGAAAACCGCTCCACCGCCTTGGTAAAGCTCTCGATGGTCTTGTCGGCATCGCCGTGCTGGATGCCGTCCCGGACACAGTGCTTGATGTGTCCCTCCAGCACCACCTTGCCGCAGCCGTGAAGGGCGGATTTCGCCGCGTTGATCTGGGCCAGCACATCCTCGCAGGGGACGTCCTCGTCGATCATCCGGTCAATGGCCTGTACCTGGCCGATGATCTTTTTCAGCCTGCGGTGCAGGTTGTCCGCGTCCATGCATTGCTTCATTGTCGATCCCTCCTACCCTATGGGGTATAGGGAGATTATACTTCTCCCCCGCCCCATTGTCAAGCCGCCCCTTGCAAAGGCGGCGGTTCTATGGTAGGATGGCGGTAGAGACCATTTAATATGAGGAGGAATCATCCATGAGCGAAAGCAAGCTGAGCAAGGCCCTGCTGTACGCGCCGGAGAACGGCTATGACCGCCTGCCGGAGAGCGAAAAGGCCGCCATGCACGCCTATTGCGAGGATTACAAGGACTTTCTGAACCACGGCAAGACCGAGCGTCTGTGCGTGGACTACTGCATCGAGCTGGCCGAGAAGCGGGGCTTTGTGGCGTATCAGCCCGGCATGCCCCTCAAGACCGGCGACAAGGTGTACTGCAACAACCGTGGCAAGGGAATCATGCTGGCCGTCATCGGCAGAGAACCTCTTTCCAAGGGCGCCGTCATTGCCGCCGCCCACACCGACGCACCCCGCCTGGATCTGAAGCCCCGGCCCCTGTATGAGGACGCGGAGCTGGCCTATCTCAAGACCCATCACTACGGCGGCATCCGCAAGTACCACTGGGTCACCATTCCCCTGGAGCTCCACGGCGTGGTGACGCTTGCCGACGGCACGGTGATGCCCGTCCATATCGGCGACAAGCCCGAGGATCCCCAGTTCATCATCAATGACCTGCTGCCCCACCTGGGCCGTGAGCAGGGCAAGAAGCCCCTGAACGAGGCCATCCCCAGCGAGAGCCTGAACATTCTGGTGGGCTCCATGCCGGTAACGGATCAGGACGAGAAGAAGCGCTTCAAGCTGGCCGTCATGCAGCTTCTGCATGAGAAGTACGGCATGGTGGAGGAGGACTTCATCTCCGCCGAGCTGGAGGCCGTCCCCGCCGGTCATGCCCGCGATATCGGCTTTGACCGCAGCCTCATCGCCAGCTACGGTCACGACGACCGCGTCTGCGCCTATGCCGAGCTGGCCGGTATCTTCGACGCCAAGGATCCCGTCCGCACCGGCGTGTGCATCTTCGCCGACAAGGAGGAGATCGGCAGCGAGGGCGTGTCCGGCATGCAGTCCGAGGCCTTTGACAAGTTCATGGGTGAGCTGTGCGACAGCCAGGGCGTGCTGCTGCGGGACTGCTTCGCCAACTCCTTCTGCATCAGCGCCGACGTGACCGCCGCCTACGACCCCAACTTTGCCGAGGTGTATGAGAAGAATAACGCCGCCTATGTCAACTACGGCATCGGCCTGTGCAAGTACACCGGCGCCGGCGGCAAATCCGGCGCCTCAGACGCCAGTGCCGAGGTGGTGGGCAAGCTGCGCCGCCTGCTGAACGAGGAAAACATCTTCTGGCAGATGGCCGAGCTGGGCAAGACCGACGCCGGCGGCGGCGGCACCGTGGCCAAGTACATGGCCAAGCGCAACATCGACACCATCGACGCGGGCGTCCCCGTGCTGAGCATGCATGCCCCCTATGAGACCGTGGGCAAGCTGGACTGCTACATGACCTATCGCTGCATGAAGGCGGCGTTCGAGAAGGCGTGACCTATGGCGCTCTCCTTCCGGCTGGACAGTGCCGCGGGCGGTGGAAGCCTGTGCCGCGCCGCGGCCCGGGACGGCACCATCACCGTCCCCCTGACGCCGCCGGTCTATGACGGGCGGCCCCACGAAACGGCGGCGCTGACCGCGTGCTATACCGCGGCGCTGGACGCCGCGCTGGCAGCGGGGTGCTCCGCTGTCGAGATCCCCACGGTGGGCGCGGCGGGCGGCTGGCCGCCCCAGTTCGCCGTCCCCGCGGCGCTGGTGGCAGTGGACAACTGGGGCAAGGCCCATCCGGACGCGGCGCTGGCCGTGACGCTGCTGGCCCCGGATCAGCGGACATATGACCTGTACGAGGAATTCGCCGTCACAGAGAAGGACGCGCCCATTCCCGGAAATGTGGTGGGTTTCTTCCACGAATACGGCCCCAACGGCTGGTTCAGCAACTGGTACCCGGCGGTGTTCACCGTGGATGGCGTGACGTATCTCAATGCCGAGCAGTATCTCATGCGCCAGAAGGCCCTGTGCTGCGGCGACGAGGCCACCGCCGCCCGCGTGATGGAGAACCCCGATCCCAAAACGGTAAAGCTGCTGGGCCGGGCCATCACCCCCTATGACGACGCCAAGTGGACGGCGGTGCGGCAGGAGGTCATCTACTGGGGCCTGCTGGCCAAATTCGGCCAGAACAGCGGCCTGAAGCACCAGCTTCTCGCCACCGGCGACGCCCTGATCGCCGAGTGCTCCCCCAATGACCGCATCTGGGGCATCGGCATCCCTCTGGACGATCCCCGGCACCAGGATGTGGCCCAATGGCAGGGCCAGAGCATCCTGGGCAAGGCCCTCATGCGGGTACGCGACACCCTGCGGACCGAAGAATAGAAGGAAAGACCGCAGAGCAAGGCTCTGCGGTCTCAGTCTGTCAAAAAACTATGCAAACGCCCCTGCTTCTGCTATTATAGAGGAAACG
>USAT01000068.1 GCA_900552725.1 uncultured Eubacteriales bacterium | reverse complement strand
TTTTGGTTACTTTTGCCGCCAAGGGCAAAAGTAACTCGCCCCGGAGGGCGAAATACCCCCTCACACCCCAGTCAGATCGAACGGCGGGGTGTACTCCGCCCTGGCGGCGGTGCGTTCCTGGGTAAAGCCGTCGGTGATGCCGCAGTTTTCCATGTACGCCACGGCGGCGCGGTATTCGCTGCGGGTCACATGGCGGCGCAGCGTGCCCTCCGCGTTCTCCTGGGGCGTGTACTGGCTCATGAGGGAAAACATCACCTCGCCGGGCCGGAAATTCTCCGCCACCCAGTCGATGCAGCGGCGGGTGTTGTCCATCTGCCCCGGCAGCACCAGGTGCCGGATCACCACGCCCCGCTTCAAAAGGCCGTCCTCCAGCACGCAGGGCCCCGTCTGGCGGAACATTTCCCGGATGGCCGCCGCGGCTACAGGGAAATAGTCCGGTGCGGCGCTGAGCCGTCCGGCCAACTCACCGTCGGCGTATTTCAGGTCGGGCAGCCAGATGTCCACCTTGCCCTCTAATTGCCGCAGCGTTTCCACCGACTCATAGCCGCCGCAGTTATACACCACCGGCACGCTCAGCTTCGGCTCCAGTGCAGGCAGGATCCACGGCAGAAAGTGGGTCGGCGTCACCAGATTGATGTTGTGAGCGCCCCGGCTGATCAGCTCCTCAAAAATCTCCCGCAGCCGCTCCGTGGTGATGGCTTTGCCGAAGCCTCCCGCGGAGATGCTGCCGTTCTGGCAATAGCAGCACCGCAGGGTGCAGCCGGAGAAAAACACCGTGCCGCTGCCGTTGGTGCCGGAGATGGGCGGCTCCTCCCACATGTGCAGGGCGGCCCGGGCGATGCGCAGCCCGGCGGGCATACCGCAGAAGCCCTTTCCCTCCGTCTCCGTCCGCTCCGCTCCACAGCGCCGGGGACACAGCGTACAGATCATTTCCGCAGCCGGTGGAAATCCGGCCCCAGGTCGCCCGCCATCCAGTGGCGGCGGCACAGCCCGATGTACTGGTCGTTGGCACCCAGCACCACCTGCGCGCCCTCCTTCAGCACATGGCCGTTCTCGTCAAAGCGGGCGTTGAAGGCCGCCTTCTTGCCGCACCAGCAGATGGTCTTGACCTCCTCCAGCTTGTCGGCCAGCACCAGCAGGTGATAGCTGCCGGGGAACAGGTCGCCCTTGAAGTCGGCCCGCAGGCCGTAGCAGATGACGGGGATATTGCAGTCGTCCACCAGGTGCACCAGGTAATAGACCTCCTCCTTGCTGAGAAACTGGGCCTCGTCCACGATGATGCAGGCGTACTTCTGCAGCTCCTCGTCGGACATGGCCTGCATTTCGTGGAAATAGACGCAGGGGTGCTTCAACCCGATGCGGGAGGACACCATGTGGTCGCCGTCCCGTGTGTCGATCTGGGGCTTCACCAGCAGGGTGTCCTGTCCCCGCTCCTCATAGTTGAAGCGGGCCATCAGCGCGTTGGCGCTTTTGCTGGAGCCCATGGCTCCGTACTTGAAATAAAGCTGTGCCATTGTTGTGGTTCTCTCCTTATTTATCTTCTGTCCTTTGGGCGGTGTTCGTTAAACAGTTGTAGGGGCCGGCGTCCTCGACGGCCCGCACGATATACGATGGCTTTTCCGGTAAGCAGCGGGGCGTCGAGGACGCCGCCCCCTACGATAACACCGGAATACCTTCACCGTTCCACCTTTCCAAACGCCGTGGGCATGGGGTATTTCTCCCTTTCTTCCCCGGTGCGCCAGGCCCACTCCGGCGGGCCTTCGCCCTGCACATCCAGCGTAAACACTGTCATTTCCCATATGATGTGGGTAAAAATGTGCTTTTCGGTAAAGCTTTTGCCCCATCTGTGGGGCGATAATCCCCATTCGGCCAACTGTGCCGCCGCCTGGGCCTCCGTCAGTGCTCCCGGTACGTTGGGGAACTCCCAGAGTCCCGCCAGCAGTCCCTTTCCGGGCCGCTGCCGCACCGCCGCCGCGTCGTTCCTGTGCAGGAGGAACACCGTCAGCTGTTCCGTCCGCTTGCCGGACTTCTTCTCCCGCACCGGCAGCTGCCGCTGCAAGCCCTTTTCCCGGGCCGCACAGAAGTCCCGGGCCGGACAGTCGCCGCACAGCGGCTCGCCGTTGGGCAGGCATATCATAGCCCCCAAGTCCATCAGCGCCTGATTGAAGGCGCCGGGCCGGTCGTGTGGGATCACCTCCGCCATCCATTGGCGGAACAGCGTCCGCACCTTCGGCTCCAGCACGTTGCCGTCGTGACCGGACAGCCGTGCCGCCAGCCGCAGCACGTTGCCGTCCACCGCCGGAACGGCTTGCCCGAAAGCGATGGAGGCGATGGCCCCCGCCGTATAGTCGCCCACCCCCGGCAGGGCCGTCAGCCCTTCATATGTATCGGGGAATACCCCGCCGTGCTCATTTACAATGGCCTGCGCCGCCTTTTGCAGGTTGCGGGCCCGGCTGTAATAGCCCAAGCCCTGCCACAGGGCCATCAACTGCTGCTCATCGGCGGCGGCCAGCGCCTCCACCGTGGGCAGGGCTTCCATGAACCGCGCGAAATACGGCAGCACCGCCGTGACGCGGGTCTGCTGCAGCATGATCTCCGACACCCATGTGCGGTAGGGTGAGACCTCCTCCCGCCAGGGCAGCACGCGCCGGTTGGCGTCATACCACGCCAGCAGGGGCGGCGGCAGAGCCTTCAGTTGTTGGGGTGTTTCCTGCATATCGTCTCCTCTCATTTGCTGAACCGCGCCGCGTAGCCGCAGCGGCGGCATAAGTCCTCACTGGGCGCGCGGCGGGAAAAGCCCTCCCGGATGGCCCGCGCCCGGGGTGTGTTCAAGATGTCCGGCAGTTCCTGGGTCAGCAGGTTTCCCAGCGCCATACGGCCCTCGCCGTCCAGACAGCAGGGCACCACCGTACCGTCGCACAGTATGGCCATCTGCTGGCGCAGGGCGTGGCAGAACTGCACGTTGCCCTCCGCCGCTTCCGGGGACGGCCAGTCGAATTTCCGGGCCGATTCCAGAAACAGGCCCGGCGCAAGACGCTTGTTGCCCACGTTGTCGGCAGGCAGGTTTTCCACATTGGCACCGGTCATGGTGGATAAAAAGCGGAGAACTTCGCCATTTCTGGCCTCCGCGCCCCCCTCATTCCACAATCGCAGGGCGCACAGCACACCCTTTTCGCTGGCGGCGGCGCAGAATTTCCACACGTCGTGGAGATAATCCGTCATGTCGCCGCCGTCGTTGCCCTCAAAGCTGTGGAGCGAAACGCTGACCTTATGTAACGCCGGGGCAGACAGCAGGGCGCTGCTTTTCTCGGAAAGCAGTGTGCCGTTGGTGGTGATGCACACCCGGAAGCCCAACTCTCCGGCGATAGCCAACAGCTCCGCCAACTGCGGATGCAACAGCGGCTCACCCATGACGTGGAAGTAAAGATAGCGGGTGTGATCCCGCAGCTTTTCCGCCATCAGGCGGAACTCCTCCGGGGAAAGAAAGCGCTTTTCCCGTGTCGTCCCGGGGCAGAATACGCAGGAGAGGTTGCACACGTTGGTGATCTCCACATAGACCCGCTTGAACATATGTGATCCTCCCCGTTTTTGATGCTCCTGGTATTGTACCACAAAACGAGGGAGGAGGAAAGGGGATTTATTGCAGGGGTTAGAAATGTTCCGCGCTCCGGTGTGGGAACGGCCTCCGGCGGCCCACTTTCGCCGTACAATGCAACCCCAGATGGATGCTACGGCGGCATAGCCGCCGAGATCGGATGCTAAAAATATGCCACCGGCATATTTTCTTAACGCACCGACTGGAAAAGTGGGCAAAAGAGCCAGCAGGAACCGAGGTTCCTGCACCTCCTTGCGCGCTACACGTTGTGCCAGATCGTAGGCTCTTACCACACGTTTACATAAGATTTCCTTTTTCGTACCGTTATCGAATCGTCTCCGCATCAGCGCCGCTGCCGCTCATGCCTACGCCGAACAACGCTTCGGTGTCTATCGTTGCAATGGTGAGCGGCAGCGGCGCAGGAAGAAAGTCAATACGTCATACGCAGCGAAATCAAATATTTCCCGCGAATGCGCGGTAAAAGGCCGCAAATCTGCAACGCAAAACAGCGTGCGCGGATTCTTAGACCGCAGGTTTAAGCTGTCCTTTTGGGGGAGCGATCCGAGCGCTGCCAGTGGCAGATGAAGCGAGGTGAGCGAGTGGCAGCGGTCAAAATTTCGGCGGCTTAAATGCCGCAGCGAAATTTTGGGTACCGCAACAGGATCGCCGCCCCCTACGGTGGTCTATTGTCAGACTTTGCGCCAGTTAAATATACCGCTGCGTCGTCACGTCGAACACACCTCTTGTGGTGATGCGCAGGGTGGGGATCACCGGCAGGGCCATGAAGCTCAACGTCATGAAGGGGTCGATATCCCGGTTGACACCGGCGGTGAAGGCCTTCTCCTTGGCCTCCTCCAGCTTGCGGTTCACCTCCACCAGGGGCTCGTCGCTCATGATACCGGCCACCGCCAGCGGCACCTCGCCGGTGACAGCGCCGTCCTGTGCCACCACGATGCCGCCGTTCAGCGCCACCACCTGGTTGGCGGCGAAGGCCATATCCTCGTCATTGGTCCCCACCACGATGATGTTATGGCTGTCGTGGCTGATGCTGGTCGCCACCGCGCCGTGCTTCAGGCCGTAGCCCTTGATGTAGCCCAGACCGATGTGGTGGGTGTTCTTGTGCCGCTCGATGACGGCGATCTTCAGGATGTCATAGTCCACGTCGATGCGGTCGGTATAGCCGCAGTCGGTGGTGGTGATCTCGCCGTTCACCATGCCGATGACGGCGTGGGGCCGGTTGTCGATGAAGTCGGCGGCAGTCAGCGTGGCCACATGGAAAGTGTCGTGGGCGCGGCTCACCAGATAGGGGTCCACCTCCGGCACCGGGAAGTCGGTGACCTGGCCGTTCTCGCACATGAGGACGCCCCGTTTATAGACCTTCTCGATGTTGAAGTGCTCGAAGTCGTCGATGATCACGAAGTCGCCCAGATAGCCGGGGGCGATGGCGCCGCGGTTGTTCAGCAGGAAGTACCGGGCGGCGTTGTGGCAGGCGGCCTTGATGGCGGTGATGGGCTCCACGCCCAGGGAGATGGCCTTCTTCACGATGTAGTCGATGTGGCCCTTCTCCAGCAGGTCGTTGGGGTGCTTGTCGTCGGTGCAGAACATGCAGCGCTCCACATACTTGTCGCACAGCAGGGGCACCAGCGCTTCCAGATTGCGGGCGGCGGTGCCCTCGCGGATCATGATGAACTGGCCCCGCTGCAGCTTGGCGATGGCGTCGTTCAGGTCGTGGCACTCGTGGTCGGAGTACACGCCCGCCGCCACATAGGCGTTCAGGTCGTTGCCCACCAGGTCGGGGGCGTGGCCGTCGATCTTCTTGTGATGGGCCTGGCTGGCCACGATCTTGGACACCACGTCCGGGTCGCTGTGGATGACGCCGTAGGAGTTCATCATCTCGGCAAGGCCCTGCACCCGGGGATGGTCATAGAAGGAGTCGATGGCCCGGTAGTCCAGATTGGCGCCGGACTCGTCCATGGGCGTGGCGGGCACGCAGGAGGGCAGCATGAACCGCACGTCCACCGGCAGGTCCTCCGTGGCCTGCAGCATGTACTCGATGCCGTCGGTGCCCATGACGTTGGCGATCTCGTGGGGGTCGGTGATGACGGTGGTGGTGCCGTGGGGCAGCACCGCCCGGGCAAACTCGCTGGGGCTCACCAGTGAGCTCTCCAGATGGATGTGGGCGTCCACAAAGCCCGGCAGCACGATCTTGCCGGAGACGTCCACCTCCACGTTGCCGTGGTATTCGCCCATGCCCACGATCAAGCCCTCGGCCACGGCGATATCCGCCTGACACAGCTCGTTGGAGAACACGTTCACATAGGTGGCGTTCTTCAGCACCAGATCCGCCGGGCGGCGGCCCGCCGCCACCTCGATGACGTGGAGCTTCTTATTCAGCTTGCGGTTGATCTTGCCGGCATAGCTCTCTTTGACTGCCATAAAATGACCTCCATCGCAATAAATTTTATTGATTTCTCATATTAGCACAATTTATCGTAAATGTCCATTTCAAATTTGTGGCAGTAATTGGTAAAGGATAAGGAGCGATAATGGCAGCGCCGCCCCGGCGGAGGGGCGGCGGGCCGCCTTTTTCCCGCAAAGCCAAAAACAAAGTGAAAATTTTCTCCCTTTTTGTGGCTTTTTTGCCCAAATTCCCCCTTGCATCTTTGCAAAGGGTGTGTTATAAATAGTAGGTAATCTGACAGAAAAGCCATGAAGGAGAAGTTCCACAACGGGAACACGGCTCCAAGAGAGGGACGGTCACCGGCTGAAAGCCGTCCCGGGTCGTGATGTGGTGTTCGCTCCGGAGCTGCCGCGAGGAAATGCGCGGACGGGTCGTCCTCCGTTAACGGGAAAACGAGTGCGCGGATGCGTCCGCGAAGCTGGGTGGTACCACGGAAGTTATGCCTTTCGTCCCTGTTCTGACTGGGATGAGGGGCGTTTTTTTATGCCAGCTTATCCCCCCAAAAACAAACTCTCAAAAGGAGGAAGCGCTGAATATGAAAGAGAAACTGGAACAATTACTGGCTGAGGGCAAGGCCAAGATCGAGGCCGTCCGCACTGAGCCGGAGCTGCAGGAGGTCAAGGCGCTGCTGCTGGGCAAGCAGGGCAAGCTGACCGAGCTGCTGAAGGAGCTGCCCAAGCTGGACGTCTCCCTGCGTCCCGAGATGGGCAAGGCGGTGAACCAGGCAAAGGCCCAGCTGACCGAGCTGCTGGATGACCGCCGCAATGAGCTGAAGATGAAGGCATCCGAGGTGGACCCCGACTTCGACATCTCCGTGCCGGGCATCCTGCCCTCCGGCGGCGGCCTGCACCCCATCACCCAGATGTGCTATGACCTGAACGACGCGTTCCGCTCCATGGGCTTTGAAATTTTCGAGGAGGACGACATCACCAGCGAGCTGTACGGCTTCGACAACCTGAACTTCCCCCCCAACCATCCCGCCCGCGAGAGCATGGATACCTATTGGCTGGAGGGCCACGACAAGGGCGAGTGCTGGGACAAGCTGTGCCTGCGCCCCCACCTGACCGGCGGCTCCGTCCGCTATCTCCAGACCCACAAGGCCCCCTATCGCTTCGTGTACCCCGGCAAGGTGTACCGCAACGAGACCACCGACGCCCGCCACGAGCGCGCCTTCTTCCAGTATGAGGCCCTGATCGTGGACAAGGACTTCACCTTCTCCTCCGGCAAGGTGATGATCAAGAGCATCCTCAGCAAGGTGTTCGGCCGGGACGTTCCGGTGCGTATGCGCGCCGGCTTCTTCCCGTTTGTCGAGCCCGGCTTTGAGATCGACATGGGCTGCCTGGTGTGCGGCGGCAAGGGCTGCAGCGTGTGCAAGCATGTGGGCTGGATCGAGGTCATGCCCGGCGGCACCCCCCACCCCAACGTATTGAAGGCCGCCGGTCTCGATCCCGACGAATACACCGGCTTCTATGTCAACATCGGCTTGGACCGTCTGGTCATGATGCGCTACGGCGTGGACGATGTGCGTCTGTTCCACAGCGCTGACCTGCGGTTCCTGAATCAGTTCCGCTAAGGGAGGGCAAGAGACATGAAAGTATCACTGAACTGGATCAAGGATTACGTCGACCTGCCGGCGGATATGGATCTGAAGCGTCTGGCCTATGACCTGACCATGTCCACCGTGGAGGTGGAGGACACCATCGAGCTGGCGAAGCAGTTCGACAACATGGTGGTGGGCCGGATCAAGACCATCGAGCAGCACCCCAACGCCGACAAGCTGAAGGTCTGCAAGACCGACATCGGCGGCGAGATCAAGGACATCGTCTGCGGCGGCAGCAACCTGGCCGAGGGCATGAAGGTGGCCGTGGCCCTGCCCGGCGCCATGTGCAAGTGGCACGGCGAGGGCGAGCCGGTGGAGATCAAGAAGAGCAAGCTCCGCGGCGTCGAGAGCTACGGCATGATCTGCGGCGCGGTGGAGATCGGCCTTGCCGACCTGTTCCCCACCAAGGAGGAGGCCCATATTCTCGACCTGAGCGAGTTTGATGCCCCCGCCGGTACCCCCCTGGCCGACGCGCTGGAGCTGAACGATATCATTCTGGAGATCGACAACAAGTCCATGACCAACCGCCCCGACCTGTGGGGCCATTACGGCATCGCCCGTGAGCTGGCGGCGCTGTATCACCTGCCGCTGAAGCCCATCGCCCCCTACAAGAGCGATGTGGGCCAGGGCAGCCTGACCGTCACCGTGGAGGACACGGAGCGCTGCCCCCGGTATGTGGCCGCCTCCATTGAGAATCTGTATGTGAAGCCCTCTACCTATCAGATGCAGAGCCGCATCTGGAAGGTGGGCATGCGTCCCATCAACGCGCTGGTGGACGTGACCAACTACGTCATGCTGGCCACCGGTCAGCCCACTCACGCCTTCGACTCCGACCACATCGCGGGCCACATCATCGTCCGCCGCGCCGCCGAGGGCGAGAAGCTGCTGCTGCTGAACGGCAAGGAGCTGCCCCTGAGCACCGACGATCTGGTGATCGCCGACGACGCGGGCGCCGTGGGTCTGGCGGGCGTCATGGGCGGCGCCAAGGACTCCATCCTGCCGGAGACCAGCCGTGTCATCCTGGAGGTGGCCAACTTCGACGCCAAGGGCATCCGCCGCACCGCTCTGCGGTACGACAACCGCACCGAGGCCTCCGCCCGCTATGAAAAGGCCATCGACCCCGAGCGCTGCGACCAGGCCCTGGCCATGTCCATGGAGCTGTTCGGCCAGCTGTATCCCGAGATGAAGGTCACCGGCCTGTCCGACCTGTACCCCCAGCATCTGAAGCAGGCGGAGATCGACGTGACCCTCAGCTGGCTGGAGCGCCGTCTGGGCAAGTCCCTGACCCCCGACGACGTGAAGAAGAAGATGGAGCTGCTGGGCTATCAGGTGTCCTTCGAGGGCGACAATATGCATGTGGTGGTGCCCACCTGGCGCTCCACCGGCGACGTCAGCATCAAGGCCGACATCATGGAGGAAGTGGCCCGCATGTACGGCTACGAGAACTTCGAGGCCGCACCCATCACCACCTCCTTCGACGGCGCCATCAACCAGCTGGACAAGGATCTGGAGCGGAAGATCAAGGAGTATCTGTCCTTCCGCTGCGGCATGCAGGAGATCTTCACCTATCCCTGGATGGACGAGCTGTACGTCAACGCCGTGCTGCAGAGCACCGACGGCATCCTGTCCCTGTCCACGCCGCCCTCCCCTGCCGAGCGGTTCGTCCGCTCCTCCCTGCTGCCCAATCTGTGCAAGGCCGTGGTGAAGAATGAGCGCTATTTCGACGAGTTCAGCATCTACGAGACCGCCCAGGTGTTCCGGGATGAGAACTATACCACCCCCTACGATCCCCGCGAGAAGCTGCCCTCCCAGCGCAAGCATGTGGCAGGCGCCTTCGTCTGCGGCGGCAAGGACGTGACCACGTTGTTCCGCAAGGCCAAGGGCGTGCTGGAAATGATGCCCCGCTACACCCACATGGAGGGCTTCACCTTCAAGCAGGTGGAAAAGCCCGCGTGGGCCGACAACGTGGTGTGGCTGAACGTCTATCTGGGCGAGGAGCGCATCGGCGATTTGGCCCTGCTCAGCAAGAAGGTGTCCATGGAGTGCGGCATCAAGAACCTGAACGTCATGCTCTTCGAGCTGGATCAGGACTGCCTGAAGCCCTTCCGCTCCCGCACCAACAGCTTCACCCATCTGCCGGAGTACCCCATGACAGAGTACGACATCTCCGTGCTGCTGCCCGGCGAGGTGAAGTGGGCCGATATCGCCCAGACCGTCCGCGGTGTCAAGAGTGAGCTGTTCCACGGCGCGCAGTTCGTGGACGAGTACCGCGGCAAGCAGGTGCCCGACGGCAAGAAGTCCGTCACCGTCCGCCTGGCCATCGGCTCCAAGGAGAAGACCCTGACTTCCGCCGAGATCGAGGACGTGGCAAACGGCGTCATCAATAAGCTGGTAAAGCGCTTCGGCGCCGAGCTCCGCTCCAAGTAAGCGATATTTCTGATATAGGAAAAGGAAGTCATCCGTCCGGATGACTTCCTTTTTTGCCGCCATGCGCCGGGTTCTTGTGATGCCCTGTAGGGCGGCATGATCCTGTTGCGGTACCCAAAATTTCGCTGCGGCATTTAGGCCGCCGAAATTTTGACCGCAGCTACTCGCTCACCTCGCTTCATCTGCCACTGGCAGCGCTCGGATCGCTCCCCACATGCCGCCGCAAATATCCTGCCGCATCACCGGCGGCGGGGTGTGGTCACCCCGCCCTACGGTACATTT
>USAT01000067.1 GCA_900552725.1 uncultured Eubacteriales bacterium | reverse complement strand
CATCGACAGCGACTACCGCGGTGAGCTGCGGGTAGCGCTTTATAACGAATCCGACACCGACTACACCATCCACGACGGCGACCGCATCGCCCAGCTGATGGTGCTTCCGGTGGTGCAGCCCGCACTGGAATTCGTGGACGAGCTGGACGAGACGGAGCGCGGCGCGGGCGGCTTCGGCTCCACGGGAAGGTGACATAATATGGCAAGGATCGTATTGGCCTCCGGGTCTCCCCGGCGGCAGGAATTGCTGGGCCGCATGGGCATCCGGGACTTCGTGGTATCGGTGCCCCAGGTGGAGGAGGTCTGTCCGGAGGGTCTGACCCCGGAGGAGACCGTCTGCCATATCTCCCGGCAGAAGTCCGGCGCCGTACAGGCGGGACCGGACGACATCGTCATTACCGCCGACACCATGGTGTTTCTGGACGGCAAACGGCTGGGCAAGCCCCGTGATGAGGCGGACGCTCTGCGGATGCTGTCGGCATTGCAGGGACGGCACCACACCGTCTGCACTGGGGTGACGGTGCGGCAGGGCGGCAAGATGCTGACCCGCGCCCAGTCCACCCAGGTCTGGTTCCGGGAGGCCAGCACCGAAGAGCTGAAAAACTATATCCGCAGCGGCGAGCCCATGGACAAGGCGGGCGCTTACGGCGTGCAGGGGCTGGGCGCACTGCTGGTAGAGCGGATCGACGGCGACTTTTTCAACGTGATGGGCCTTCCCGTGCTGCTGTTGAGCCGGATGCTGGCCCAATTCGGCGTCACGCTGCTGTGACCGATACAAGGAACTGCTTTTATGAAACGATTTTTTTCCAAAAACGGCATATGGCTGCTGGCCGGTGTGGCCATCGTGGTGGTGGTGCTGTGCATCATCTCCGCCGTCAGCTCCGGCACGCCCTTTCTGCGGAACGCCGCCGGTGTGATCGCCTCCCCCTTCCGCGCGGCGGGCTCCGCCGTGGCGGGATGGTTCGGCGATATCGGCGACCACTTTGACAGCGTGGCCGATCTTCAGCAGGAGAACGAGGAGCTGCGGGCCCAGGTGGCCGACCTGGAGCGGCAGCTGCGTCAGGCCCAGCAGGACAGCGTGGAGAACCAGCGCCTGCGGGAGCTGCTGGGTCTTACCGCCCAGCGCAGTGATCTGAAAACCGTGTCGGCCCGGGTGGCGGAGCGCTCCGTGGACAACTGGGCCAGCACGCTGACGCTGAACCGGGGTACCTCCGCCGGTGTGGCCATCGGCGACTGCGCCATCGACCAATACGGCAGCCTGGTGGGCGTGGTGACCAACGCGGGCATGAACTGGTGTACCGTTACCACCATTCTGGACACCACCAGCGCCATCGGCGCCACGGTGTTCCGTACCGAGCAGGTGGCGGTGGCCCAGGGGCAGCTGAACCTGATGACCGACGGCTGTCTGGCCCTGACCTATCTGGAAGATCCGGAGAACCTGATCGCAGGCGATCTGGTGGTGACCTCCGGCCTGGGCGGCTATTACCCCGCCGGACTGTCCATCGGCACGGTGAAGGAGCTGCGTACCGATGTGGGCGGGTTGACCCAATACGCGGTGATCACCCCTAAGGCGGATATTTCCGCACTGACCCAGCTGTTCGTGATCACCCAGTTCGACGTGGTGGAGTAACGGCCATGACACGACGACTGCTGACCATCAAATGGACCTTTTACGGCCTGTGGACGCTGCTGTTCCTGCTGGTGCAGCAGCTGGTGCTGCCCTATATCCGCATCGGCGGTGTCCACCCCTTCCTGCTGCCGATGCTGGCGGCCGTGGCCGCCTCCTTTGAGGGCAAGTGGGAAGGCCCCATTTTCGGCCTGGTGCTGGGCTTTGTGTGCGACGGTTTGTTTACCGGCGCGTTTCCCTGCTTTTACGCCGTGGTGCTGACGCTGGCGGCCATGCTGGCCGGTGTGGCGGCACGGCACCTGATCATGCCGGGACTGGTATGCTCGCTGGCGGTGTCCGCCGCGGCGCTGGTACTGATGGGACTTATCAACACCATGGTCTTTTCCTATTCCTACGGCACGCCCCTGACGGCGGCGCTGTGGCTGATGGCCCGGGAGCTGCTGGTCTCCCTGCCCTTTGCTATCCTGGTGCATCTGGCCTTTGCCCGGATCCACCGGCACTTCTCCGGCCGGTAAGGCCGTCCTCCCCTATCCTCCGTCGAAAGGAGCACCCATTTTATGATGAAGAATCCCCATCCCGCCCAGGGCCGGTTTTATGTGCTGATCGCGGCGCTAGGACTGATGCTGCTGCTGTTCCTCGCCGCGCTGTATGATGCCCAGATCCTCAATGGCAGTGAAAACCGGGCCAGATCCATCGCCTCCAATGCCACATGGCAGACGGTGGAGGCCAGCCGTGGTATCCTCACCGATACCAACGGCAAGGTGCTGGTGTCCAACCGCCTGGCCTATACCCTTACCTTCAGCAAGAAGAATTTTCAGAGTGACGAGGAGCTGAACGCCGCCATCTGGCGGCTGATCGCCCTGTGTCAGGAGACGGATACTGCCTGGGTGGACACTCTGCCCATCTCCCAGAATTCTCCGTATCTGTACCTGTCCTCCCGGGATGACGAGACCTTTACCAAGTTTCTGGCGAAAAACAAGCTGTCGATCCAGTCCACCTCTACGGCGCTGCTGGAAAACCTGCGGACGCTGTTCGGCATCAGCGACAGCTATACCCGCTCTCAGGCCCGGCTTATTGCCGGTATCCGCTATGAGCTGGCCAGCCGGGAGAGCTATGTGTTTGCCGAGGACGTATCCACCGAGCTGATCTCCCAGATCACCGACGGCAATTTTGCCGGTGTCACCACGGGGCAGTCCTCTATCCGGGATTACAACACTACCTATGCCGCCCACATTCTGGGCCGCATCACCCGCATTTACGCGGAGGATTGGCCGGAATACCGGGACAAGGGCTATTCCATGGACGCGCTGGTGGGCGAGAGCGGCGTGGAGAAGGCCTTTGAGGACTGGCTGCGGGGCGAGAACGGCACCCGGCTGGTCACCACCGACGACAAGGGCAAGATCACCGGCGAGGTCTATATGAAGGAGCCGAAGCCCGGCAATATCGTGTCGCTGACGCTGAATCATGACTTACAGGTTGCCACCGAGGACACGCTGGCCGCCACCATCGAGGGCATGATCGACAAGGACAGCGACCAGCGGGGCGGCGCCGCCGCCGTGGTTGAGGTGGGCTCCGGTGCCGTGCTGGCCCTGGCCTCCTATCCCAGCTTTGATCCCTCTACCTTTGCCCAAAACTACAACCTGCTGCTGGAGGATGAGCGGCTGCCTATGTTCAACCGGGCCGTCAACGGCACCTACGCCCCCGGCTCCACCTTCAAGATGGTGACGGCCGCCGCTGCGCTGGAGACGGGCGTGATCACCCCCTCCTCCGTCATTCAGGACAAGGGCGTGTACACCTTCTATGAATACCCCCAGCCCTGGTGCTGGGTGTGGCCCCTGGGCTATACCCACGGACGGGTCAACGTCAGCGACGCCATCACCGTGTCGTGCAACTACTTTTTCTATGAGGTAGGCCGCCTGACCGGTATCCAGACCATCGACGACTACGCCAAGCAGTTCGGTCTGGGCCGCTCCACCGGCATCGAGATCGGTGACAGCACCGGCGCGCTGGCCTCGCCGGAATATGCAGAGGCCCACGATCTGGAGTGGACCGACGGCCAGACGCTGACCGCCGCCATCGGCCAGTCCTATAACCTGTTCACGCCCATCCAGTTGGCCAACTACATTGCCACTTTGGTGGGCGGCGGCGAGCATTACCAGGCCCATCTGCTGAAGAGCTTCAAGATCTATGACAACAGCAAGCTGCTGTACGTTTATGACGAGCCGCCGGTGAATAAGGTGGAGATGTCCGAGAGCACCATCAACGCCATCACCAAGGGTATGCACGACCTGACCACCGGCTCGCTGGCCGGGGCTTTCGACAAGTGCGTGGTATCGGCGGGCGCCAAGACCGGCTCGGCCCAGGTGGGCACCGAGATCGCTAACGGCGTGTTTGTGGCCTACGCCCCCTATGAGGATCCCGAGATCGCCGTGGCCATCGTCATCGAAAAGGGCGGCGCGGGCGCGGCCCTGGCCTCCACCGCAGTGGAGATCATCAACGCCTACTTTGCCGACCGTGTCAACGGCGGCGATGTGATCGGCGAAAATACCATGCTGAAGTGATAACATGTCTATGACCATTTTCGATTCCCGTGACACGAAATACAAATCCCCCTTCGGGGCTGTCAGCTGCGGTACGGCGGTGTCCTTCACCGTCACGCCAGGGCCGGAGTACTGCGCCTGCGCGCTGGTGACCTACGGCGAATTTGCCGTTATCCGCGGCGAGACGGCGCTCTCTCCCTGTCCGGAGGGCTTTACCGGCACGTTCACCGCGCCGGACACGCCGGAGCTGGTGTGGTACACCTTCCGCTTCACCCGCACCAACGGCGGCAGCGTCTATCTGGGCCGCAACGGCCTGGGCGGCGGGGATGACCGCCAGCCTTGGCAGCTTACGGTGTATGAGAATCGCCCCACGCCGGAGTGGTTCGGCCAAGGGGTGACATACCAGATTTTTCCAGACCGTTTCTGTCGTGATGCTATCCCTGACCCCAAGGGGCTGCTGGGCCAGCGCACGGTACATGACAGCTGGGACGACATACCCCGGCTGGGCGCTGATCCTTTGACGGGGCGGTGGAACAGCGATTTCTTCGGCGGCAGCCTGCGAGGCATCTGCGGAAAGCTGGACTATCTGCAGAGCCTGTCCGTCACCACCATCTACCTGAACCCCATTTTCTACGCCGCCAGCTGCCACCGGTACGACACCGCGGACTACCGGATGGTCGACCCCATGCTGGGCACGGAGGACGACCTACGCACCCTGTGCGCCGAGGCGAAAAAGCGGGGCATCCATGTGATACTGGACGGCGTCTTTAACCACACCGGCGACGACAGCCGCTACTTCAACCGCTGCGGCTTTTTCGATACCCCCGGCGCGTACCAGAGCAAGGAATCCCCCTGGTACGACTGGTTCTGCTTCCAGCACTGGCCGGACAAATACGACGCCTGGTGGGGCATCGACACCCTGCCCGCCGTCAATGAAAACGCCCCGGCCTATCGGGACTTTATCATCCGGGGCGAGGACAGCATTATCCGTCACTGGCTGCGGTGCGGCGCCGACGGCTGGCGGCTGGACGTGGCCGACGAGCTGCCTGACGATTTCATTGAGGAGATCCGCGCCGCCATGGAGCAGGAGAAGCCCGACAGCTTCCTGCTGGGCGAGGTGTGGGAGGACGGCAGCAACAAGATCGCCTACTCCCGCCGCCGCAGGTATCTGCTGGGCCGGGAGACCCACGGTCTGATGAACTATCCCCTGCGGACAGCGGCGCTGGATTACATTCGCGGCGGCAGCGCTGCGGCCTTCCGGGACACCATGGAGGAGCAGCGGGAGAACTATCCTCCCGCCGCCTTCTATAGCGGCCTGAACATTCTGGGCACCCACGACACGCCCCGTATCCTGACGCTGCTGGGCGCGGACGCCATCCCGGACAGCAAGGAGGCACGGGCCGCCTATCACCTGTCCCCCGAAAACCGGCAGTTGGCTGTCCGCCGCCTGACGCTGGCGGCCATGCTGCTGTACACCTTCCCCGGCTCCCCTACCCTGTACTACGGCGACGAGGCGGGCATGGAGGGCTTCGAGGATCCCATGAACCGCCGGGGCTTCCCCTGGGGCCGGGAGGATCGGCGATTGCTGGCCCTGTGCCGGACGCTGGGCAAGCTGCGGAAGGAACGCCGCTCCCTGCAATCAGGCGACATCACCTATCTGACCGCCGACGGCGGATTGCTGGTCTATCGCCGCACGCTGGACGGCGAGAGCACCTATACGGCGCTGAACACCGGCGGCACTACCCGGACGGTGACGCTGCCGTGGAAGAACGGCTTCGCCATGGATGCCGTGTCCATGCAGCGGTTCTGGGTGCGAAACGGTGAGCTGCGCATTGATCTGCCGCCCTGCGACGGTGTTGTGCTGGTATAATGCTTCCAAGGAGGAATGTTTCACGTGAAACATTCCTCCTTTTTTGTGTTTCCTTTTGTTTCACGTGAAACACCCGCGTCTGTATTCCGCAAAAATTGTCACGCGCCGTTGAAAAAAGTATTGAATCCTATCACTTTTGTGGTATACTATTTCTACTATAGAAATACCAAATGCGAGGGAATTATTGTGGCAAAAATCGTAGCGATCGTGAATCAGAAGGGCGGCGTGGGCAAGACCACCACCTGCGTCAATCTGGCGGCGGCCGTGGCCCAGACGGGCAAGCGGGTGCTGCTGTGCGACTTTGACCCCCAGGCCAACGCCACCAGCGGCATGGGCGTGGACAAGACGGTCTCCAACGGCGTATACGACGTAATTATCAACGGCGTCGAGACGGCCAAGGCCATCGTCTCCACCCCCTATGGCGACGTGCTGCCCAGCAGCAAGGCGCTGGCGGGTGCCGGCGTGGAGATGATCAACCTGCCCGACCGGCAGTTCCTGCTGAAGCAGGCACTGCGGCAGGTGGCGGAGCAGTATGACTACATCTTCATCGACTGCCCCCCTTCCCTGGAGCTGCTGACGCTGAACGCGCTGTGCGCCGCCAATTCCCTGCTGGTGCCGGTGCAGGGCGAGTATTTCGCCCTGGAGGGCCTCAGTGATCTGATGAACACGGTGCGGCTGGTGCGCCGCAGCATGAACCCCCAGCTTCAGATTGAGGGCGTGCTGCTGACCATGTTTGACGGCCGCACCAACCTGAGCATCCAAGTGGCGCAGGAGATCAAGCGCTTCTTCCCCGGCAAGGTCTACGCCACCGTGATCCCCCGCAACGTGCGCCTCAGCGAGGCGCCCAGCCACGGCAAGCCCATCTGCGGCTATGACCGCACCTGCCGGGGCGCGGAGGCCTACGCCGCGCTGGCGGTGGAGTTCCTGCGCAAGAATGCCTGAGGGCTGACATTCCCAACGAAAGGAGTACGGGATATATGGCAAAAATGAAGGGTCTCGGCAAGGGCCTTGACGCCCTGCTGGGCGACGATTTTACCAACGAGCCGGAGGTCAAGAGCAGCCTCTTCCTCCCCATCTCTCAGGTGGAGAGCTGTGCATCCCAGCCCCGGAAGCAGTTTGATCCCGACGCGCTGGCCGATCTGGCGGACTCCATCCGGCAGCACGGCATTATTCAGCCGCTGACGGTACGGAAGCTGCAATCCGGCTATTACCAGATCATCGCCGGTGAGCGCCGCTGGCGGGCCGCCCGGATGGCGGGCCTCAGTCAGGTGCCGGTGGTGGTCATCGAGGCCGATGACCGCAAGGCCATGGAGTTGGCCATGATCGAAAACCTCCAGCGTGAGGACCTGAATCCCATGGAGGAAGCCGAGGGCTATCACACGCTGATGGAACAGTACGGCCTGACCCAGGAGGAAACCTCTCAGCGGGTGGGCAAGTCCCGCAGCGCCGTGGCCAACGCTTTGCGGCTGTTGAACCTCTGCAAGGAGGTGCGCGAACTGGTGGAGGAGGGCAAGCTGACCGGCGGTCACGCCCGCGCCCTGGTGCCGCTGACGACAGACGTGCAGCAGAAAGCCGCCGCCATCATTGTTAAGGACGATCTCTCCGTCCGCCAAACGGAGCTTCTGGTAAAGAAGCTGACGGCAGAAAAGCCGGACAAGCCTGCCAAGGATGCCACTTCTGTGGACTACGCCGCCGAGGCCGCGCGGGAGCTGGGTGAACGCCTTGGCCGTCCCTGCAAGATCGTCACCGGTAAGAAGAAGGGACGCATCGAGCTGGAGTACTTTGGCATGGACGATCTCAACGCCCTGCTGGAAGCGCTGCATCAGTTGAAGCACTGAGTGTTTCACGTGAAACAATTCAAATAACATAAGAGGTAAGCATCATGCTTGATATCAAATTTGTCCGGGAAAATCCCGATATCGTCAAGGAAAACATCCGCAAGAAGTTCCAGAACGCCAAGCTGCCCCTGGTGGACGAGGCCATCGCCCTGGACGCCCAGCGCCGCCAGGCCATCGCTGACGGCGAGGCACTGAAGGCTGAGCGCAACAAGCTGTCCAAGGCCAACGGCCCCCTGTTCGGCAAGCTGAAGAAGTGCACCGACGAGGCGGAGAAGGCCGCCATTCAGGCACAGATCGACGCCAACAACGCCGCCGTCAAGGCCGACGCCGACCGCATGGGCACACTGGAGGCCCAGAAGGAGCAGGCCGAGGCCGCTCTCAACAAGATCATGCTGGTGATCCCGCAGATCATCGACGAAAGCGTCCCCATCGGCCCCGATGACAGCTGCAATGTGGAGGTGGAGCGCTTCGGCGATCCCAAGACCCCCGATTTCGAGGTGCCCTATCATACCGACATCATGGAGCGGTTTGACGGCATTGATCTGGACGCGGCGGGACGGGTGTCCGGCAGCGGCTTCTACTATCTGCTGGGCGACATCGCCCGGCTGCACGAGGCAGTGCTTGCCTACGCCCGCGACTTTATGATCGACAAGGGCTTCACCTACTGCATCCCCCCCTTTATGATCCACGGCAACGTGGTGGAGGGCGTTATGAGCCAGACCGACATGGACGCCATGATGTATAAGATCGAGGGCGAGGATCTGTACCTGATCGGCACCAGCGAGCACTCCATGATCGGCAAGTTCATCGACCAGATCCTGCCGGAGGACAAGCTGCCCCAGACCCTGACCTCTTACTCTCCCTGCTTCCGCAAGGAGAAGGGCGCTCACGGCATCGAGGAGCGGGGCGTTTACCGCATCCACCAGTTTGAAAAGCAGGAGATGATCGTTGTCTGCAAGCCCGAGGACTCCAAGGCGTGGTATGAGAAGATGTGGCGCTACAGCGTAGAGTTGTTCCGCTCTCTGGACATCCCCGTGCGGCAGCTGGAGTGCTGCTCCGGCGACCTGGCCGACCTGAAGTGCAAGTCCTGTGACATCGAGGCATGGTCGCCCCGCCAGCAGAAGTACTTCGAGGTGTGCTCCTGCTCCAATCTGGGCGACGCACAGGCCCGCCGTCTGAAGATCCGCTACAAGGACGAAAGCGGCAAAATGCAGCTCTGTCACACCCTGAACAACACCGTGGTGGCCCCGCCCCGCATGCTGATCGCCTTTTTGGAGAACAACCTGCAAGCCGACGGCAGCGTGGTGATCCCCGAGGTGCTGCGTCCCTACATGGGCGGCAAGGCCGTGCTGATCCCCAAACATTAACAATTTGTAATCGCGCACATATAACTCTTTGTATATAAGGAGTGTACCCTATGAAAAAGTTTATCGCGGAATTCAAGGAATTCGCCATGAAGGGCAACGTGGTGGACATGGCCATCGGCGTTGTCATCGGCGGCGCGTTTGGCAAGATCACCACTTCGCTGGTGAATGACGTGATCATGCCCCTCATCTCCCGCATTACCGGCGGCGTGGATTTCAGCGCGTGGAAATGGGTGCTGAAGGCCGCCGAGACCGCCGCCGACGGCACTGAGATCCCGGAAATCGCCGTCAACTACGGCAACTTCATCGCCGTGGTGCTGGACTTCCTGATCATCGCGCTGGTGCTGTTCATGGTGGTCAAGGCCATCAACAAGCTGCGCAGCATCGGCAAAAAGCCGGAGGAGCCCGTCGAAGAGGCGGCGCCCGCGCCCACCAGCGAGGAACTGCTGACGGAGATCCGCGACCTGCTGAAGGATAAGCAGTAATGGAGCAGACACTGCGCGAGGGTCTGGCGGCGCTGGGCCTTCCCTGCTCCGCCGTACCTCAGCTGCTGGATTTCTCCCGGCGGCTGCTGGAAAAGAATCAGGTCATGAACCTGACAGCCATCACCGAGCCCAAGGACGTGGCTGCCCTACACCTGCTGGACTGCGCCGCGCTGCTGACGATGGCGGATCTCCGGGGCAAGTCGGTGGTGGACGTAGGCACCGGCGCGGGCTTCCCCGGCATGGTGCTGCGGATGCTGGAGCCGGACTTCGACCTGACGCTGCTGGACAGTCTGGGCAAACGCATCGACTGGCTGCAGCAGACCTGCGAGGAAATGGGCCTTGCCCGTGTGGACTGCGTCCACGCCCGGGCGGAGGAGTTCGCCGCGGCACACCGGCAGGCCTACGATATCGCCACCTCCCGCGCCGTGGCGGCGCTGCCGCTGCTGAGCGAGCTGGCGCTGCCGCTGGCGAAGGTAGGCGGCTGCTTCCTGGCCATGAAATCGGTGGACAGTGACGAGGAGATCAACAGCGCCCGGGGCGCCATCGGCCAGCTGGGCGGAAAGATTGAGGCTATCCGGGATTACGCCATCCCCGGCACGGAGGTGACCCACCGCGTGGTGATCATCCGCAAGGTGAAGGACACCCCGCCGCAGTTTCCGAGAAGCTGGGCGAGGATGAAGAAAGCACCATTGAAGTGAGGGGAGTTTCGCGCCGCGGCGCGACCTACTTTTGTCAACAGTGACAAAAGTAGGCAAAAGCACCGGAAGGAAC
>USAT01000066.1 GCA_900552725.1 uncultured Eubacteriales bacterium | reverse complement strand
CGCCGCCAATACGGCGGCGATAGAGAATATTGCTGACAATGACAATGAGGAGGAACCGACCATGAAAAAGACCGTGACCATCGAGGGCATGATGTGCAATCACTGCGTAGCCCATGTGGAGAAGGCGCTGAACGCCCTGCCCGGCGTGAAGGCCACCGTGGATCTGGCGGCGGGCACCGCCGTGGTGGAGGGCGCCGTTACCGACGAGGCCATCCGCGCCGCCGTCACCGATGCGGGCTATACCGTCAAGGGGATCCAGTAAACGGCCCATGCCGTATTATGGCTGAACACACCAAAGGGAGGGGCAAGCCCCTCCTTTTGGCGTACCGCGGCAGGCGAAAGGCACATCTCCCCAAAATGAAAAATAATATCCCCCCACCCGGCTTGCGGGGCGGGGGGATATTTGCTATCCTGTTTCCAGAGACCACGAGAGAAAGGAAATCACGACCTATGACTATGATGAAACGGCTGACTGCCCTGGTGCTGGCGCTGGCCACGCTGTGCCTGACGCTGGCGGGCTGCGGCGGCGGAGATACCACCGACAACGACGCCCAGAGCGGCGGCTCTACCCTAGTGTACGGCAGCGGCGACTATACCCGCATCAACCCCGCCATGGACGAGCACGGCGAGATCAACGTGCTGCTGTTCGACGGCCTGACCGACCACGACGGCACGGGCCAGATCGTGCCCCGGCTGGCAGAGCGCTGGGACTACGACCCCGACACGATGACCTATACCTTCCATCTGGCCCAGGGCGTCACCTGGCACGACGGTGAGCCCTTCACCGCCGCGGATGTAAAGTTCACCTTCGAGGCCATCATGGATCCCGACAACGGCTCGGAAAACGCCCCCAACTATGAGGACGTGACGAACATCACCGTCATCGACGACCACACGGTGTCCTTCACCCTAAGCGCGGTGAACACGGCGTTTCTGGAGTACATGACCATGGCCATCCTGCCCCGGCACCTGCTGGAGGGGGAGGACATGCAGACCGCCGACTTCTTCCGCGCACCGGTGGGCACCGGCCCCTATAAGCTGGAGAGCTGGGACGTGGGCCAGTCCATCACCCTGGTGAAGAACCCCGATTACTTTGCGGGCGCGGCCAACATCGATACCATCGTGTTCAAGATCGTTACCGATTCCAACGCCAAGACCATGCAGCTGCAGACCGGCGAGCTGGATCTGGCCCAGGTGACGCCCAAGGACGCGGCGGCCTTCGAGGGCAAGACGGGCTATACCGTCTATGACATGACCACCTCCGATTACCGGGGCATCCTCTACAATTTCAACAACGCCTATTGGCAGGAGAACGCCGACCTGATCCCCGCCATCAGCTGCGCCATCGACCGGCAGGCCATCGTGGACGCGGTGCTGCTGGGGAAGGGCGAGGTGGCTTACAGCCCCCTGCAGCGGAACATCTACAACGATCCCGATGTGGAGCGCTGGGACTATGACCCGGCCCGTGCCGAGCAGCTGCTGACCGATGCGGGCTGCACCAGGGACGCCGAGGGCTTCTGGCAGCGGAACGGGGCGCGCATCGGCTTTACCATCAACGCCTCACCGGACGATCAGGTGCGCATCGACATGGCCCAGGCGGCGGCCCAGCAGCTGCGGGCCATCGGTCTGGACGTACAGGCCGCCATCCCCGCCGAGGGCATCGACTGGGGCGGCCAGGAGTGCTGCATCATCGGCTGGGGCTCTCCCTTTGACGCCGACGACCACACCTATAAGGTGTTCGGTACCGACAAGGGCGCCAACTACTCCGGCTACTCCAACGCCCAGGTGGACGAGGCGCTGACCAAGGCCCGCCAGACCGACGATCCGGCGGAGCGGGCGGCGGCCTACGCTGAATTCCAGCAGGCGCTGGCGGCGGCGCCGGCCTACACCTTCTTCTGCTACATCGACGCCATCTATGTGGCGGCGGAGCACATCCAGGGGATCGCCCCTGACACGGTGCTGGGCCATCACGGCGTGGGCATTTTCTGGAATATCTGCGATTGGACGATCTGATCCCCCTCTTTGCGGCGTCCTCCCGGCCCCCTCAGTACGAGGGGGCTATCGCCGTGTTATTAAGAGATTTCGCCCTCCGGGGTGAGGTACTTTTGCCCGTGGCGGCAAAAGTACCCAAAAACGCCATTTGAAACCCAGAGGGTTTCAAAACTTCCGGGCGCGCTATGTGTTGTGCGGATTTGTGGGCTTTTACTGCACGGTCACAGGGGATTTCCTTTTTCGCTTCGTCAAAGGATCGCCTCATCATCTGTGCCGCTGCCGCTGAATCGTGCGCAGAAAGCATTGTGCGTCCACTGTGCGGCGGGGTGAGGTCACCCCGCCCTACGGAGTTCTATCGGCGGTCGGTGCGTAGGGCGGCCTGACCACAGGCCGCCGCGTACAACGATTGATTTTCTGCCGTTGAACTGCATGAGCGGCAGCGGCGCAAGAGGAACAGACGATACGGCATACGGAATGATTTCAACCAATTCCCGCGAACGCGTGGTAAAAAGTCACAAAAACGAAAAACGAACAGCGTGCGCGGATTCTTAAACCGCAGGTTTAAGCGGCCCTTTTGGTCACTTTTGGGGCCGCGGCCAAAAGTGACTCGCGCCGGGGCGCGAAACTCCCCCCTCGCGCTCGGAAGCGCGGAACTCCCCAAAAGGCTGGTGAACACCATGGAAAAAACCTTATTGAACATCGACCACCTGTCCGTAGCACTGGACACCCCCGCGGGGACGGTGCAGGCGGTGCGGGACGTGAGCCTGACCCTTCACGAGGGCGAGGTGCTGGCGCTGGTGGGCGAAAGCGGCTGCGGCAAGAGCATGCTGTGCCGCTCCATCATGAAGCTGCTGCCCAAGAACGCAATGATCACCGGCGGCAGCATTACCGTCAACGAGGTGGACATCACCGGCTACCGGGAGCGGGACATGCGCCGCCTGCGGGGCAGGGTGTTCTCCATGATCTTCCAGGATCCGTTGACGGCGCTGGATCCCGCCATGCCGGTGGGCCAACAGATCGCCGAGGCGGTGCGGGCCCACATGGGGCGCATGGCGCGCGGGGACGTGGACAGCCGGGTGGAGGAGCTGCTGGCGCTGGTGGGCGTGGAGCCCCAGCGGAAGGGGCAGTATCCCCATCAGCTCTCCGGCGGCCAGCGGCAGCGGTGCCTGATGGCCATGGCGCTGGCGGGAGAGCCGAAGATCCTGCTGGCGGACGAGCCCACCACGGCGCTGGACGTGACGGTGCAGGCACAGATCCTGGATCTGCTGCGGGATATCCAGCGGCGGCTGCACACCTCCACCATTCTGGTGTCCCACGACCTGGGCGTGGTGGCACGGGCGGCGGATCGGGTGGCCATCATGTACGCCGGGCGGATCGTGGAGATCGGCACGGCGGAGGAGGTCTATTACGATCCCCGGCACCCCTATACCCAGGGGCTGCTGCGGTCGCTGCCGGCGCTGGCCCGGTGCCACGGGGCGCTGCACACCATTCCCGGTATGCCGCCCACGCTGATCGATCCGCCGGAGGGCGACGCCTTCGCCTGCCGCAATCCCCAGGCGCTGGCCATCGACTATCAGCGGCAGCCACCCATGTTCCGCGTCAGCGACACGCACTACGCCGCCACATGGCTGCTGGATCCCCGGGCGCCCAAGCTGGCCCCCCTGCCGGAAGGAGAGGAGCACTATGTCTGATATTCTGCTGGATGTGCGGCATCTGAGCCACTGCTTCCCCCTGCCGGGCAGGCAGACGCTGCGGGCGGTGGACGACGTGTCCTTTCAGCTGCGGCGGGGCGAGATCCTGGGCCTGGTGGGGGAGAGCGGCTGCGGCAAATCCACCGTGGCCCGCTGCGTGATGAACGTATACCGCCCCACGGCGGGGCATATTTACTACGACGGCATCGACACCTGCGACGCCGCCCAGTTCCGGGCCAACCGCCGCCGGTTGGAGGCGGAGCGGCAGATCATCTTCCAGGACTCCACCTCCAGTCTCAATCCCCGGATGACGGCGGCGGAGATCATTGCCGAGCCTATGCGTATCCACCGGGTGAAGCCGCCCCGGGGCAGCCTGCGGGCAGAGGCGGCCTTCCAGCTCTACTATGTGGGGATGGAGGAGAGCTATCTGGACAAGTGTCCACCGGAGATGTCCGGCGGACAGCGCCAGCGGGTGGCCATCGCCCGGGCGCTGAGCATGGAGCCGAAGCTGCTGGTGGCGGACGAGCCGGTGGCGGCGCTGGACGTGTCCATCCAGGCCCAGATCATCAACCTGTTCTCCCACCTGCGGCAGGAGCATGGCTTCTCCATTCTGTTCATCGCCCACGACCTGTCCATGGTGGAGTATCTGTGTGACCGGGTGGGGGTCATGTACCGGGGCAAGCTGGTGGAGATCGGCCCCACCGAGGCGGTGTTCGCCCGGCCCCGGCACGACTATACCAGGGCGCTGCTGTCGGCCATCCCCCTGCCCGATCCCATCCGAGAGCGGCAGCGCCAGCGGGTGGACTTTGACGCAGTGACCTTCTGCCGGGAGGGCACGATGACGGAGACGGAGCCGGGACACTTCGCCTTGCTGGGAGAGGAGGCGGCACAATGAGAGAGAACCTGGCGTTGCTTCTGAAAAAGGCGGCGGTATTTCTGGTCAGCGTGTGGCTGCTGTCGCTGGTGGTGTTCTGCATGGCGCGGCTGGCGCCCAGCGATCCCCTGAGCGCCTATTACGGCGAGCGGGTGGAGAAGATGTCCGTGGTGGAGAAGGAGGAGGCCCGGGCGCGCCTGGGCCTGGATCAGCCGCTGCTGGAGCAGTACGGCGTATGGCTGAAAAACGCCCTCCACGGGGAGTTCGGCATCTCCTATAAGTACAAGCAGCCGGTGATGGAGGTCATCTCCCAGCGGCTGGGCAATACGCTGCTGCTGGGTGGGCTGGGCTTTGTGCTGACCTTTGCCGGTGCGCTGGGGCTGGGCCTTCTGTGCGCTTGGTACGAGGACCGGTGGGTGGATCGGCTGCTGTGCCGGTTGGGCACGGTGATGAGCTGCATTCCCGAGTTCTGGCTGTCCATGCTATTGATCCTGATCTTCTGCGTGCTGCTGGGCTGGCTGCCCAGCAGCGGCGCGTACTCCGTGGGCCGTGCCTCCGACGTGGGCGACCGGATTGTGCATCTGATCCTGCCCATGGCGGTGGTGCTGGCGGGGCATCTGTGGTACTACGCCTATATGGTGCGCAGCCGCCTGCTGGAGGAGGTGCGCGCCGACTATGTGCTGATGGGCCGGGCCACGGGCCTCAGCCGCCGCCGTCTGCTGCTGCGGCACTGCCTGCCCAACAGCCTGCCGGCGTATTTCAGCCTGATGGCCATTTCGGTGCCCCATGTGCTGGGCGGCACCTACATCGTGGAGACGGTGTTCAGCTATCCGGGACTGGGGGCGCTGTCCTTCGAGAGCGCCCGGTATGCCGACTATAACCTGCTGATGGTGCTGTGCGTGCTGACCGGCGCGGTGGTGATCCTGTGCAGCATGATCGCACAGACCATCAACCAGCGGATCGACCCCCGGCAGCGGGCCTCTCAGGGGGAGGTGACGGCGCTGTGACGGATAAGGAGCTGTTCTCCGTGGTGGGCATCCTGCCGGAGAAGACGCCCGCCGCGCCCGCTGTCCGGCGGCGGAGGCTGCCGGTGCTGCCCATGGCGGTGCTGGCGGTGATCGTGCTGGGCTGCGTGTGCGCGCCGCTGCTGACGGGGCGGGATCCCGCCTATATGGATCTTGCCGACTGCGCCGCCGCGCCGTCGGCCCGATTCTGGTTCGGTACCGACACCATGGGCCGGGACATCTTCGCCTGCATCTGGTACGGCGGGCGGGTGTCGCTGACGGTGGGCTTTCTGGCGGCGGCCATCGCCACGGTCATCGCCGTGGTGTACGGCGCGGTCAGCGGTATGGCGGCACCGTGGCTGGACACGGCCATGATGCGCCTGACGGAGCTGCTGGGCAGCGTGCCGTCGCTGCTGCTGGTGCTGTTTCTGCAGGCCATCCTGGGCACGGCCAGTGTGCTGAGTCTGTCGCTGGTGATCGGCGTCACCGGATGGTGCGCCATGGCCAAGGTGGTGCGCACCGAGGTGCGCCAGCTCCGCCAGAGCGGCTATGTCATCGCCTGCCGCTGCATGGGCGGCGGCTTCGGGCGGGTGCTGTGGCGGCATCTGGCCCCCAATTTCCTGTCGTCCATCCTGTTCATGGTGGTTATGAGCGTGTCCACCGCCATCGCGGCGGAGTCCACTCTCAGCTTCCTGGGCATGGGACTGCCGCTGGAGGTCATCTCCTGGGGCAGTATGCTGACGCTGTCCCAGCAGGCGCTGAACCGGGGCGCGTGGTGGATCATCGTGATCCCCGGCGTGTTCCTGGTGACGGTGCTGGTGTGTGTCACCGCCATCGGCGGCTGGCTGCGCCGGGCCTTTGACAGAAGACAGAGCAATTTGTGAATGTGAACCGACCGGTGCGGCCTTGCAAGGCCGCACCGGTTGGTCTATAATAGAGAAAAAACGGAAAGGGGCAAGACAATATGGGACGTGACCGCTGGTATAAGGACATGGTGTTCTATCAGATCTGGCCGCGCAGCTTCAAGGATGGCGACGGCGACGGCATGGGCGATCTGCAGGGCGTGTACGAAAAGCTGGACTACATCAAAAGCCTGGGGATGGACGGCATCTGGTTTTCGCCGCTGTATCCCTCGCCGGGGGCGGACTGCGGGTACGATATCTCCGATTACCGGGACATCGCGCCGGAGTTCGGCGGCATGGATTGGTTCAAAAAGGTGCTGGAGGGCGCCCATCAGCGGGGCATGAAGGTCATTATGGATCTGGTGGTGAACCACACCAGCGACGAGCACGAGTGGTTCCAGAAGTCCCGCCGCCGCATCGCGCCCTATACCGACTACTACATCTGGCGGAAGGAGAAGCCCAGCGGCGACCTGCCCAACAACTGGGACAGCGTGTTCGAGGGGAAGGCGTGGCAGTGGGACGAGCTGCGGCAGGAGTACTATCTGCACCTGTTCGCCGTGAAGCAGCCGGATCTGAACATGGATAACCCGCTGGTGCGGCAGGAGGTAAAGGACATCCTGCGGTTCTGGCTGGATCTGGGGGTGGACGGCTTCCGGGAGGATGTGATCACCTTCATCTCCAAGAAGGACGGTCTGCCGGATGACCGGCTGATGCCTGCCGCCCGGGGCATCCGCCACTATAACCACGGCCCGCGGGTCCATGAGTATCTGGAGGAGTTCAAGCGGGACGTGCTGGATCACTATAACTGCGTGACGCTGGCGGAGGCACCTATGGTGAGCCCCCGTCAGGCCCTGAAATACATCGACGAGAAGCACGGCCAGATGGATATGATGATCCAGTTCCAGTCCATGTGCGCCGACTGCCTGTATACCGACTATGCCCACACGGCCTTTTCCCTGCGGAGGCTGAAGCGGGTGTGGGATCTGTGGCAGCGGAAGCTGCGGGGCAAGGCGTGGAACATGCTGTATCTGGAAAACCACGACCATCCCCGGGTCATCTCCCGTTACGGCAGCGAAGAGTATCGTACCGAGAGCGGCAAGGCGCTGGCGGCGGCGTATCTCTTCCAGCAGGGCACGCCCTTCGTTTATCAGGGGCAGGAGATCGGCATGACCAACTGGCGGCCCGTCCATACGGATATGTACGAGGACGTCCAGAGCCGCAACTTCATGCCCGGCCTGCCGGAGAAGGTGCGGCTGCGGTGGCTGTGGATCGGCAGCCGGGACAGCGCCCGCACCCCCATGCAGTGGGACGATACCGCCAATGCGGGATTTACCACCGGCAAGCCCTGGTTCTATGTGAACACCAACTATCACGCCGTCAACGTGGCGGCTCAGGAGCGCGACCCGGACTCGCTGCTGAACTTCTACCGTAAGGCCATCGCCCTGCGCAAGCGCCTGCCGGTGGTGCGGGAGGGCAAATATCACGACTGCTGCCCCCTGGCGGGAAGCCTTTACATGTATACGCGGGAGATGAAGGGCCAACGGCTGCTGGTGATCTGCTCCTTTGCCGAGCGACCCCTGACGGTGACGCCGCCCAAGGGGTATGATCTGGCGCAGGGCAAGCTGGTGCTGCAGAATTACCCGGTGGACGACCCGGCCCGGCCCTTCCGGACGAGGTCCTATGAGACGAGGGTGTATCTGTTCGAGGCGTGAGGGAGTAGTGTTTCGCGCTCCGGCGCGACCTACTTTTGTCAACAGTGACAAAAGTAGGCAAAAGCACCGGCAGGAACCAAGGTTCCTGTACCTCCTTGCGCGCTGCAGTATATACAGAATTGTTATTGCGTACCACGCGTTCACACAAGACCTTCTTTTTCGTTTCGTTAAAAGGATCGTCTCTGCACCGGCGCCGCTGCCGCTGATGCCCATGACGAACAACGCTGTTAGTTCTACCGTTGAAAAGATGAGCGGCAGCGGCGCAAAACGAAGGTCAATTCGTCATACAAAACGATTACGACTATGTTCCGCGAACGCGCGGTAAAGGGTTACAAATTTGCGGTGTTTGCAGCGTGCGCGGATTCTTAAACCGCAGGTTTAAGTTGTCCTTTTGGGTACTTTTGGGACAACGGCCAAAAGTACCTCGCGCTCGGAAGCGCGAAATGTCCCCGTGCCGCAGGCGCGAAAGCTCCACTAAACGCTCCGTCGGTTGCGGAAAACCGCCCTGTTTGCTACCATGAGACCGGAGGTGATCCCATGGATCGAGAAATGTTGGGCAGATTCATCGCCCAGAGACGTAAGGAACTGAACCTGACCCAGCGGGAGCTGGCGGAGGCGCTGCATGTGACGGACAAGGCCGTCAGCAAATGGGAGCGGGGCGCGGGCTGCCCGGATATCTCGCTGCTGGAGCCGCTGGCGGAGGCGCTGGGCCTCAGCGTGGATCAGCTGCTGACCTATCAGACCGCCCCGGCGGAACCGGAAGCGGCGGAGGAGCCTGCGCCTACCTCGGAAGCGGTGCAGGCGGTGCTGGACCTGACACTGGCGGAGCGCCGCGCCCGGCGGCGCAGACGCTGGTTCATCGCCATGGCGGCAGCACTGAGCCTGATCGTGCTGGCAGGTATGTATGTCCTTCTGAGCAGCCTGCAAGTGCAGGGAAAACTGTTCCGCAACGAAAGCAGTACATCACCCGATGGCAGTATCACCGTGGTGACGTATACCGGCAGCTTCGGCAATTCGTCGGTTAAGGTAACGAACCCGGCCGATATACAGCGCCGCTGGGGTGATGGCGGTGTGGACGCCGGTATGAGCGAATCGTATCCCCGCACGGCGGTCACCGGCCTGTACTGGTCGCCGGACAGCGCCTATCTGGCCATCGGGCAGAGCGTTCAGAACGAAACACCCTACCTTGAGTGCAAGCTCTGGCATTTCTATCAGGGCGCGGATGAGCGGTGGTACGGTCAGTCAGACGGCAGCATGAGACTTATCCTGGAGCACCTGTGGCATGAGGGGGATGAAGCGCTGAAAGCGGCATTTTCCGCCGTGAAAACGGCGCAGCCGTCCGGCTATCCCATCTTTGATGTGACCTTCGATGGCTGGGAAGGCACGGTGCTGCAGGTGAAATGCTCCTACACCGGCACCGACAACACCGGTCACGCAGTGACCGTTCGCTATGATGCAGCCGCACAGCAGGTGCTCTCAGCAGAGTAACAAACAAAGAAGGGACTTCCTTTCGGAAGTCCCTTCTTTGTTGTTTATAAGGGGTGAGAAAACTCACAATGGACAGCGTTACTTGGCAGCAGCGGCCTTCTTCTGAGCGCTCAGAGCCTTGACGCCCTGCACCACCAGGTCGATGGCCAGGATCACCAGCAGCACGCCGATGATGCCGCGGATGTAGCACCACACCACGCCTTCGCCGCCGGCAGCGATACCAGCGATCTGAGCCTTGATGGTGAACACCAGGGAGGTCAGAGTGACGATCAGCATGAAGAACATGGGGAAGTAGAACATCTTGTTGTTGCGGCCGATCTTACCCAGCCAGCAGCACACAGCCAGCAGACCCAGAGCAGCCAGCAGCTGGTTGGCAGCGCCGAACAGAGCCCAGATCTTGGCATAACCGGTCAGGCCCAGAGCCACGCCGGCTACCACGGTGATACCGGTGGCAACATAGGGGTTGGTGATGACGCGCTTCCAGCCCTTCAGATCCTCGCGGGTCTGGCCAGGCTCGACGAAGAACTCAGCGAACATGTAACGGGCCAGACGGGTAGCGGTATCCACGGAGGTCAGGCAGAAAGCGGACACGGCCAGAATCAGCATGGAGTACACAGCGTTGTAGCAGCCATCACCGAACACCTTGGAGAACATGGAGGCAAGGCCGGTAGCAAACACGACGGTAGGAGTCACGGTGGTGCCGTCAGCATACTGGTTCCAGATGTAGCCGACAGCGCAGACGGAGATCAGAGCCAGAGCGCACTCGATCAGCATGCCGCCATAAGCGATGGGCTTGGCATCCTTTTCCTGATCCAGCTGCTTGGAGGTGGTGCCGGAACCAACCAGAGAGTGGAAGCCGGACACAGCGCCGCAGGCGATGGTCACGAACAGAGCGGGGAACA
>USAT01000065.1 GCA_900552725.1 uncultured Eubacteriales bacterium | reverse complement strand
AGGGAGAGAAAAAACCCGGCGTTTTATTGTACCGATAACGCCCTTTTATGTACCGATAAAGGCCCTTAATGTACCAATAGAAATCAGAATTTTGACCGGATCTGTCCTTCTGCGGCGGACAGGATGTCGTCGGTGTCCTCGCCCAGGGTCTGGCGCAGCCATTTCTCCTCGCTGAGGGTGCCCTCCACATGGGGTACCCGGAACGCACCCGCGTCGCAGCCCAGACCAATAAGCCCACCTAAATTTGCAACCTTTCGGATATTTTCCTGGGCCGACCGGAGGATGCGCTCCGCTACCTCATCCGGAAACCGTCCACTGCCGATGAGATTGCCGATGGTGGACAGGGTGGGCACCCACACCGCGCGGCTCTCTGCCAGAATATGGCAGGCATCATCGTCCAGGTATGCTCCGTGCTCGATGCTGTCAACGCCCGATAATACGGCGTTTTTCACCGCATCTGTCCCGTTGCAGTGTGCCATGACGGCGTATCCTATGTCGTGGGCGGCGGCGATGAGGTCATGCATTTCTTCCCCTGTCAAAGGCTCTTCTGTCAGCCGCCTGTAGACAGAAAAATCCATTAATCCCGATACCATCAGCTTGATGAAATCCGCCCCCGCCGCCTTTGCCTCAGCCAATAATGCGCGGTATTCCGCGAAATCTGACCATCCCCGGCCGATGAAGCTGCCGTAGTGGCCCTTTTTGTAGATGGGGAACGCCGGGGTGCGGTAGGTGATGCCGTATTCCGGCGCCAGCTCCCTGGCCCGCAGGCACACGCCGAACCGGTCGCCGCCGTCCCGGAGATACGAAATATCGGCATTTTTATAGGCGGAAAGCCGATTTCTGATCAGAATATCGTCCGGCTCCGGCTGGTGCTCGGCGATGGCGGCCTTCCAGTCCGTACCGGACAACAGCATGTGGATATGTAAGTCAGCAAACATGGGGGAGTCTCCTTGTAAAACCAAAGCGGCAGGGAGCCTGCCGCTTTGAGGTCATTTGGTTTCTTCAACTGCTGAAATGACATCGCCCAGCAGGTAGAGGGAACCGTAGCACAGCACGGTGCCGTCCTTACCGGCGTGGTCGATGGCCAGGCGGACGCCGTCGGCCACGGAATCACAGGCCGTCACCGGCTTTCCGAAGCTGGCCAGGTATTTCGCCAGCTCCTGGGCCGGCAGGGCGCGGGGGTTGTCCGGCGTGACAGTGATGAACTCCACGGCGTGATCCGCCACGCTGCGGTACATGCAGTGATAGTCTTTATCGCTCAGCACGCCGGTCAGTACTGTCAAGGGGCGGTTCGGCAAATAATCCGCGATATTTTGGGCCAGGGCCTGAATACACTGGGGATTGTGGCCGCCGTCAATGAGGAACAGGGGATCCCGGCGGATGATCTGGAACCGTCCGGGCCAGGTGACGTGGGACAATCCCCGGCGGATGTCCGCCTCGGTGATCTGCCAGCCCCGCTTCTGCAGCACGTCCAGCGTGGTCAGGGCCACGGCGGCGTTGTGGAGCTGGTGCTCACCCAGCAGGGGCAGGTGCAGCGCTTCCCGGCCACCGAAGTCGAAGACCTGGCCCTCCAGCGAGTGGGAGCGCAGGTGCAGTCCGGTGAAATCCACCTTGTGGAGCGTGGCGCCCACCTCGCGGCAGCGCTGCTCCACCACGGCCTCTACGCCGTCGGTAGAGCGGTACAGCACCGCGTCGCAGCCGGGCTTGATGATGCCGCTCTTGGTGGCGGCGATCTTCTCCAGCGTGTCGCCCAGCACCTCGGTATGATCCAGGCCGATGTTGCACAGCACGGCGGCCTCCGGCGCACCGATGACATTGGTGGCGTCGAATTCGCCGCCCATGCCCACCTCGCACACCACGATGTCGCACTTGCGGCGGGCAAACCACGCGAAGGCAATGGCAGTGACCATCTCAAACTCGGTGGGCTGCTCGAAGATGCTGTCGGCCAGGGGCTTGATCTCCTCGGTGATCCGGCACAGCTCGTCGTCGGGGATCATCTCACCGTTGATCTGCATCCGCTCGTTGAAGCGGACGATGTAGGGTGAGGTATAGAGGCCCGTGCGGTAGCCCGCCTGCCGCAGCACCGAGGCCACCATGGCGCAGGTGGAGCCCTTGCCGTTGGTGCCGGTGACGTGGACGAACTTCAGCGTCCGCTCCGGGTGGCCCATCTTGTCCAGCAGGGCGCTGATGCGCTCCAGGCCGGGGATGCTGCCCTTCCAGCAGACGGCGTGTATGTAATGTAAGGCTTCTTCCAGTGTCATTGACCTGACACTCCTTTCTGTGCCGGTTGGGCGGCGGTGGGCCACACACCGGCGGCGGTGAATACGCGGGAGCGGCACAGCACCCACACCAGCAGCACATCCAGCACGCCGGTGACGGCAAACTGCACGCTGCGGGTGGCCAGCTTCGTCACGAAGAAGGCCAGCTTGCTCTCGCCGCCGTAGATAAGGGCCAGCGAGCCGCTCTGATAGAGAATGGAACCCAGCACGATGGCCGGGAGAAACGCCACGGCGATCCGGACAGGGGAGACCTTCTGGGTCAGCCAGGGGCGGAACAGCCCGGCGCTGAGGCCGTACAGGATAGGCGGCACGCAGAAGATGGGGTTGTAGCCGTAGGGGGTGAACAGGCACCCGATGAAGTCGGCGGCAAAGCCGGTGAGGGCGCCGGGCAGCGGGCCGAACAGCATGCCTGCGATGAAGATGGGCACCGCCTCGATGGAGAAGCGGGTGGTCTCGTTGGGCATGGGGATCAGCAGACGGGCCAGGATGACGCTGAGCGCGGTCAGCAGGGCGCAGATGGCGATGGAGCGGACGCTCCATCCGGGATTCCGGGGATTTTTGGACATAAAAAAGGCCTCCTAACAAAAATGTGGGAGGAGGTTGGGGAAAGGGTATGCAGTTGTCCCGCGCACGGCGTAACCGTACTCTGCAACAGCGGATGCGAAGATGGCATCGCGGAGCAAGCTCCTTCGTCCGGCGGCAACCTCCCATCCGACCGGCACTTAACGCGCCACTTCTACTCTTGCAGCAAGGGTATGTCCGCAGCAGGAGAAGTGTCCCGGTCTGCGCACACTGACTGTATCATACTAGGGATGGCGGAAAAAAACAAGCAAAAAGAGGTAAAAAATTTATTTTCGTCAACTTGTCAAAAGATTCACATATAGATACGGTGAATTTAACAACATCGTGTAAAGAATCGGCAAGAAGGCCAAAATGAAATGTTCGTTTTGTGAGGTTTGCACGAAATAAAGGTTGACAAAACCGCATGGTTTCAAGTATAATTTCTAATTGTAGAAAAAATAACAATGGGGAAAGGAAAGCGGTGAAAAGCGCCGTGACTGCCCCGGCAAAAGCGCGGTGCGCACGGCCCTGTGGTGTGAAGGCGAACATTGTTGACCTGGACATATAGGGGGCCGTTTTTTTCTTTTTTCAGGGGGCTTGCCATGAAACGGTATGAAGTGGTGCGCGAGATCGCCAACAGCTGCGAGCGCAACCAGATGCGTGACGTGCTGTTCTTCGAGGTGGACACCGACGACCCGGTGGAATGGGTGCGCCGGGAGATCCGCGGCGCGGAGGTACACATCACCGCCGAGGAGGGCCGCCCGGGCGAGATGACCGTGTTCGTGGAGAGCGCGGGCATGTATCAGAAGTTTCTGTTTACGGAGCTGTGAGCGCGTAAGAGTTTTTTGCTCTTTTTGTAGGGGGCGGCGTCCTTGACGCCCCGTTCCCCCTACGAGATGCTTTGATAGACCGGCGGGCCGTCGAGGACGCCGGCCCCTACGCATTGATGATCGAACCAATCCGTGGCTCGCACGGGCCGATGCACCCCAAGGGTACTTGTTCCGCTTCGCTCCACTGCGTGGGTATCGGCCCCTACGACGGAGAATAGCGCCTGCGGCCGCGATCCCCTTGGCAATGAAATCGTCAGATTTCATGCCAGCTTGAGTTTGTATCTATATCCCCTCAGCGGGATCATGATAAATTATGTATGTATTGGATACTAAGGAGGTAACTTATGAGCGTGAAGGACATTTTCAGCAAGAGAGCTGCATTTTCCTTTGAGGTGTTCCCCCCCAAGACGGACGTGGGCATGGAGAAGCTGTGCGGCGCCGGCGGCGTGCTGGATCAGCTGTATACGCTGAATCCCGACTACATCTCCTGCACCTATGGCGCAGGCGGTTCCAACGTGGGCAAGAACCTGGAGGTCCTGGACAAGATCAAGAAGGACGGCAAGTGCACTCCCGTTACCCACTTTACCTGCATCGGCAACACCAAGGAAGGCATCAAGGAGCAGCTGCAGAATTATCTGGATCACGGCATCGACCATATGCTGGCCCTGCGCGGCGACCTGCCCTTCGGCTGGGAAGGCACCGGCGGCGATCTGCACTATGCCACCGAGCTGGTGAAGTTCGTCCGTCAGGAGTTCGGCGATAAGTTCACCATCGCCGTGGCCGGCTCTCCCGAGGGCCACATCGCCTGCCGCTCCCTGGAGGCCGACATCGCCTTCCTGAAGCAGAAGCAGGACAACGGCGCTGACTACATCATGACCCAGCTGTGCTGGGATATGGATCAGTTCCGCTACTGGCTGGACGCCATCCGCGCCGCCGGTATCACCATGCCCGTGGATGTGGGCATCATGCCCATCCTGGATCAGGCCGCCACCATCAATATGGCCCTGAGCCGCAACGGCTGCGTGATGCCCCGCGCCCTGTGCGAGATCATCTCCAAGAACTGGATCTTCCCCAACCCCTTCGTCAAGGATCCCTTTGACGCCGACGTGGAGGGCAAGAAGGCCTCCTTCAAGGCTGCCGGTATCGAGTACACCATCAATCAGATCGACGAGTACCGCGCCTGCGGCGTGGACGGCATCCATCTGTATGCCCTGAACAAGTATGACGACGTGGCCTACATCGCCAAGGCCGCCGGCCTGCTGGATCTGATCTAAATCATTCCATCAACCCCTACGGTCCGCGGGGAGCGAACCTCCCCGCGGACCACGCAAAGGATGAATCGAAACTATGGGAAAAACACATATCATTGCAGTGGCAGGTAAGGGTGGCGTCGGCAAAACGACCACCTGCGGCATGATGATCGACTATCTGTGCAAGGCGGGGAAGGGCCCGCTGCTGGTAGTGGACGCCGACGCCAACTCCAATCTGAATGAGGTGCTGGGCGTGGAGGTGGAGACCACCCTGGGCGACATTCGCGAGGAGATGGCCCAGGCCGAGAAGAACGGCACCGTGCCGCCCAGCATGACAAAGGCCGATTACGCCGAGATGAAGTTCAGCTCCGCGCTGGTGGAGGAGGACGACTATGACATGCTGGTCATGGGCCGCACACAGGGCAAGGGCTGCTACTGCTTTGTCAACGGCGTACTGAAGACCCAGATCGACAAGTATGTCGGCAACTACAAATATATGGTCATCGACAACGAGGCCGGGCTGGAGCATATCAGCCGCGGCACCCTGCCTCATGTGGACACCATGCTGCTGATCTCTGACTGTTCACGGCGGGGTATCCAGGCAGCGGGCCGTCTCGCCGAGATGATCCGTGACCTGGAGCTGAAGCCAGGCGTCATGAAGCTGATCGTCAACCGCGCGCCCAACGGGGAGCTGAACCCCGGCGTGGCGGAGGAGATCGAAAAATACCACCTGGAGCTGGCAGGCGTACTGCCCCAGGATGAAACGGTTTACGCCTTTGATTGCGAAGGAAAGCCCAGTTCCCAGGTGCCCGACGACGCGCCGGTGAAAAAGGCGCTGGCCGGGATCATCAAGGAACTGAATCTGTAGAAAAAGACAACAAAAAACATCAACAAGGGGGATTTGTCAAGATGTCTTTCGTTCCCAAGAAGCAAGCCTACAACGCCCACATCAATGAGGTGGTTCTGGGTGTTGGCGAAAAAGCGGTGGCCATCGGCGGCCAGAACGTGCTGGCGTTCCACACGTTTGACGGCGAGATCACCAACGCGCCCAAGATCGGCGTGGAGCTGACCGATGCCGGTATGGCCATGTGCACCATGCCCGGCGAGCAGAAGTTCTATGACGGCTGCGCCACCGTGGCCGACATGGCCAAGCGCGCCGCCACCATGGAGGGTGCTTCCTTTATCTGCCTGCACCTGGAGGGTGCCGACCCCAACGGCGAGAACAAGTCCGTTGACGAGTGCGTGGAGCTGGCCAAGTCCGTGGCCGACGCCACCGATATGCCGCTGGTGATCATGGGCTGCAAGAATATCGAGAAGGATACCGAGCTGTTCAACAAGATCGCCGAGGCGCTGGCCGGTAAGAACATTCTGGTGCTGTCCGCCCGCGATGAGAACTATAAGGCCATCGGTGCCGGCGCCGGTCTGGCTTACGGCCAGAAGGTGGGCGCTGAGTCCGCCGTGGATATCAACCTGGCCAAGCAGCTGAACACCGTTATGACCCAGCTGGGCGTCAACGCACAGTCCATCGTTATGAACATCGGCTCCGCCGCTGCCGGTTACGGCTTCGAGTATGTGGCCTCCACGCTGGATCGCGTGAAGGACGCCGCCCTGAGCCAGTCCGACGCCATGCTGCAGATGCCCATCATCACCCCTGTGTCCGCCGACACCTGGGGCGTGAAGGAGTCCATCATGCCCGAGGCTGACATGCCCGAGTGGGGCTCTCAGGAAGAGCGCGGCATCGAGATGGAGATCGTCACCGCTGCCGCCGTGCTGGCCAGCGGCTCCGACGCCGTCATCATGCGCCACCCCGAAGCCATCCGCACCATCGCCGCTATGATCGGCGAGTTGGTCTGACGCGGAAAGGAGGAACCAAACAATGGCTGTTAAAGGTTTAGATATTTTCAAGCTGTCTCCCAAGAAGAACTGCAAGGAGTGCGGCGTTCCCACCTGTATGGCATTCTGCATGAAGGTGGCCCAGGGCGCTCTGCCCATCGAGAAGTGCCCCTATATGTCCGACGAGGCCATCGCCCTGCTGAGCGAGGCCACCGCGCCTCCCATGAAGTCCATCGAGGTGGGCGGCATGAAGCTGGGCGGCGAGACCGTCATGATGCGCCATGAGAAGACCTTCGTCAACCGCAACCGCTTTGCCGTGTCCCTGTGCACCTGCATGGACGACGCCGCTGTGGATGCCAAGATCGCCGAGATGAAGGCCGTGGATTACGAGCGTATCGGTGAGCGTGAGTATGTGGAGTTCCTGCTGGTTCACGACGGCGGCGACGGCGCACGTCTGGCCGAGCTGTGCAAGAAGGCTGCCGCTGCCGAGCGTGCCGTCATCATCGACACCGAGAGCGTGGACAACGCCAAGCTGGCCCTGGCCGCCATCGGCGACACCAAGCCCGTGCTGAACGGCGCCAACAAGGATAACTACGAGGCCATGAGCGCCCTGGCTGTGGAGGCCGGTGTGGTGCTGGGCGTCAAGGGTGCCGATCTGGCCGAGATCCACGACACCGTGGCCGCGCTGGAGAAGCTGGAGAACAAGAATCTGGTCATCGACGTGACCGGCGCCACCATCAAGGAGACCTTTGCCAACGCCGTGCTGGTGCGCCGCACCGCCCTGAAGGACGGCGACCGTACCTTCGGTTATCCCTCCATCGTCAACCTGGCCAAGCTGTGCAAGGGCGACGTGCATATGGAGACCGCGCTGGCTTCCGTGTTCACCATGAAGTACGGCTCCATCGTGGTGATGGAGACCATGCGCTATGCCGAGGCTCTGCCCCTGTACGGCCTGCGCCAGAACGTGTTCACCGATCCTCAGAAGCCCATGAAGGTGGAGCCGGGCATCTATCCCATCAACGGCGCGACCTCCGACGATCCCTGCGCCCTGACCGTGGACTTTGCCCTGACCTACTTCCTGGTGTCCGGCGAGCTGGAGCGCTCCAAGGTGCCCATCAACCTGCTGATCACCGACGCGTCCGGCATGTCCGTGCTGACCGCGTGGGCCGCCGGTAAGTTCTCCTCCGGCTCCATCAAGAAGTTCTTTGATGAGTACGACATCGCCGGTAAGATAAACAACCGCACCCTGATCATCCCCGGCAAGGCCGCCGTGATGAAGGGCGACATTCAGGATAAGCTGCCTGACTGGAACGTGGTGGTCGGTACCCGCGAGGCCGTGGAGCTGGTGAAGTACCTGCGCGACGGCGAGTACATCAAGGCCGCCGAGGCTGTGGCCGCCTCCAAGAAGCCCGCCGAGGAGAAGAAGGTCGTGGACACGGACGCTCCTCTGGACTTCGAGAAGATCGCGCTGTCCATTCCCAAGATCGACGTGGTGGACATGGGCGTCACCTACAAGCAGCGTGACCCCAACTCCCCCAAGTTCGTCACCATCGGCGAGCGCATCCACTGCATCAGCCCCGTGATCCGCGAGGCCATGAACACCATGAATCCCGAGCCCATCCTGAAGCGTGCCGCCGAGCAGATCAAGGCCGGCGCCACCTATCTGGACGTCAACATCGGCCCTGCCGAGTCCAACGGCCCCGAGCTGATGACCTGGGCGGTCAAGCTGCTGCAGGAGAACTTCAACAATGTGCCTCTGGCTCTCGATACCGCCAACAAGAAGGCCATCGAAGCCGGTATCCATGTCTATAACCGCACCAACGGCAAGCCCATCGTCAACTCCGCCGATGCCGGCTCCCGTATCTCCAACATCGATCTGGCTGCCGCCAACGACGCCATCGTCATCGCCCTGTGCTCCGCCGACGGTATCGCCAAGGATAACGAGGAGCGCATGATGCACTGCCACCACATGCTGGAGCGCGGCCTGAGCCTGGGCATGGATGCTTCCGACCTGTGGTTCGACCCCCTGTTCCTGGTGGTCAAGGGCATGCAGGATAAGCAGATGGACGTGCTGAACGCCATCAAGATGTTCGCCGACGAGGGCCTGAAGTCCACCGGTGGTCTGTCCAACAACTCCAACGGCGCCCCCAAGGCTGTCCGCCCCATCCTGGACTCCACGCTGGTGGCCATGGCCATGATGCAGGGTCTGACCTCCGCTATCGTCAACCCCAACGATCTGCGGCTGATGGAGACCATCAAGTCCTGCGACATCTTCAAGAACCACGTGCTGTATTCCGACAGCTATCTGGACGAGTAATTCCACAGATTTCTTTTCCCGCCACCGCATCGCGGCGGCGGGAAAAGAAATCCCCGGCGTTTCTCCGCCTTGGGACGGAGGGAGAAAGTGTTGCATATTCTATAAATTTGAAATAGGAGGATCAACATTATGAGCGTATTGACCGACCTGATCTATGGTGGTTCCAACGCCGTGGCCGGCCTGACGGAAGGTGCCGTCAACGACGCGATCGCCAAATACGGCGCAGACAAGGAGATCGCATTCCCTGATACCGCATACTATTTCCCCACCATTTACGCCGCCACCGGCGTGAAGGTGAAAACACTGGGCGACCTGCCCGCCTGCGTGGGCGTGCTGAAAAGCCTGATTACCAATCAGGAGGATCTGGGTCAGGCGCTGAACGCGGGCCTTGCCACCGCCGTGGGCGCTGAGATCCTGGAGGGCCTGAAGTTCGTGGAGCCCAAGGACGCCTACGAGGAGGCGACGGTTCCCGGCATCGGCTTTGTGCCCGATCCCATCATCCGCTCTCTGGGCGTGCCGCTGGTCACCGGCGATATTCCCGGCGTGGCCGTGGTGCTGGGCAAGGCCGAGAATCCTGAGGACGCCGTGAAGGTGGTCAAGGACTATCAGTCCAAGGGCATCATGACCTTCATGGTGGGCGACGTCATCGAGCAGTGCGCCGAGGGCGGCGTGAAGATGGGTCTTGAGTTCCGCGTGATCCCGCTGGGTCATGACGTGACCGCCGTCATCCACGTTGTCACCGTGGCCATCCGCGCGGCGCTGATCTTCGGCAACGTGCAGCCCGGCGACCTGCCCGGCCTGCTGGCCTATACCAAGGAGCGCGTGCCCGCCTTCGTCAACACCTTCGGCGCCATCGACAGCGTGGTGGTCTCCGCCGGTGCCGGCGCCATCGCGCTGGGCTTCCCCGTGGTGGTGGACATCGACCTGGGCGAGAATCAGGTGCCCGGCGCGCTGGAGTCCGTGCTGGATCACGGCGAGACCGTGAAGCGCTCTCTGGAGCTGCGCAACATCAAGATCAAGTCCAAGGAACTGCCCATCCCCGTGGCCTTCTCCGCCGCGTTCGAGGGCGAGATCATCCGCAAGGCCGACGTGAAGGCTGAGTTCTGGTCCGCCAAGAACCCCACCTGCGAGCTGGTCCTGATGAAGGATGCCGACGAGGTGGAGGATCACAAGATCACGCTGATCGGCCCGGACATCGACTCCGGCGATCTGGAATATGCCATGGGCACCTTTATCGAGGTGTACGGCAAGAAGATGCAGCCCGACTTCGAGTCTGTCATCGAGCGTAAGATCCACGCATGGTTCAACTACATGGAGGGCGTGATGCACACCGGCCAGCGCAACCTGCTGCGCGTCCGCGTGTCCAACGACGCCTTTGACAAGGGCCTGCGCATGAAGGACTTCGGCGAGGTGCTGTACCATATGATTATGGATGAGTTCGACGCCGTTGTGGATAAGTGTCAGATCACCCTGATCACCGACGCGGCCGAGACCAAGAAGCTGCTGGATGAGCAGGCAATGCCCCGCTACAACATGCGTGACGACCGTCTGGCCTCCATGTCCGACGAGTCCGTGGATCAGTTCTATACCTGCATCCTGTGCCAGTCCTTCGCCCCCGCCCACTGCTGCGTGGTCACCCCCGAGCGTCTGGG
>USAT01000064.1 GCA_900552725.1 uncultured Eubacteriales bacterium | reverse complement strand
AGAGTATACGGCGGCGGGGTGAGGTCCCCCCGCCCTACGAACCGGGTGCCGAACGCTTTCGTAGGGCGGCATGACCACATGCCGCCGCTCGGCAAACGTAGTGCAGGGCGTCGGGGACGCCGCCCCCTACAAAATGGTAAAAAGACCTCTTGCCAGATTTTTATTCAAGTTCATCCAGCGTCAGCTTGAAGGACGGCAGGAAATGCTCCAGGAAGTAGTCCACCTCCGGCAGCTCCATGTCGTCCAGGGCGTAGCGGGTCTGCTCCGCCGCCTGACGGAACTCGTTGTTGCCCGCCTTCAGCTCCTCCAGGCACTTGATGTAGGCGCTGAGCTTGTCGGCGGCCTTCACCAACTGCTGGATCTCCGGCGCGGCGGGGGACAGGGCGGCGCTGTAGGTGGGCCGCAGCTCGTCGGGCAGCATGGCCAGCAGCTTTTCCTCCGCTACCCGCTCCACCTGGCGGTAGGCGTCCCGGATGGCGGGATTATAGTACTTGATGGGGGTGGGCATGTCACCGGTGAGGATCTCCCCGGCGTCGTGGTACAGTGCCGCCACGGCCACTTGTCCCTCGTCCACATGGCCGTCAAAGAACTGGTTGCGGATCACCGCCAGGGCATGGGCCAGCACGGCGGTCATATGGCTGTGCTCCTGGATATTCTCGGTGTAGCTGTTGCGCATCAGCGCCCAGCGGTTGATGAACCGCATCCGGCTGATGTAGGCAAAGAAGTGGTGATGGTTCTCTTTCATACCAGCACCCCCGATAATGTCTCTCCATTGCATGCGGTAATGGTCACCTCCCGAACCTGATTGTGAAGCTCGCTGCCCTGCACCGCCACCGCCATATAGTTGGGGGCGTGGCCGGTGTAGAGGCCGTCCTTTTCCTGCTCGAACAAGACCGGATACGTCCTGCCGACACAGCCCTCCAGATAGGTCTGATGCATCCGGTGGGCCACCTGAGCGGCCCGCGCCGCCCGTTCCTCCTTCACCGCCGCCGTCAGTTGGGGCATGGCCGCCGCCTTGGTGCCGGGGCGGATGGAGTAGGGGAAGATGTGCATGGCGGCAAAGCCGCACTTTTCGATGAACGCCAGCGTCTGGGTGAATTCCTCCTCCGTCTCGCCGGGGAAGCCGGTGATGAGATCGGTGGTGACGGCGGGGCGGTCGAAATATTCGTTCAGCAGCCGTACCGATTCATAGAACCGGGCGGTGTCGTATCTGCGGTTCATGCGCTTCAGGGTGGCGTCGCAGCCGGATTGCAGCGACAGGTGGAAGTGGGGGCAGAGGTTGGGGAGCTTCGCCGCACGGCGGCAGAAGTCCTCGGTGATGGTGCGGGGCTCGAGACTGCCCAGGCGCAGGCGCATGTCGCCTGCCGCGGCGCTGACGGCTTCTAAAAGGTCGATGAAGCCGGTGCCGTTTTTCAGGTCGTGGCCCCAACTGGAGATCTCGATGCCGGTCAGCACCAGCTCACGGTAGCCCTCGGCGCGGAGCTGCCGCGTCTGGGCCGCCGCCGTCTCCAGCGGCAGGGAACGTACCGGGCCCCGGGCATAGGGGATGATGCAGTAGGTGCAGAAGTTGACGCAGCCGTCCTCCACCTTCAGCATGGCGCGGGTGCGCTCGGCCATGCCGCCGGCGGGCAGTACCTCGAACTGGCGGCGGCGCAGGGCATCGTCCAGCAGGGTGACCGGCTCCTTCTCGTGGGCGGCCTGCTCCAAGAGGTCGAGAAACGCCATCCGGTCGCCGGTGCCGGCGATCAGATCCAGGGCCAGGGTGGCGGCCTCGTCGGGGTGGGTCTGGACATAGCAGCCGCAGGCGGCCACCACGGCGTTTTCGTTGAGCTTGCGGCAGCGGCGGATCATCTGGCGGGACTTTTTGTCGCTGACGGCGGTGACGGAGCAGGTATTGACGATGTAGGCATCCGCCGCCTCCTCAAAGGGTACCAGTGTATGGCCCCGGCGGACAAGCTCCTGCTCCATGGCCTGGGTCTCATATTGGTTCACCTTGCAGCCAAGGGTGTAAATCGCAACGCGCATCTTGCACTTTCCTTTTTGATACAGTATAATTAAAAATTACGGACAATCACCATGAGAAAACAGTCCCTGAAATAATACCCCATTATACTTGATTCTGCCGGGTATGACAATACCCGACCGGCGAAAAATAGAGAGGAAACCGTTATGATTTATCTGGATCACGCCGCTACCACCCCTGTGCCCAAGGCTGTTGCCGATGAGATGTACCGCGTGCTGACGCAGCAGTTCGGCAATCCCTCCTCCCAGTATCCCGTGGGACAGGAGGCCAAGAGGATGGTGGAGGGCTATCGGGCCGTTATCGCGGGGGTGGTGGGCTGCCAGCCCAAGGAGCTGCACTTTACCTCCTGCGGCACGGAGAGCGACAACTGGGCCATTCAGGCCGCCCTGTGGCAGAACCGCCATGTAGGCCGCCATATCATCACCACCACCGTGGAGCACAGCGCCGTGCTGGAGACCTGCCGGGCGCTGGAGCAGCAGGGCTATGAGGTGACGTATCTCAAGCCCGATAAGACCGGGCACATCACCGCCCAACAGGTGGGCGAGGCGCTGCGGGAGGATACGGCGGCGGTCAGCGTGATGCTGGTGAACAACGAGACCGGCTGCGTGTTCCCTGTGGCGGAGATCGCCGCTCTCCTGAAGGAACGCAAGAGCCGCGCATTGCTGCATACCGACGCGGTGCAGGGCTTTATGAAGGTGCCCTGCGATCCCAAGGCGCTGGGGGTGGACATGATGAGTATTTCCGCCCACAAGATCGGCGGGCCAAAGGGTATCGGCGCACTGTACGTGGGCCCCAATGTCCGCAATATCCGCCCGCTGCTCCACGGCGGCGGACAGGAGGAGGGCGCCCGCTCCGGCACCGAGGCCACGGCCCAGATCGCGGGCTTTGCCAAGGCGGCGGAGCTGCGTGCCCAGGGTCTGGCGGACAAGCTGGCCCATATGGCGGAGGTGAAGGCCTACTGCCGCGAGAAGCTGCTGTCCATCAATGGCGTGGTGGCCGTGGGACAGGGGGATGCGCCCCATATCCTGATGGTGTCGCTGGTGGGGTATCCCAGCGCCAATGTGGTGACCGATCTGGGGAGCCAGGGCATCTGCCTGTCGGCGGGCAGCGCCTGCCACCGGGGCAAGCTGAGCCATGTGGTGATGGCCCTGGGGCTGGACAAGCGCACGGCCAACGGCGTGCTGCGCGTCAGCTTCGGCCCGGAGACCACCTTTGACGAGATCGACGCGCTGTATGCGGCGCTTTTACAGCACAAAAACACACGTTTTCCTATGCTATGAGGTAAGAAATGATCCAAGAACTGAAACGTCCCCGTTCCTTTTATGAGCGGCTCTTCCGCCTGACGGCGCCCATCGCGCTGCAGAATTTGATTACCTTCTCCCTGGGCCTCATCGACACGCTGATGGTCAGCCAGCTGGGCAACAACGAGATGGCGGCGGTAAAGACCGCCAACGTGCCGGTGTTCCTGCTGATCTCCATCGTGTTCGGCGTACAGTCCGGTGTGGGCATCCTGATCAGCCAGTATTGGGGCAAGCGCGACCACCAGAACATCAGCCGCGCCATCGGCGTGGCTGCCGGTCTGGGCGTGGGCCTGGCGCTGGTCATCGCGCTGGCGCTGTTCTTCTGGCCGGTGCAGATCATGGATCTTATGAGCAACGAGCACCATCTGTCGGTGCTGGGTGCGCCATATCTGCGGATCATCGGCTTTTCCTATGTATTCAATATGCTGTCCTCCATCTACGTCAGCGCACAGCGCAGCGTGGAGAACTCCGGCTTCGGCATGAAGCTGTTCGGTATGTCCACGGTGCTGAATACCGGCATGAACTACCTGCTGATCTTCGGCAAGTGCGGCTTCCCCATGCTGGGGGTAGAGGGCGCGGCCATCGCCACGCTGCTTTCCCGGGTGGCGGAGTTTGCCGTGTGCCTGGTCTGCGCCCTGCGCAGCAAGGTGATCCCGCTGGATCTGAAGGCGCTGGCGCGTCCCGGCGGCGATATGCTGCGGCGTTTCGTGAAATACGCCTCCCCCGTCATGGGCAACGAGCTGATGTGGGGTTTGGGCAACAGCCTGCTGACGGTCATTCTGGGCCATACCACCGTGTCGGTGGCGTATCTGGCCGCCGACGCCGTGGCGGGCAACCTGAACCGGCTGTTCCTGGTGGTGTGCTTCGGCCTGGGCGCGGCCACCGCGGTCATGATCGGCAAGGCCATCGGTGAGGGCGCCGACCGGGAGGAGCTGATGGCGCTGGCCAAGACGCTGTCCTGGGTGACGATACTGGTGGGTGCTGTGCTGGCGGTCATCGCGCTGGCGCTGGTGCCGCTGCTGTTCCAGCCGGTGATCTTCCCGCTGTTCAAGCTGGAGGGAATGAGCGCGCATCTGGCCACCACGCTGATCGTAACAGGCTTTGCCTGCATCCCGCTCCACGCCTACTCCATCTCCGCCGTTACCGGTATCCTGCGGGCGGGCGGCGATGTGTTCTGGTCCACGGCGCTGGATCTGGCGCCCCAATGGCTGGTGGCGCTGCCGCTGACGGCGGTGCTGGGTCTGGTGCTGGACGCCGATCCCTGGTTCATCTCCCTGGCCATCCAGATGGAGAGCTTCGTCAAATGCCCCATATGCCTGTGGCGCATCCGGTCGAAGAAGTGGATCCACGATGTGACGGTGCCGGAGGGTGAGGAACGATGAGGAGCCTTTTTCGCTGCACCGTGTGCGGCGCGCCCCTTGAACGGGAGGAAAAGCGCTATCGCTGTCCCAACGGGCACTGCTTTGACATCGCAAAGGAGGGCTATACCTATCTGCTGCCGGTAAACCAGCGGCACTCCAAGTCCCCCGGCGACGACAAGGCCATGACCGCCGCGCGGAGCGCGTTCCTGGCCAAGGGATACTATGATTTTCTGCGGGATGCCCTGTGCGACATCGCCCTGACCTATACCCGCCATGCCCCGGCGGTGCTGGACGTGGGCTGCGGCGAGGGGTACTATACCGCCGCCATCTGGAGCATCCTGGCCAACGCCGGGAAGGAGCCCCGGATGGCGGGCATCGACATCTCCAAGGACATGGCGCGGCGGGCGGCAAAGCAGGTGCGGCAGGCGGAGATCGCCGTGGCCAGCGCCTATCATCTGCCGCTGGCGGACGGGACTGTGGATCTGCTGCTGGACTGCTTTTCGCCGCTGGCCGTTGACGAGTTCCGGCGGGTGCTGAAGCCCGGCGGGCACTTTCTGTATGTCGTGCCGGCGGCGGAGCATCTGTGCGAGATGAAGCAGGTGCTGTACGACCGGCCCTATCGCAACGAGACGGGAGAGACGCCCTATGAGGGCTTCCGGTATGTGACCATCGCCCGTGTGCGGGACACCATCACCCTGCCCTGTCAGGCGGATATCCAGGCGCTGTTCGGCATGACGCCCTACTGCTGGAAAACGCCCCGGGCGGGGAAGGAGCGTCTGGCGGCGCTGGGATCCCTGACCACCACGGCGGCATTCGATATCCACATTTTTGAGCGCGTGTGAAAGGAGAAGGCCATGAAATGCTGCGTTTTGTTCGGTTCGCCCCGGGGCGGCCAGAGCAACACCCGTGCGCTGCTGACGGAGTTTCTGGACGAGTGGCAGGCGGCGGGCAACACCTTTGTGGTGTATTCCCTCTATGACGAGGCCATCAGCCCCTGCATGGCCTGCCGGGGCTGCCAGTGGGACTGGGACGGCCCCAACTGCGTCATTGACGACGACATGACCGGTATCTATGAGGAGATCCTGGCCTGCGACCTGCTGCTGTTGGCCAGCCCCATCTATCTGTGGAGCTGCACCGCGCCCATGAAGGCGGCGCTGGATCGCTGCATCTACGCCCTGTGCAAGTACTACGGCGACGAGAAGGGGCCTTCCCTGTGGGAGGGCAAGGCGGTGGCGGCCATCACCACCTGCGGCTATCGGGTGGAGAAGGGGGCCGACCTGTGGGAGGAGGCACTGCGCCGCACCTGCAAGCATGCCCGTCTCCGGTGGCTGGGCCTGTACGGCGAGCGGCATCTGGGCTACCAGACCGCCTTTATGGACGAGGAGAAGGCACAGCGGGCCCGGCACTTCGCCCAGCAGGTGCTGTGGCAGATGCAGGCGAAGGCTTGAGACAGCGGCCATGACGAGACAGAGACGAAAGCGGAGAAGTATCCTGCCGCTGGTGCTGGGACTGGTGCTTCTGGCGGCGCTGGCGGCCATTGTGGTCACGGTGTTCCGCTCACTGCTGCCGGCGGCCCAGCGGGAGGAGCCGGATCCCCACGCGGGACAGGTCTACGTCAACGACGGGGCCAATATGGTGTGGCTGACGCCCCACGACAACTTTGATGTCAGTCCCCTGCACCGGTGGCAGTTCGTGACGCTGGAGGAACGGCCCTGGTACGCGGGCAGTGAATTCGCCGTGCGGCGGGGCATCGACCTGTCGGTGTTCCAGAAGAATGTGGACTGGGCCGCGGCGGCGGAGAGTGGCGTGGAATTCGCCGTCATCCGGCTGGGCTTCCGGGGCTACGGTAAGGGCGTTTTGCAGCCGGATGATCTGTTTGACAGCCATCTGGAGGGCGCGCACGGTGCCGGGATCGACGCGGGAGTGTACTTCTTCTCCCAGGCGCTGACGGCGGAGGAGGGCCGGGAGGAGGCACAGTATGTGCTGGAGCGGCTGGATGGCCGGGCGCTGGAGCTGCCGGTGTACTTCGACTGGGAGCCGGTCAGCGCTGAGGATTCCCGCACCAACGGCTATGGCTACGCCAACCTGACGGACAGCGCCGTGGCCTTCTGTCAGGCCATCCAGGCGGCGGGCTATCAGGCGGGGGTGTACATCAACCGCCAGCAGGGGTATTACCACTATGACCTGAGCCGCCTGGCGGACTACTCCCTGTGGGTGGCGGACTACAACAGCTATCCGGACTTCTATTACCGGTTCGACATGTGGCAGTACACCGCCAGCGGGCAGGTGGAGGGCTTCGACATCCAGGTGGACGAGAATCTGCTGTTCGTGCCGAAAAACTGAAGAAGGACAAAAAAAGACCCCCGCCCTCCGGCATACGCCGGAGGGCGGGGTTTGTGCTGTGTGATGGGGAATACTTACCGCTTTTGCCTTACGCGCGGCGCTTTCTGCTGCGCAGCAGCGTGACGGAGCCGAACAGGGACAGGCTCAGCATCACGAGCCACAGGCCCATGTTGCTGGTGTCAGCGGTGGTGCCGGACTTGACGGGGGTGGCGGGCTTGACGGAGGGCGCCGGGGTGGCGGGCTTCGCTGCGCCGCATTCCTTGCACTTGCCGTTCACATAGGTGTGGCCGGTGGCAGGGATGGACTGGGTCTCACTGGAGCCGCAGGTGCAGTACCGGATCTGCGTGCCGGGCTCGGTGCAGGTGGGTTTCTTGGTGACCGTCCAAGCACCCCAGACGTGCTCGTGCTGCTCCACGATGGCGCCGCAGACCACGTCGGCGCGGTCACGGATACGGATGCGGGGCGCCATGGGCGTGTTGTCGGACAGGACGAAGGTGTCGTCGTAGGAGGCAATGCCGGTGACGGTGATCTCGCGGCCCACCTCGGCGTTGACCACGTCCTTATCGGTGGTGATGTAGCCGTCGATGAACACGCGGCAGATATTGCCGTCAGCATCCTTCACCAGGATGGTCTCCACCAGGCCGTTGTTCTTCTCCACGCGGGTGATGACACCCTTGACGGTGATCAGGCTGCCCAGGACGGAGCCGTCGTTGACCTGGGTAGCGGTGACGACCTGGGGTGTGACGGGTGTGGCATCGCCGATCTTCTCGATAGAGGTGACCTGCAGCTCGATCTCGCCCTGATAGAAGTCGGTTTTACCGGTGACGCGGACCTTGTCGCCGATCTTGAAGTCGCCGGCCACGGGGAAGCAGTTGATGCCGCCGGTCGTATCCTGGACATAGATGCAGTCGAAGAAGGCGGTGTTCTTGTCATAGCCGGAGGCGTTGGAGGTGACGATGCCCTCGATGGTGAACTTGTAGCCCTTCTCGGTCTGCTTCTGCACCTCGGAGATGGGGGTGACCTTGATGGGGTTCAGGTACTTGATCAGGTTCTCGCAGATGCGGTAGTTGGAGTAGTTCTTCTCCGCACCGTTATCCAGCTGTGCCTGTACCTCGAAGTTGGACATGAAGGCCGCGCCGGAGACCACGATCAGGCCCTTGCCCTCCAGCTGCTCGGTGGCCATGACCAGCAGGCGGCTGTCGTTCTCGGCGTAGGCGTACTTGGGGGTACCGGCGCCGCCCAGCTCATCCTTATCCACGTCAACGGAGTAGGTGGTGGCGTGGCCGTAGACCACGGGGGACACAGTGGCGGGCAGGGTGGAGGTGGCAGTGCCGCTGGCATCCACCGCGTAGATGGACGCGCCGCCGTAGTGGCTGAAGCGCTCGGTGTAGAGCTTGTCATAGGGATGCTCTTCATCGTAGATGACGCCTTCGTTCAGCAGGTTGTCCATGTTGTAGGTGCTGAAGTACAGACGCCACTTGTCCACACCGTCGGCTGCGCTGCGGATGTCGTCATAGGTGGCGTCATCGCTGATGCGCAGGCTGGAGCCCAGGGCGGCCAGCACCTCGTTCTGTGTGGCGGCCATGTGCTTGATAGCGGGGTTGTTCTGGATCACGGGGTAGTTCTCGTAGTTATCCGACCAACCGGCCAGGATCACGGTGCCGCCATTGGCGTTGAAGGCGGCAATGGCTTCCAGCTCAGCAGTGCTGTACGTCTTGGGATCGGCCTGGGCCGCTTCCAGACGGCGGGAGGGCGCGGTGAGGATCAGGGCCTTGTACTTGTCGTTGGAGCAGGCGGCGATCAGATCATCGCTGGTGTTCAGCTGCACAGTACGGACGCTGTAGCCCGCGGCCAGTTCGCCGAAGTTGCCCATGCTGTCCTTATAGTTGCCCGCCACATACTCGTTGTAGTGGGAGGCGTCGATGCCGATGTACACCAGGCCATTGGCATCCAGCACGTCCAGCTCGATATCCTTGGTGAAGGTGAACTCCTCGCCGTTCTGCTCGATGACCGCTTCGACGGTGATGGTCATCACGCGGGCGGCGGTGGGCGTGTACTTGAATTCCACATCCAGGGTGCTGCCGGCTTTCAGCTCATAGCCCTTGGCGTCGGTGCTGAGGACGTCGCCGCCCTTGATTGTGTATTTCAGGGACTTGACGGTGGCGTTATCCTTTTCGCTGTTGAACAGGGTGGTGGTCAGGGTCAGCTCCTCATTGGTGACAGGGGTGGAGGTGCCGCAGGCCACGTCGGAGATGCCCAGCTTCAGGGTCTCGCCCACCCAGACGGGAGCGGTGACCGCCAGGTCGCCGTCAGCCTCGGTGACGCGGACGAAGTAGTAGGAATAAGTGGCATCCAGCACCGCAGACAGCTCACCGGACAGGTTGGTGTCCCAGGTATAGATGACCTTGCCGGAGTTGGCCACCAGTTCCACCTTGGAGATGGTGTCGGTCTTGTCGGGATCGTGGACGGAGACCTTGACCTCCAGCTTCTCGGGAACCTCGGAAATGATGGAGCCCATCATCTGGTTGTTGACGGTGTAATCGATCTCCAGGTTCTTATCCTCGGTGGCGTACATACGTCTGGCCTGGATGGCCTCGTAGATGCCCGCTTCGGAGAAGTCGTCGGCGAGGATAACGTCGCGGGCGTCGTTGGCGTTGCCCCAGCGGCCCTTGTGGTTATCCTGGTTGTTGGTGGGGGCCACATGCCAACCCTTATCCAGCGCCAGGATGTACTGCTCATAGCTGGGATAGTAGCCGCCGGCACCGACCTGACCCTCGCCGTTACCGACCTCCACCATGTACATGCGGCTGTCGATGACGGGGTTCCAATAGTTGAAGTCCTTGAAGTTGCCGAAGGTGGTGCCGGGGTGGTTGAACTGGCTGATGGAGTCCACGCCCTCGGGCTGGCTCAGCAGGGCGTAGTAGGCCTGCAGGCCGGCGTCGCTGGTCTTGTTGTTCAGCGTGGAGTTGTTGCGGGAGACGACGCCGGGGGTGTTGAAGGTGTTGATATGGCCGGGGCCGCCGGGCCATGTCATCTCGAAGCCGCCGATGGCGACGATCTTGCCGGTATTCTCGGCATTGAAGGCGGCGATGGTGCTCTTATAGGTGTTCCAGCTGTGGCTGGCGTCGGAGTCCTTCACCAGAGAGGTGTCGTACAGTGCGGCTTCCACGTTGGGATTATTCTTGCTGTCGAAGTAGTTGGAGTGGTCGGTGAAGGCCACGAACTGGACGTTGGCACTCTCAGGCAGAGCGGCGATGTAATCCAGTGCGCCGGTCAGAGAGCCGGCACCGTCGGAGTACTGGGTATGGCCGTGGAGCTGGCCGAAGTACCGCTGATAGGTGGCCTCGCCCACGGTGAAGGACCACTCCGCAGTGGCGGACTTGCCGTCGGCGCGGGTGACGGTCAGGGAGACCTGTACCTTACCGTCCGCCATGTCGGCGGCAGGGGTGTAGGTGACCTTGCCATCGGCATAGTCAGCGTCCACAGGCTCGTCGTTGATCTTCAGCAGGATGGTGGGGTCGTCACCGGCGTTGATGACATCGGCACCGATGGTGGGACGCTTGTTGTCACCGGTCTCCTCACCGTTGGCGGGGGTGAGATTCACGATGGAGGGCTCGTCCTTGACCTCGATCTCGGCCTCGCCGGTGATGGCGACGTTCTTGGTGTCCTTGCCGGACACGGTGACGGTCAGCTTATCTCCCTTGACCATATCCACCGGAATGATGGCGGTGTACTTGCCATCCTCACCCTTGGTGACGGTCAGCGTCTTTTCACCCAGCGTGGCGGTCATGTCGCCATCGACGCCGAAGGGGGCGTCCACGGTGAAGGTCAGCTCATAGTCCTGGCCCACATAGGCGGGCAGCACGGTGCCGAAGTCCACGGCGGGCTGGTTGACGATGCCGCCGGTGACGTTCACAGTCTCCGCCACGGGATAGAAGTAGAAGGAGTAGATGGTGTAATCCGTGACCTTGGATTTGTCCATGCTATACACCTTGAAGCTGTCGCTGTAATACTCCATCCACTGGCTGTACTTGCCGTTGAATTTGGCGGTACGGCTCTCCAGCTCGAAGCCGCCCACGCCGCCGGAGCAGGTGCGCA
>USAT01000063.1 GCA_900552725.1 uncultured Eubacteriales bacterium | reverse complement strand
GCGACCTGTTCAAGGTCGTCCCCGAGCTGATCGAGTCCATCAAGGCCGCCAAGGCTGCCAAGTAAGGTTTCGCTCAACAAGTATCAAAAAAGGCTGTCCGATTTCGGACAGCCTTTTTTATGCACTGATTACCGCCTTTTATGTACCAATAACGGCGGGTAATGTACCGATAAAAGGCAACAAAAGGCAACGGACACCCTAAAAATGAACACAGAGCGCTAGAGAATCATCCTATCTTTTCGGGGAGATATTTTCTATAATATCGTCATAAATGGAAAAGAGGGATAGCATGACATATTCATTTTCAGGAGAAAAGCATGCCGGGAAAAGCGGATCGGAATACACCGTCCGCCGCCTGCGCAGCCAGGAGATCCCCGCCGCTCTGGCGCTGACATGGGAGGTTTTTCAGCAGTTTGAGGCCCCGGAGTATTCGCAGGAGCGCATCGACTTTTTCCGGGCCAGCCTGCATGATACCCAGCGCATCCGGGCGATGCGGTTCTATGGCGCTTTTGACGGCGATGAACTGGTGGGCACGCTGTGTATGCGCCAGCCCCAGCACATCGGCGGCTTTTTCGTCCGGGCGGCGTATCACCGCCGGGGGATCGGCCGCGCTTTGTTCCAGACCATGCGGCAGGACTATGACCGGCAGACGTTCACCGTCCATTCCTCGCCCTATGCGGTGGAGGTCTATCGCCATCTGGGCTTTGTGGCCACCGATGCGGAGCAGACGGTGAGCGGACTGCGCTTTACCCCCATGCGCTTTGACGGAAATGTATAAACAGAGCGCTAATGGCCGGTTTTGATGTCGGCATCAAGCATTTTCTTGACGTTGTGTCCGTTTTCCGGTATAATGGAGGTAACAAAGAAGGAGGATACTCGATGGAATACTTTGCCATGATCGGCCTGCTGTTTGCGCCGGTGGTCTGCCTGCTGTGCACCGGATGGTTTTTCGTCCGCTGGAAGAATGAGCACGAAAACGAGGCCAAAGCCCAGAAGAGCCGCAAGGTCTGCCGCGGCTTCCTGATCGCCACCGTCGCCTCGGTGGTGGTGTTCGGCGGCCTGCACCTGATGTTTCCCATTACGCTGTAAAAAACAGGGAAGCTCCCTTACCCCGTAAAAAGCCGCCGTCAGGCGGCTTTTTCATAACGGCGGCCCGTTTGTGAGGAAATGTCCCTTTGCCGGCAACTCTGTTTTGGCGTACGGAATGTGAAAAGGATAGCGCAGACATCTGGAATGAAGGAGGGTGTAACCGTGAAAACAAGATGTGCTATGGTACTGATGGGCGTATTGATGATATTTCTTGCGGCTGGCTGCGGCAATGCTGGCAGCACGGAAGAAATACAGGACAGTGCCGCGGACTTGGTGGTATTCTCCGACATAGACGCTTTTGCTGCGTATGCGCTTTCTGCTGAAAAAGAAGAGGATGCTGCGGAACTTGCCTCTCTGCACGATTACTTCGTACCTACGGGGATACCGGAAGCGTATCAGCTGTATAAAATAACGGCGGGAGCTTCGGACATTGGGTTCTGGTATCTGCCGGAAGAGTGCTTATCTTTGGGTGATGCCATTCTTGAGGCGGAAGCCGGTCAGAAGCATTTTCTGTTCCTGTCGACACGGGGAACAGATGAATTGGGGCGTGCAATAGCTCTGTTCGGGGCAGCAGAGAATGAACTGTTGGATGGTAAGTATCTGGTGTGTGAGGAAACAGATAGAATGGTGATCTGGGAGCAGGATCATGCTATGCTAATGCTCTATTTGCCCGCAGACTATGAAGCAGACAATATTTCTGCTCTTTGCACGGTGGAGCAGTACATAAGAAATGAGGAAGCGCACATATTTGAGCGCATGGATCTGCGCTGAGACAGCTGCGCATTGCCGTGGGACGGCGAGGTGCTTTTCGGTTTCTTGCCGTTGCAAATTCCGGCAAGGTCGGGTATAATCGGAGCAGCATTTGTCACGATCGGAGGGAGCCCCATGAAAACACTGTATCTGGACTGCGCCATGGGCGCGGCGGGCGATATGCTGACGGCGGCGCTGCTGGAGCTGATGCCGGACAGGGAAGCGGCCTTGGCGGAGCTGAACGCCATCGGCGTGCCGGGCGTGGTCTACGGCTGCGAAACGGTGACGCGCTGCGGCGTGCAGGGTACCCATATGTCGGTGAAAATAAACGGCGCGGAGGAATCCGAGGCCATGCATGAGCACAGCCATGACCACCATGACCATGATCACGGGCACCATCACCACACGGGCCTGCACGGGATGGAGCACATGGTGCGTGACCATCTGTGCCTGCCGGAGGCGGTAAAGACCGACGTGCTGGCGGTGTACGGGCTGATCGCCCAGGCGGAGAGCCATGTCCACGGTGTGCCGGTGGAGGACATCCACTTCCACGAGGTGGGCACCATGGACGCTCTGGCGGATGTGGCGGCGGTGTGCCTGCTGCTGCACCGGCTGGCGCCGGGCGAGATCGTAGCCTCGCCGGTCTGCGTGGGCAGCGGCCAGGTGCGGTGCGCCCACGGGCTGCTGCCGGTGCCTGCCCCCGCCACGGCGTATCTGCTGCAGGGGGTGCCCGCCTATGGCGGCGCCGTCCGGGCGGAGCTGTGTACCCCCACCGGGGCGGCGCTTTTGAAGCATTTCGCATCCCGGTTCGGCGAGATGCCCGTGATGACCACCCAGGCCGTGGGCTACGGCATGGGCACCAAGGAGTTTGAGGCCGCCAACTGCATCCGGGCCTTCTGGGGCGATACGGCGGAGACGGGCGGCCAGGTGGCGGAGCTGAGCTGCAACGTAGACGATATGACGGCGGAGGACATGGCCTTCGCCATGGAGACGCTGCTGAAGGCCGGGGCGCTGGACGTGTGGGCCGCGCCGGTCACCATGAAGAAATCCCGGCCCGGCACGGTGCTGACCGTCCTGTGCCGGGAGGGCGACCGGGCGGAGATGGCGGCGCTGCTGCTGCGGCACACCACTACCATCGGCGTGCGGGAGCACCTGTGCCGCCGCTATACGCTGACGCGCACCCAGGACACGGTGGACACCCTCTACGGCCCGGTGCGGCGCAAGATCTCCCAGGGCTACGGCGTTACCCGCAGCAAGTACGAGTACGAGGACCTGGCCCGCATCGCCGATGCGCAGGGGCTGTCCCTGGCGGAGGTCCGGGCGCTGGCGGAGAAGGCGTGAACAAAAAGAAGGAGACACGGATGTGTCTCCTTCTTTTTGTTATGACAGGGGATCAATGCCGGTCACGGCCTCGTACAGACGCTGGAGGTCGTACACGTCCACGATGCCGTCCCGGTTCACATCGGCGGCTTTTTTGTGGCCGTCCGTGAATTCTGTCTGTCCGGTCAGGTATTGGTAGACCAGGGCCATGTCCGTAATGTTGACGGTGCCGTCGCCGTTTACGTCGCCCAGAAGGCTGCCGATGGCGGGGATGGGTTCGGTTTTCGTCCCGCCGCATACGGTGCAGGTATATGTCATGGTGCCCTCTGCGTCACAGGTGGCGCGCACAGTGACCTCGCCATCGTTCCAGGTGTGTACTCCGGTGGCGGGGAGTTCCTCCTGCGCTGTCAGCACCTTGCCGCACACTTCGCAGTGCTTGCCTTCGGTCTTGCCGGGGGTGGTGCAGGTGGGTGTTACAGCTTCGTCGGTGATTTCGGTGTGGCCGGTGGCGGGGATGTCGGTACCGGCTACAATTACTGCGCCGCAGGTGGCGCACACGATACGATCCTTTATGCCGGGTGTCGTGCAGGCGGCAGGTGTGTTTTTCGTCTCTGTTTCATATCCGGGGCCACACTTGCCGCCGTAATGGATCACCGCGGTAGAGAGTCCGTCGTTACCGTTAGAGGCAATCGAAATGTTGGCCCAGCTTTCCGTACTGCCGTCGTAGAAAACGTCGGTAAAGCCGTATTTCGCGGTAACGTCAAATACATTCTGGTTGATGGTTTTTACGCTGCTTGGTATGGAAACACTGGCCAGATGCTGCGTTTCACTGAAAGCGCATCTGGTGATCTCGGTCACACCGCTGGGAATGCTGTAGTGCGTCCGCTCATGCCCTGCCGGGTACTTGATAAGGATCGTTTTGCCCTTGTTGAAGAGTACGCCGTCAACCGAGCTATAGGAAGCATTTCCGTTGGCTACATTGATCTCCCGCAGGTTCTCACATTCGTCAAAGACCCAGTCACCAATGCTGGAGACATTTCTATCAATTTCCACAGACACAAGATCGTGACAGGCATCGAAGGCGGAATCATAGATGGTCTCCAGATCATAGTTAAACTTGACATTGACTAAGCCGGTATACTCAAAGGCGGCTTGCCCGATGGTTTTGAGGGACTGCGGAAAATCAATACTTTTCAAACTCCGGCAGCCATAGAAAGCATACGCACCGATCGTATCAATGGTGCTGTTGGCCGAAAAGTTTACTTTGGCGAGGTTGGTACAGCCGCGAAACGTGAAAATTGAGAGCGCTTCAAGCTGATGGGGGATCGTGATCTCTTTTAGGTTTTGGCAGCCGTCAAAGGCATAATAACCGATAGACTTCAGCTTTTTAGGCAGCTCAATCTCTGTCAAATTCTTGCAGCCCGCAAAGGCATAATCGCCGATGCTGGTCAATTCATCTGGTAACTTGACAATGCCTATTTCGAGGGCATAGTCTGCCCACGGAGTACTGGCAGCCGAGGAATAGTTCTCCATGTTGTCCAAACCTTCAATAGTCAGTACGCCGTTTTCAAGTGTCCATGTCAGATCTTTTCCGCATTTTCCGCTGTGTACCGCGTTCTCCGCCCATGCGGCAGTGGGCAGCAGGGTCAGCAGCATCAGCAGGGACAGCAGCAGGCTGGTGATCTGTTTTCTCATATTCTCTTCCTCCTGTCAGGCTTGTAGGACTACTATACCACCGGCGGGGCGGGAAAGCAATATGCTGGGTGCATACTGTGCGGCGTCTCCGGCTTTTCACGGTTTACAACCGGCGGAAAAACGTATATAATAGGGGCAAATTTACTTTTTATTCTTTTGACCGAGGGTATTATGGAACGTAAAACTTTGGAAAACAACAAGGAATCCCGGGATCACGCCGTGCTGGTGGGCCTGCGCTCGCCGGTGTTGGGCGAGGACAGCGCCGACGAGGAGAGCCTGATGGAGCTCTCGGAGCTGGTGGACACGGCGGGCGGCGACACGGCGGGCATCATCCTGCAGAGCCGGGAGAAGCCCGATCCCCACAGCTTCATCGGCGAGGGCAAGGTGGAGGAGGTCAAGCGCATGGTGGACAACGAGAAGGCCACCATGGTGATCTTCGACAACGACCTGTCGCCGTCGCAAATTCGTGTATTGACCGAGCTGCTGGGCGTCCAGGTCATCGACCGCAGCGGCCTGATCCTGGACATCTTCGCCCAGCGGGCCAGAACCAAGGAGGGCTGTTTGCAGGTGGAGCTGGCCCAGTACCAGTACCTGCTGCCCCGCCTGATCGGCATGTGGAGCCATCTGGAGCGGCAGGGCGGCACCGGCGGCTCACCCATCGGCACCAAGGGCCCCGGCGAGACCCAGCTGGAGACAGACCGCCGCCACATCCGCCGCAAGATCGACAAGCTGAAGGACGAGCTAGAGGAGGTGCGCCGGGTGCGCGCCACCCAGCGCCAGCGCCGCAGCAAGAACGAGATCCCCGTGGTGGCCATCGTGGGCTATACCAACGCGGGCAAGTCCACGCTGCTGAACGCCATCACCGGGGCGGACATTCCCGCCAACAACCGGCTGTTCGACACGCTGGACACCACCACGAGGCTTCTCACCGTCAGCGATACGCTGGATGTGGTGATCTCCGACACGGTGGGCTTTATCCGCAAGCTGCCCCACCAGCTGGTGGAGGCCTTCAAGGCCACGCTGGAGGAGCTGGAGTACGCCGACCTGCTGCTGCACGTCATCGACTCCTCCAACATCCAGTGGCGGCAGCAGGCCGACACGGTGGATCGTCTGATCCGTGAGTTGGGGGCGGACACCATCCCCTGCATCCGGGTGTACAACAAGTCTGACCTCAGCTTCCCCGGCGACCGGGCGAAAGAGGAGGACGCCGTGGCCATCTCCGCCAAGACGGGGGAGGGTATTCCCGACCTGCTGGCGCTGATCGACAGGAAGCTGGACAAGGGCACCAAGCGGGTGACGCTGCACCTGCCCTACGACAAGGCGGGGGCGCTGGACAGCCTGTACCGGGAGGCTAAGGTGGAGAGCGTGGAGTACGGCGCCACGGTGGACGTGGTGGCCGTGTGCAATCCCCGGCTGCTGGGCCAGCTGAAGGACTATATCGAGGGCTGGCAGCCACCGAAGGAGGACTGGGAATGAGCGCGTTTCGGGTTCCCTTTCAGGCGGCGGACAGCGAGTTCGTGGAGAAGCGCTCCCGCTTCATCAGCCACATCTGGCCGGTGGAGACAGAGGAGCAGGCCCAGCAGTGCATCAAGGACATGAAGGCCAAGTACTATGACGCCCGCCACAACTGCTGGTGCTATCGCATCGGCCCCACCACCGCCCGGTACAGCGACGACGGTGAGCCCCAGGGCACTGCCGGGCAGCCCATGCTGAAGGTGCTGGAGCGGGAGGAGGTCACCAATGTGTGCTGCGTGGTGACCCGGTATTTCGGCGGCATCCTGCTGGGGGCGGGCGGACTGACCCGGGCCTATTCCAAGGGGGCCAAGGACGCGCTGGTCGCCTCCGGCGTGGCCGTCATGGGCGCGTGGGCCAGGGTGGAGGTACCCTGCACCTATCCGCTCTTCGAGCGGGTGAAGCTGGAGATCGAGGCCCAGGGCGGCGTCATCGACGATGTGGCCTACGGCGCGGATGTGGTGCTGTCCATCTCGCTGCCTGCGGAAAAGGCGGAAGCCCTGCAGGCACGGCTGACGGAGCTGTCCGCCGGAGGCATCACCATCCGGGTGCTGGCGGAGGAGTACCGTCCGGGGCCGCGAGTGGAAGTGAAATAAGGTAAGCCCGGCGTTTTGCGTGAACGCCGGGCTTTTTTGCGCGTAAAAACAGCGGCCTTTCTGCACGAAAGGCCGCTGTTGAGCGGGGTGATTTTATATGCGGGGGCAGCGCTTATTCTCCACTCTGCTCTAAAGGCAGGGCCACGCGGATGGTGGTGCCCTTGCCGGGGGTGCTGTCCAGATGGATGCCGCCGCCTAAGTCCTGCACCGCGTGCTTGACGATGGACAGGCCCAGGCCGGTGCCGCCGCTCTGGCGGGAATGGCTCTTATCTACCCGGTAGAACCGCTCGAACACCCGGCTCTGGTGCTCCTGGGGGATGCCGATGCCGGTGTCCGCCACGGTCAGGGCCGCGCTCTCGCCCCAGCGGCTCACGTCCACGGTGACGCTGCCGCCGGTGACGTTGTACTTGATGGCGTTGTCGCAGAGGTTATAGAGGATCTCCGACAGCAGCCGCCGGGCGCTGCGGACGGTGACGGGTGTGCCGGTGACGGACACGGTCACATCCTTGGCGGCCGCGGCGTCACGGAGAGAGGCGGCCGTCTCCTCCGCCAGGGACAGCAGCTCCACGTTCTCCGTGGGCAGCGACGCCCCCTCGTCCAACTGAGACAGGCGGATGATATCCTCGATCAGGGTCACAAGGCGGGCGGCTTCGTGATGGATGCGGCTGATGAACTGGGGCATGTCCTCCGGCTTCACCAGGCCGTTCTCCATCAGCTCCGCGCTGCCCATGATGGATTGCAGCGGGGTCTTCAGCTCGTGGGACACGTTGGCGGTGAACTCGCGGCGGCTGCGCTGGGCCAGAGCCTGATCCGTCACGTCGAAGGACAGCACCACCGCGCCGGTGACGGTGTCGCCGGACTGGATGCGGCTGATGTCCAGCTGATAGGCCCGTCCGGCCCGCTCCGTCTGGATCTCGCTGTGGCCGCCGGTCATGGCGTCGTGAAGGGCGCGGCTCACGTCGGGGCTGCGCTCGATGGTGAGGAAATCCCAGCCCACGCAGTCCTTCTCCGCGTGGAACAGAGCACAGGCCGCCGGGTTGATGCTGATGATCTCGCTCTTCTCGTTCAGCAGCACCAGCCCCTCCTGCATGCTGCCGGTGATCTGGCCGAACTCGTCCCGCTTCCGCCGCAGCTCGCCCAGCTGGGCGTCGATCTGGCGGCGCTGCTGGTTGATGCGTCCCAGCAGGGGCGACAGCTCCTCGTAGGTATCGTTCTCCAGAGGGTGCTCCAGATCCAGCTCGTTGAGGGGCTTTACGATATGCTGGGCCAGCCGCCGGGCCAGCAGGGCCGACAACGCCAGCGCCAGCACCAGTACGATCAGGAAGGGCTGGAGCATGCCCAGCACCAGCACGCCCGCGGTGGCGCGGCTGATGGAGATACGCAGCACGGTGCCGTCATCCAGGCGCTTCGCCTGATAGATGGTCTTTTCCAACAGCGTGGCGGAGTAGCGGCTGGACTCGCCCTGCCCCGTCAGCAGCGCCTGCTGGATCTCCTGGCGCTGGCCGTGGTTCTCCATACCGGCGGCGTCGGTGCGGGTATCGTACAGCACGGTGCCGTTGGCCGCCACCCAGGTGAGGCGGTAGCGGTCAGAGCTGAGGGATCGGAGGTAGCTCTCCCCCTCCCCCTGCTGCATGGCGGCGGCCGCCAGGCCCAGCTCATCCTTGAGCTGCTGCTCCTGCACGCCGCAGAAGTATTCGTAAAGGCAGCCCATAATGATCACCAGGCTGGCCAGCAGCACCGCGCCCGCCGTGATCACCATGGAGCGGAAAATTCGTTTCGTCATGTCCGTGCCTCCCATCTGTAGCCCACGCCACGCACCGTTTCGATGCGGTCACCGCACGCGCCCAGCTTCTGGCGCAGGGTGCGGATGTGCATATCCACCGTGCGGCTCTCGCCCACATAGTCGGCGCCCCACACGTCGTTGAAGAGTTGATCCCGCGTGAAGGCCATGCCGGGGTGGGACAGGAACAGCCGCAGCAGCTCGAACTCCTTATAGGTCAGAGTCACGCGCTCTCCCGCCGCCGTGACGGTATGGCCGTCAAGATCCAGCGTCACGCCGCCGCCGGAGAGCCGGCGGCCCTGCTGGGCCGGGGCGCAGCGCCGCAGCACCGCCTTCACCCGGGAGACCATCTCCATCATGCCGAAGGGCTTGACCAGATAGTCGTCGGCCCCCATGTCAAGGCTCTGGATCTTGTCGTACTCCATGCCCTTGGCGGTGGCCATGATGACGGGCACCGCCTGCGTCCGGGGCGTCTGGCGCAGATAGCGCAGCAGAGACACCCCGTCCTCGCCGGGCAGCATCACGTCCAGCAGCACCAGGTCCGGCGTCTCGGTCTCCAGCGCCTCGCGGAAGGAGGCACCGTCGGAAAAGCCCCGGGCCTCGAACCCGGTGGAATTCAGGGTATATACCTCGATCTCGCGGATGCCGCTGTCATCCTCCACACACCAGATCATGTCCATTCTCCTCTCCGTCGTGAACGCCGGTGACGGCAAAGACCACCCATCCGGCAATGTTGGCGGCGTGGTCGCCGATGCGCTCGAAATATTTTGCGATCATCAAAAGATCCAGGGCGTACTCGCCGTCGTCCGGCCGCTGGGCGATCCAGTCGATCAGCGTGGCCTTCACCTTGCGGAAGTCCTCGTCCACCACGTCGTCACGGGCGATGACCTCGTGGGCCAGGGCCACGTCCCGGCGGACGTAGGCGTCCACGCTGCCGGTCACCATGGAGATGGCGGCCCGGGCCATGTGGCCCACGAAGGCGCACTCCTCGCCGGAGCGGCCGTTGAGGAAGCCGATGATCTCGGCGATATCCTCGGCCTGGTCGCCGATGCGCTCCATGTCGGTGATCATTTTCAGCGCGGCGCTGATCTGCCGCAGGTCGCTGGCCACCGGCTGCTGGCGCAGCAGCAGCTTCAGGCACAGGGCCTCGATATCCCGCTCCTGCTGGTCGATGCCGGAGGCGCGGGGCGGGATCTGGGCCGCCAGCTCCGTGTCGCCCTCCATCAGGGCCTTGGCCGCGGCGGCGATGACCTCCTCGCACAGCGCGCCCATCTCGATCAATTCCCGGTTCAGCAGCGCAAGCTGCTCGTCCAAACGGCTTCTCATTATCCGAACCTCCCCGTGATGTAATCCTCCGTCCGCTTGTCGCGGGGCTGGGCAAAGATCTGCTCCGTGTCCCCGCACTCCACCAGCTCACCCAGCAGGAAAAAGGCAGTGCGGTCGGAGATACGGGCGGCCTGCTGCATGTTATGGGTGACGATGACAATAGTATACCTGTCTTTCAGCTCAATGGCAAGCTCTTCTATGCGGGAGGTGGAAATGGGATCCAGGGCGCTGGTGGGCTCGTCCATCAGCAGCACCTGGGGCTCCACCGCCAGCGCGCGGGCGATGCACAGGCGCTGCTGCTGGCCGCCGGACAGGCCCAGGGCCGATTTCTTCAGGCGGTCCTTCACCTCGTCCCAGATGGCGGCGCGGCGCAGGGCCTGCTCCACGATGTCGTCCAGCTTCACCTTGCTGCGCACGCCGTGGGTGCGCGGGCCGTAGGCGATGTTGTCATAGATGCTCATGGGGAAGGGATTGGGCTTCTGGAACACCATGCCGATCTCCTTGCGCAGCTGGTTCACGTCCACCGAAGAGGCAAAGATGTCCTGCCCCTGATAACAGACCTCTCCGGTGACCCGGACACCGGGGATCAGGTCGTTCATCCGGTTCAGCGTCTTGAGGAAGGTGGACTTTCCGCAGCCGGAAGGGCCGATGAGTGCGGTGACGCTCTTCTCCGGGATATTGATATTGACGTCCTTCAGCGCCTGGGATTGTCCGTACCACAGGCACAGGTCGTTGACGGTCATGATATCGCTCATATGCTTCTCCTCCTTTGGAAGTATTTGCCCACCAGGGCGGCGGCCACGTCGATGATCAGCGCAAGCACCATCAATATGGCGGCGATGGCGAAGGCCACGTCGAACTCGCCCTGCTCCTTGGCGTAGACGTACAGGGACACGGAAAGGGTGGCGCCGGAGCTCTGCAGTGTCTCCTGCAGGCTGCCGTACAGAGTGTGGGCGAAGCCCGCCGTGTACAGCAGGGCCGCCGTCTCGCCCAGAATACGGCCCACCGCCAGGATGCAGCCGGTGATGACGCCGTCCACGCAGCCGGGCAGCACCACGGTGCGG
>USAT01000062.1 GCA_900552725.1 uncultured Eubacteriales bacterium | reverse complement strand
ACAGCAGCCAGACCATCCTCTACTCCAAGCTGCGGGCGGAGTTCATCAACGTCCACGCCAAGGATTGATATATTCGTCGAAAAGAGGGCCGGATGCCATGCATCCGGCCCTTTTTTGCATATATACATCTGCATATGCATATTTACCCATCAATGTGCATAATGCTCGGATATTTATCCGTTTTCGTCCTGTGTAATTGCATAAAAATAGAGATAGTTTCAGAAAACGCCTTGACATTTTATGGTAGATATGTATAATCATGCACATAGATTACATAAACATTCAAGGAGGAACTCACCATGAAACATACAGACATCAAGAAGATCGTACTGGCCTACTCCGGTGGACTGGATACCTCCATCATCATCCCCTGGCTGAAGGAAAACTACAATAACCCCGAGATCATCGCCGTGGCCGGCAACGTGGGCCAGGCCGATGAGCTGGAGGGTCTGGAGGAGAAGGCCATCAAGACCGGCGCCAGCAAGCTGATCGTGGCCGACCTGGTGGACGAGATGGTGGACGACGTCATCATCCCCTGCCTGAAGATGGACGCCAAGTATGAGACCTATCTGCTGGGCACCGCCTTTGCCCGTCCCGTCATCGGCAAGAAGCTGGCGGAGATCGCCAAGGCCGAGGGCGCCGACGCCATCGCCCACGGCGCCACCGGCAAGGGCAACGATCAGGTGCGTTTCGAGCTGGCCATCAAGCGCTTTGCCCCCGATATGAAGATCATCGCCCCGTGGCGTGAGTGGGACATCAAGTCCCGTGAGGAGGAGATCGACTACGCCGAGGCCCACAACGTGCCCCTGAAGATCTCCCGCGAGACCAACTACTCCAAGGACAAGAACCTGTGGCACCTGAGCCACGAGGGTCTGGATCTGGAGGATCCCGCCAACGAGCCGGATCTGGATAAGCCCGGCTTCCTGGAGATGGGCGTGTCCCCCTTCCAGGCGCCTGACGAGCCCACCTATGTGACCATCGACTTCGAGGCCGGCGCGCCTGTGGCCGTGGACGGCGAGAAGATGAAGGCCAGCAAGATCATCGAGAAGCTCAACGAGTTGGGCGGCAAGAACGGCATCGGCATCATCGACATCGTGGAGAACCGTCTCATCGGCATGAAGGATCACGGCATCTACGAGACTCCCGGCGGCACCATCCTGTACTTCGCCCACGCCCAGCTGGAGATGCTGACCATGGACAAGGAAGTGCTGCACGCCAAGCAGAAGCTGTCTGTGGACTATGCAGACCTGCTGTACAACGGCAAGTGGTACTCCCCTCTGCAGGAGGCGCTGACCGCCTTCGCCAACGAGGCCAACAAGGACGTGACCGGCTCCGTGAAGCTGAAGCTCTATAAGGGCAACATCATCCCCGCCGGTATGACCTCCCCCTGCTCCCTGTACTCCGAGAATCTGGTCACCTTCGGCGAGAGCGACTATGACCAGTCTCAGGCCACCGGCTTCATCAACCTGTGGGGCCTGACCACCAAGATGCAGGCGCTGAAGGATCAGGGCAAGCTGTAAGAAAACGGCGTATTCGTGTGGTCGGGGTGCCCTCACCCCGCCGCACGGTATGATTTGGGCAAACGATGCGTAGGGGCGGGGTGAACGCGGTGGAGCGAAGCGAAACGAGCACCCTTGGGGTGCCCCGCCCGCACGATAAATGGAAATACTGCCGGTAGAACTCTGTAGGGGCCGGCGTCCCCGACGGCCCGCACAATGAACGCAGAAACCTTCGGTAATCCGACGGGGCGTCGAGGACGCCGCCCCCTACACACGATTACAAGAACCCCCCACCCCCGCACACAACACCACCGAAAGGAGAACCACCATGGCAAAGCTCTGGGCCGGACGGGCCGAAAAGGAAACGGCGCAGATCGCGGACGACTTCAACTCGTCCCTGCACTTCGACTGCCGCATGTACCGCCAGGATATCACCGGCTCCATGGCTCACGCCGCCATGCTGGCCCACTGCGGCATCCTTACCGAGGAGGAGGCCCAGACGCTGATCTTCGGCCTGGCCGGGATCATGGCCGACCTGGACGAGGGGAAGCTTTCCTTCGACCCCAGCGCCGAGGATATCCACATGTTCGTGGAGCAGGTGCTGACGGAGCGGCTGGGCGACGTGGGCAAGAAGCTCCACACCGCCCGATCCCGAAACGATCAGGTGGCACTGGATCTGCGGCTGTACCTGCGGCAGGAGATCGCCGCCATCCGCGCACTGGTGCTGGGACTGCTGGAGGCCGTCACCGATAAGGCGGAGCAGTACAAGACCGCCATCATGCCCGGCTACACCCATCTGCAGCGGGCCCAGCCCATCACCTTCGGCCACCACCTCATGGCCTACGCCATGATGCTCCAGCGGGATATCGGCCGCCTGGACGACACCGCCAAGCGCATGGACATGTCCCCCATCGGGTGCTGCGCCCTGGCGGGCACCACCTTCCCCATCGACCGGGAATATGAGGCGGCGCAGCTGGGCTTCTCCCAGATCGCGCTGAACAGTCTGGACGGCGTGTCCGACCGTGACTTCTGCGTGGAGCTGCTGGCGGCCTGCTCGATGCTGATGATGCACCTGAGCCGCTTCTCCGAGGAGCTGATCCTGTGGAGCAGCTGGGAGTTCCACTTCGTGGAGCTGGACGACGGCTTTACCACTGGCTCGTCCATCATGCCCCAGAAGAAGAACCCGGACATGGCGGAGCTGTGCCGCGGCAAGACCGGCCGCGTGTACGGCGACCTGATGGCCCTGCTGACCACGCTGAAGGGCCTGCCCCTGGCCTACAACAAGGACATGCAGGAGGACAAGGAGGCCGTGTTCGACGCGGTGGACACCGTGAAGATGTGTCTGCAGGTGTTCACCCCCATGATCGCCAACATGAAGCCCTGTACCGACACCATGTACAAGGCGGCACAGAAGGGCTTCATCAACGCCACCGATCTGGCGGACTATCTCACCAAGAAGGGTTTGCCCTTCCGCACCGCCTATAAGATCTCCGGAGAGCTGGTGGCCTGGTGCATCCATCACGACACCGTGCTGGAGGCCCTGCCGCTGGATACCCTGAAGCAGTACAGCGACGTGTTCGACGAGGACGTATATCCGGCCATCGCGCTGGAGAACTGCGTGGCACGACGAACCTCGCCGGGCGGCCCCGCCTCCGTGGAGGCGCAGATCACCGCCATAAAGACGTACCTTTCCCAACAGAAAAACGATACAAAAGGAGAATAACGATGAAAAAGTTTACCGCTTTTGCGCTGGCGCTGGTGATGGCGCTGGGCCTGCTGGCCGGCTGCGGCAGCAGCAATTCCGACAACAACAGCACCCCCGCCGGTGACGACGCCTCCGACGCCGCCAAGACCAAGCTGGTGGTGGCCACCAGCCCCGACTTTCCCCCCTTCGAGTCCCTGGAGGGCGGCGAGGTAGTGGGTATCGAGGTGGATATCCTCAGCAAGATCGCCGAGAAGATGGGCATGGAGCTGGACATCCAGCAGATGGACTTTGACTCCGTCATCCCCGGTGTCCAGGCCGGTAAGTTCGATGTGGGTATGTCCGGCATCACCGTGACCGACAAGAGAAAAGAGAACGTGGACTTCTCCAGCGTGTACTTCATGGCCGCCCAGGCCATCGTGGTGGCCGATGGCAGCAGCATCACCGGCAAGGCTGACCTGGAGGGCAAGAAGGTGTCCGTCCAGACCGGCACCACCGCCGAGGAGTACTGCATGGCCAACGGCTATGAGGTGCTGGCTTTCACCGCCAACAACGACGCCGCCGCGGCTCTGACCGCCGGTAAGGTGGACGCCTGGGTCGTGGACAACGAGGTGGCCCTGGCCATGGCGCCGGAGCTGGGCCTGACCGTCCTGGACGAGGCCATGACCTCTGAGCCCTACGCCTTCGCCCTGCAGAAGGGCAGCGACCTGCTGGCCCCCTTCAATGAGGCCCTGGACGCCCTGCTCTCCGACGGCACCGTGGAGCAGATCTTCCAGCAGTACGGCGTGACATACATCGCACCCTGACGATACGTCAGCGGAGCATCCATAGAGCTTCGTAGGGGCGGACGACTCTGTCCGCCCCCACGATGACGATACGATTTTCGATAGGGCCGACAGAGTCGTCGGCCCCTACGGATGGGCACAAGAACCGTCGTGTGATGAACGCAGGTACCGACGATAGAACGTCGTAGGGGCCGGCGTCCCCGACGGCCCGTGCGGCGAACGTAAAATTTTCCGGTGAACCGACGGGGCGTCGAGGACGCCGCCCCCTACACAAGGGTGCAAGAAACCGCCGTGTGGTACGGCGGGCACAAGGAATCGCCGCGTGATACGGTCGGGCGGACAGGGTCGTCCGCCCCTACGAACGGACCACCGATAGCACAGAGAGAAGCAAAACATATTCCGATCATGCCGCTTCAGCGGCATACCGCAACTCTTCACCTTTCACTTTTCTCTCTTCACTCTTCATTTGCCTGTTAAATACCCCCAATTCTGCGCGAATTGTCCCACGCCGACGGGCGGGGCATGATAAGATACTTCTAAGGAGCCGCCGCTATGAATATTTTTACCGCCATCGGCCAATTCTTTACCAACTGGGGCGCCAAGCTGGCCTCCACATTTTTAGAGGATGACCGCTATATGATGCTGGTGGACGGCCTGCGCAACACCGCCATCATCACCCTGGGCGCCCTGTGCATCGGCATCGTGATCGGCGCACTGGTAGCCATCATCAAGTACTGCGGCGAGGGAAGCCGCGCCATGAAGCCCCTGTGTGTGCTGTGCGACATCTATACCACCGTCATCCGGGGCATCCCCGTGGTGGTGCTGCTGCTGATCTTCTACTTCGTCATCATGCAGTCCGCCAACGGCATCACCGTGGGCATCGTCACCTTCGGCATCAACTCCGGCGCGTATATGGCCGAGCTGATGCGCAGCGGCATCGGCGCGGTGGACGCGGGCCAGATGGAGGCGGGCCGGTCGCTGGGCCTGTCCCGGATCCAGACCACCATCCATGTGATCCTGCCCCAGGCCATGAAGAACATCCTGCCCGCCATCGGCAACGAGATGATCGCCCTTTTGAAGGAGACCGCCGTGGCCGGTTATGTGGCCGTGCAGGATCTGACCAGAGCGGGCAACCTGATCCGCAACAATACCTTCGACGCATTCAATCCCCTGATGGTGGTGGCGCTGACGTACCTCATCATCGTGGTGGCGCTGACGCGGCTGCTGGCGGTGCTGGAGAAGCGGCTGCACAAGGGCGACCGGCATTGACGCCCTATCTTATTATTTGGAAGGAGCACTCCCATGACCAGTCTGAAAAACAAGGATTTCCTGAAGCTGCTGGACTTTACCCCCGAGGAGATCAGCTACCTGCTGGAGCTGGCGGCTGACCTGAAGGCCAAGAAGAAGGCCGGTATCCCCCACGCCCTGTGCCAGGGCAAGAACATCGCCCTGATCTTTGAAAAGACCAGCACCCGTACCCGCTGCGCCTTCGAGGTGGCGGGCCACGACCTGGGCATGGGCGTCACCTACCTGGACCCCACCGGCTCCCAGATCGGCAAGAAGGAGAGCATCGCCGACACCGCCCGCGTCCTCAGCCGCATGTTTGACGGCATCGAGTACCGGGGCTTCGGCCAGAGCATCGTGGAGGAGCTGGCCCAGTACGCCGACGTTCCCGTGTGGAACGGCCTGACCAACGAATTCCATCCCACCCAGATCCTGGCGGACTTCCTGACCATTCAGGAGCACTGCGGCGGTCTGAAGGGCAAGAAGCTGGTGTACATGGGCGACGCCCGGTACAACATGGGCAACTCCCTGATGGTGGGCTGCGCCAAGATGGGCATGCACTTCGTAGCCTGCGCGCCGGAGAAGTATTTTCCCGACCAGGCGCTGGTTGCCGAATGCCAGGCCATCGCCCTGGAGACCGGCGCCACCCTGTCCTTTATCACCGATCCCGCCGCGGCCGTCCAGAACGCCGACGTGATCTATACCGACGTGTGGGTCTCTATGGGTGAGCCTGTGGAGGTCTGGAAGGAGCGCATCGCCGATCTGGCCCCCTATCAGGTGAACGCCCAGCTCATGGCCCAGGCCGGTGACAAGGCCGTGTTCATGCACTGCCTGCCCGCCTTCCACGACCACAAGACTATCGTGGGCAAGGAGATGGGCGAGGCCTTCGGCCGCGACGCCATGGAGGTCACCGACGAGGTGTTTGAAGGCCCCCAGTCCATCGTCTTTGACGAGGCGGAGAACCGTATGCACACCATCAAGGCGGTCATGGCCGCCACCCTGGCCGGTTGATCCGGCCCGCCCCGCGCCCTCCTGCGGGGCGATCCCTATGCCATTCTCTTTTATTTCCTTTCGCCAAGGCCGCGGATGCTTATGCAGCACCCGCGGCTTCGGTTCTGTCCGCCCCGCGGAGAAAACTCCCTCTCGACGAATGGGCGGACGGCTGGTATACTGAAGGAAACAACAGACAGGGAGCGTACACAGACATGATCAAAAATCTTATTCATCTGCCACGGCAACATCTGCCGCAGCCCCATGGCGGAGTTCGTGATGAAGGACCTGGTACAGAAGGCCGGGCTGGCGTCACAGTTTCATATCGGATCGGCGGCCACCAGCCGGGAGGAGCTCGGCAATCCGGTCTATCCCCCGGCGCGGCGGAAGCTGGCGGAGCACGGCATCCCCTGCGGCGGCCACGCGGCGCGGCAGCTGACGGCGCAGGACTATGACGCCTATGACCTGCTCATCGGCATGGACCAGGCCAATCTGCGGAACATGCGGCGCATCTGCGGCGGCGATCCCGATGGGAAGCTGCACCTGCTGCTGGCGTACACGGCGCGTCCCGGCAGCGTGGCCGACCCCTGGTACACCGGCGACTTCGAGGCCGCCTGGCAGGACGTGCTGGCGGGCTGCCGGGGTCTGCTGGCGGAATTGACCGGCGCAAAAAAAAGAGTGACCGTTTAAGACGGTCACTCTTTTTCGCTTATTTTACCGTACCCAGATGGGCGTGGCGCTTGATGGCCTGGAAGGATTCATCGCTGATCACATGCTCCAGCTTGCAGGCGTCCTCGGCAGCCACCTCGGGCGATACGCCCAGGCGGATGAGATACTGCGTCAACAGTGTGTGACGCTCGTAGATCATTTCGGCCACCTCGCGGCCCGGCTCCAGCAGCGTGATGAAGCCGTTTTCGTCCACCTTGATGTAGCCGCCGTTTTTCAGCAGCCCCATGGCACGGCTGACGCTGGGCTTGGAATAGCCCATGTACTCGCCCACGTCGATGGCGCGGACGTGGGGCGATTGACTGGTCAGGACCAGAATGGTCTCCAGATACATCTCGCCGGATTCCTGCAAATGCATGTGATCACTCCTTGTTCTTATTAGGAACCAGTATAGCACAGGAATCGGAGAAATGCAAGTTACTTTTGGCTAACCGCCGGAATTACCCGCAATTACTTGCCCAGGGCGGCCTTCAGGGCCTCGACGCGGTCGGTCTTTTCCCATGCCACGCCCAGATCCTCGCGGCCCATGTGGCCGTAGGCGGCCAGCTGGCGATAGATGGGCTTGCGCAGGTCCAGATCGCGGATGATGGCGGTGGGACGCAGGTCAAAGACCTTCTCCACAGCGGCCTCCAGCGCATCGTCGGCCACCACGCCGGTGCCGAAGGTGTCCACCATCACGCTGACGGGACGGGCCACGCCGATGGCGTAGGCCAGCTGGATCTGGCACTTGCTGGCCAGGCCCGCGGCCACCACGTTCTTGGCCACCCAGCGGGCGGCGTAGGCGGCGGAGCGATCCACCTTGGTGGGATCCTTGCCGGAGAAGGCGCCGCCGCCGTGAGGAGCGCTGCCGCCGTAGGTGTCCACGATGATCTTACGGCCGGTCAAGCCGCTGTCGCCCTGGGGACCGCCGATGACGAAGCGGCCGGGGGGGTTCACATAGAACTTGGTGTTCTCGTCCAGCAGCTGGGCGGGAACGGTGGGCTTGATGACCAGCTCGATGATATCCTTGCGGATCTGCTCCAGAGAGACCTCGGCGGCGTGCTGGGTGGAGACCACCACGGTGTCCACGCGGGAGGGCTTGCCGTCTTCGTCATACTCCACGGTGACCTGGGTCTTGCCGTCGGGACGCAGATAGGTCAGCAGACCCTGCTTGCGCACGTCGGTCAGGCGCTTGGCCATCTTGTGTGCAAGGGAGATGGCCAGGGGCATCAGCTCGGGCGTCTCGTCGCAGGCGTAGCCGAACATCATGCCCTGATCGCCGGCGCCGTTGTCCAGCTCGTCGTGGCCGGATTCCTTGGATTCCAGCGACTTGTCCACGCCTAGGGCGATGTCGCCGGACTGCTCGTCGATGTTGGTGATGACGGCGCAGGTGTTGCAGTCAAAGCCGTAGGCGGCGTTGTCGTAGCCGATATCGCGGATCACCTCGCGGGCGATCTTGGGGATGTCCACATAGCAGGAGGTGGTGATCTCGCCCATGATGTGGATCAGGCCCGTGGAAGCGGTGGTCTCGCAGGCCACGCGGCCATTGGGATCCTGCTCGAAAATGGCGTCCAGAACGGCGTCGCTGATCTGGTCGCAGATCTTATCGGGATGTCCCTCGGTAACGGATTCGGAAGTAAACAGATGCTTTGCCATGATTTTGATCTCCTTTCAATTCTCGGAAATGCGCAACAAAAAAGCGCCCTGCCTGAACCGACAGAGTGCTGAACTTTCTTGCTCTTTCCTCATCTTTCGATTCATCGTCGGATTTGGCACCTTGAAAAACAGGTTGCCGTGGTTTCATTGGGCCGTTCCCTCCGCCACTCTTGATAAGGTATGAAGTTGTATGGGATATTAGCTGGACTACATTCTACCATCTTTGTCAGAATTGTCAATAGGCAAGTGTGAATTTTTTGTAAAATCACGAAAATTCGGGCGCGGGAAACAGAGACCGGCGCTTCGCGTCGGTCTCTGTTTTCGCGCCGACAAAGGTATTACACCAGCTTTTCAAAATAGCGGAAGGTCTCGTCGTCGTGGGTGTGGCGCATGCAGGCGGACAGCATCCGCTCCGACGCGGCGTTCTCCTGATAGCACTTGGCCACCACGCGGGTCAGGCCCAGGTGGTACAGCGCCCAGTCCGCCACGGCGGCGAACGCCTCGGTGCCGTAGCCGTGTCCGGCAAAGGCCGGGGCGATGCGGCAGCCCTGCTCCATGGTGCCCCGCCAGTCGCCGTTATACAGCACCACCTCGCCGATGCACCGGCCCTCCAGCCGGACAGCGAAGTTGATGGCGATGCGGCTTGCAAAGTCCTGGCGGGTCACGTCCAGGAAGTAGTCCTCCGTCAGCTCGCCCTTCAGGTCGTCACGGTAGTCGTAGCCCCACCAGCGGTTGCGGTCGTCGTCCAGGCACAGGGCGTTATAGGCGGCCTTGTCATCGTCGGTGAAGGGAGAGAGGGTCAGCCGCTCCGTGGTGAGCTCCGGGATGTGCCGCAGGGCGTCCAGCTCACACCCCACCTCGAACCGCAGCTTGCCGCCCAGCTCCGCGGGCAGGTACTGCAGCTTGGAGGTGCGCAGGCCGCGGTCGCGGCCGTCGTCCTCCCGGTTGATCCAGCGGCAGTCGCCGCCGTAGCAGTCGGCGAATTTCTGCACCATGGCGGGGTAGACGCCCGCGTGGGAGTACAGGGCCTTTTCGATGTGGCACACCAGGGTTTCGCCGCACTTCTCCGCCAGGGCGATGGCCAGCAGGCGGCCCTCCCACAAAATGCCGCCCGCCCGGAACATGCCGGTGCCCAGATAGGTGAACAGATCCTGGGCCAGGGCCAGCTCACGCTTTGCCTCCGGGCTCTGCTTCTGGAATTCCCGGTCGTAGTCGGCCCAGAAGGCCGCCAGCAGGTCGGCGTTCTCCGCTGTCAGGGGGATGAATTCCGCGCCGGGATGCTCCTTGTTGAACTTGTTGATGTGGTTGCGCTGGCCGCTGTAATGGCGTCCGGCGAAGTGGGCCAGATCCTCGGCGTAGTAGAGGTAGTCCTTCCAGGCCCGCTCGTTGGTGATGGTGACGCGGGGCCAGCGGAGAGCCAGCTTCCCGGCCTCGGACTCCGGCACCACGGAGAAGATGGGCCGCACGCCCTTGCGGCGGCAGTGATCCTCGATGGTGGCCAGGGCGGCGTCCACGTCGCCCTCCGGGCCGGGGATGGGGTAGTCGAACTGGGGTACGCCGTCGATGCAGTTGCGGATGACCAGGCACCCGTCGGTGAAGGCGTACTCCGAGTGGAGGTGGCCCCGCCACATGTATTTGACGCCGGCGCTGTATTCGCACAGGCGGTAGGTGCAGTTTTCGTAATAGGGCCGCATGACGGTCATGGCGTCCGCAGTCACGGGGGTGAAGTTCAGCATAGGGATGGTCTCCTGAGTGTATGATTTTTTGTTGTTTTTGGGGGTGTTTGGGGAGAAGGTTGTAGGGGCCGGCGTCCTCGACGGCCCGTCCGTATTATGATGGCATTTCGGTAAACCGGCGGGGCGTCGGGGACGCCGCCCCCTACGGAGTTCTATCGGTAGTCGCTGCGTAGGGCGGGGTGACCTCACCCCGCCGCCGTATGGTGTGCCAGTTACAGCTTCTCCGCCATTTCGGTGGTGAACTGCAAAAACTTCCGGGCCAATGGGCGCATGTCCTTTCGGGGGAGGGTGGCCACGCCCAGCTCCCGGACGGCGGGGGGATCCAGCGGCAGGGCCAGCACATCGCTGGAGCGGCCCTTCAGCACCAGGCGGCTGAGGATGCTGACCCCCAGCCCGTGCTCCACCATGGAGATGATCACCGTGTCGCTGACCTGGGTGTCCCGGATCACCGGCGTCACACCGCAGCGCTCCAGCACCCGCATGATGTCCAGGTGGAACCCCAGGGAGGGCATCAGGAACTCCTGGCCCTCCAGCCGCCGCACGTCCAGACTGCCGCCGCCGCCGGTGTCGAAATCCCGGGGCAGGATCACCAGCAGGGGGTCGGGCTTCAGGGGCGTCCAGTCCAGGGTGCTGCTCTCCTGACGGCTGGCGAAGGCCATATCTACCTTTCCCTCACGCACCCAGCGATATACCTCCTCCACCGAGCCCATCTGCACATCCACGCTGACGCCGCTGTGCTGGCGGCGGAACTGCTCGATCAGCTCCGGCAGCCACTGCATGG
>USAT01000061.1 GCA_900552725.1 uncultured Eubacteriales bacterium | reverse complement strand
GAGCGGCATCCTTCGTAAATCATCATCATTTAAGAAACCTGTGCCGCCGCGCCTTGCCGCACAGCGGCTTTTTCTTTGCCTGACGGGATTTCTGACGGCGCAAAGTCCCCACCGCAAATCGGCAGGAAGCAGATGCTCTGCACCGCCTGCTGCTTGTGGCGCAGAGAAACATGGACATAGGTTTGCAGCGTGATCCGCACATCGCTGTGCCCCAGCATTTCGCTGACGCTCTTGACGTCCACATACTGCTCAATGCAGCGTGTGGCGTAGGTATGCCGCAAGGCATGAAAATTTCGGTACGGCACGCCTGCCCGCTTCAAAAGCGACTTATATCGGTTCTGCATGGTGCGTGGCTCCAGCGGTGCAGCAGTACCCGTCAACAGGCAGGTATCACCTGTGTGCTTGGGCTTGTACGCCGCCAGCAGGGACAGCATATCCGCCGGAAGCGGTATCCTGCGGCGGGAGGACTCGCTCTTGGGCGGCTGTACGACAAGCCGTGTATGCCCCTTTTCGTAGAGCCGCTGCACCTCCCGTTCCACCCGCAGAAAGCCCGCATGGAGGTCAATGTCCGACCAACGCAGCGCGCACAACTCTCCCAGCCGCAGGCCGCTGTTCAGAGTCAGCAGAACGCCAAGGCCGGTCAGGTCCGGCTCGTCCATGATATGATGCGCCAGCTGCACGATCTCCGGCTCGGTGAATATCTCCACCTGCCGCTTCTTGTATGCCGGCAGCTCTGCGTTCAGGCCCGTGCAGAAGCATCCCTGCTTGGATGCCTTCCGCAGAATGGCCCGAAGCAGCACGCCAACATCCCGTGTGCTTTTGGCCGACAGGCCCTGCTCCTGAAGCTTCCGGTAAAAATCCGCTACCCGCTGCTCCGTCAGCGTGTATAGCGGCGCTGCTCCCAACTGCGGCTGGATATACTGCCGCACCACATACCGATACCGGCTGACGGTGGACGCCTTCAGCTTTCGCGCTCGCTTCGCGAAAAACAGATCCACGGCTTCCGGCAGCGTCATATTACTGCTTGGCGTGATCTCGCGGGGCAGCTCCCGCAGGCACTGTCGCCGCTTTTCCCGGCAAGCGCTGTAAGTGGCGGCGTAGACGTAGCCGTACTGCGCCCGTCCCTCCGGCGTCCGACCGCGGATATAGCGGCCCTCCCAACGGCCATCTCCGCGCTTATAGATGTTCTCCCCTCTGCGTGCCATTTCGTACTCCTCCTGACGCGATTTTTGACGGCGAACACCCTTTTTATCATCCATCATCGCGGAAAGGCTCGGCGGATATACCTCCCGTTTCGGTCTCCAGCGACTGTTTTCGCCCTGACACCGATGCCATACTTGACTTCCCGCCCCGCAAATGCTATCGTTTTACCATAGCCGGTGGCGAAAAATGCTTTCCTGAATGATGATGATTTACGAAGGATGCCGCTCCATCTGGCTGAGTTTATTATGCCCAGGAGGGACATAAAAATGCCACAGGTCAACGGGGATAACCTACTGCACCAGCAGATCGTCAAACGCACCATCGAGGCCCTGCAAGCGCAGGACGAGGCTTTTGCGATAGAATATGAAACCGCCAGCGACGCCGACCTCATCGCCTATGTACGTCAGTGCGTTGATGCATCCTATACGCCAGCGCCCTGTGAGATCGTGGGTGGTGCGTACATTGCCCAACGCTTCGGCAACTGGTCTGCGGCACTGAAAGCTGCGGGGCTGCCCTCGCAGTACAAGCCACCGCGGGAGCATCACTATCCCCGCTACGAGCAGGAGTACCAGCGGCAGGAGGTGCAGCTCTTGCAGGAGCGAAAAGCGAAACGGCAGGCCAAGGCCGATCTCGTCGCTCAACGCAAAAACCGCGACAAGGCCCGCGCCGCCGCCAACGCCGCGAAGAAGAATGAGAAAAAATGACGGGTGTATCGACTGATACACCCGTCATTTTTCGTTGTCACTTAGTGAGCAGACCGCCCACCAACACAAAGTAGTCCGGCGCTTTGCCATCCCTGCCCCACAGCATGGGCAGGTGGAAGTAGTGCTGCAAACAGCCCTCCACATCGCCGCCCAGGGCCTCGATGGAGTAGCGCAGCAGCTCCGGTCTGCCGCAGGGATGTCCCTGTACCTTTTCGCACGTCTCGCACTGGTCGCAGGTGCCCGCCAGCAGCATCTGGCTCCCCGGCGTTTCCCGCTCCCACCGCTGAAGCTCTTGCCGGTACAGACGCTTTTCCTGCTTCAGTGCCGCCAACGCCTCGTCCAGCGGCTGCTCCGGCACATCCGCCTGTAAGATGCGGGCATACAGCCGCAGTCCCGTGTAGCTCCGCCAGATGGTCATGGGATCAAAGTCAAAGGGCGGACACGTCCAGCGGGTATTGTAGCTGCTACACTGCTGGCAGAAGGGCAGGAACTTCTCTACATGGACAAAGCGTGTCACGAAATCCTCTGCACTTGTTTCCACCGTCATTTCACGGATATGGTATTGGAACGGCATCTCAGACACCTCCTTGGCTCGATGCCGACAGTATAGCACACGGCATGATCTTTGTCATCTCGCGTCATGGGCAGCGGAGATCTGTTTTGTGGTCAGTTCTGTCGGATGCAGCAGCACCAGCGACTTGTGCTGCCCCTCTGCGTAGGCCAACGCTCTATCCTCCGCACTGCTTGTGGCCGGTATGTCCGTATCGTAGACGCACAGCACCACATCGGCGAGGTCGATGATCTTCTTGTAGGCTTGGAGCTGCGCGCCCGGTGCGCCAGCTTCGCACACAGCAGACAGGTAGGTGCAGGCGGTCAGCATATCGAAGTACCGTTCCCGCAAATAGGGCACCCATTTTGTCGCCTGCTCCTCATGGGGCGTGTAGCAAATGAGCATCAGGTCATGGTCGGTCGCTGCCCGCAGACCGTTGACGATCTCAGCGGCGTACAGTCCCACACCGCAGTCACAGGCCACAAGGAACTGCGACACACCATTCTGGCGCAGCACCATGATCTGCTGCGCCAGTTCCATCTTCATTTTGCCGCAGGACTCATCTTCTTCATCGAAGCCCCACGGAAAGCGCATAGGATGCTGCCCGATAATCGCACAGCGCACCGGCTTGTCCATCGTCTCACCCGTTTTGTAGTCTATCAGCTTATATTTGATATTCTATCAGTCTCTATTTTTCGCGTCAAGGAAAATGTAAGCTATAAGCGTATAAATAAAACGCTTTAGGCATACAGACGGAGGCGACACATGGATAAGAAGCTGCTTGGCAAGAGGATCAATATGGCGCGCAAGGAGCGGGGCTGGACAGGGGAACGGCTGGCCGAAACGTGCAGCATCAACGCCACCTACCTGCGGCAGATCGAGGCAGGCTCAAAAGTTCCCAGCCTGCCGGTGTTCGTCTCGCTCTGTCAGGCGCTGAACGTCTCTCCAACGTATCTGTTGGTGGAGGTATTGCCGCAACAGGGCAATCAGGACATGGATGCGCTGCTGGAGCTTCTGCAAACCGCCACGCCGAAGCAGTTGAACATGATGACCTCCATGATTCGCAGTGCGTTGGAAGCATCAAAGGAATAGCATCGACAAACGTAAAAATAGAGGGCAGAGGAATTTCCTCTGCTCTCTATTCATCCCCGTAGTACACCGGTCTTGCCGCAGTCTCAAAGCCGGTTTTGTGTGAGATCGCTACTCTGCCTGTGCCGGAGGCACAATGCACCACCAGCAGGCGGCCCAGCCAGTCGCGGCCTGCGGCGATGCCGACGTGTTCATCCTCCGGATAGAACAGCAAGTCCCCCGGCTGTACTTCGTCCCACTCTATGTCCACGCAGTTGGCGTGTTGTTCCATAGCCCCGCCGCCCTGCCCAATCACATACGTGCCGCCGCTGGCGTTGTAAAACGCCCAATCCACGAAGCCGGAACAGTCAAGGCCGTAGGGCTGCTCCGTGCCGGTGCTGTCGCTGCCCTCGGCTGTGACCTCCGTCAGCTCACCCCAGCGGTCATCCCAGCCCAGCACCAGCGATTTGCCGCCCCAAAAGTAATCCACCTTGTCCACCAGTGCCAGCGCATAGGTGACAACCATGCGCCGCTCCATAGAGAGATCGTCCGGCAGGCGCTCCCACACCTCCATGGCCTCGCCGGTGGGCTCCATGGTGTGACTGTCCGCAAGGACGCCTGCCGGTGACAGCGCTGCCGCCACCGCGATTACCGGCAAAGCCAGCAGTAGAAACAGCAGCGCACCGCCGCCTGCTGCGGCTATCGCCTCAATACCGGCGCGGATGGTCTTGCCTGCCGCCTGCGCCATCTGCTCCAGCCGCTGTCCTGCTTTGCGGGCGGCGGCTTTCGTCTGCTGGAGCATCTGCCGCTGGGCGGCGCGTTGGGTTTGCTGCTTTGCCCGCTGCTGGGCCGCGGTCATGGTTGGTGCAGGTTGTTTTCGTGCCGGTTGGCGCGGCACTGTGGCAGTGTGCTGCGCTGCGGCGGTCTGCTCCGTTGACCGCCACATATCCCGCTGCCGCACCTGCGCCGCCATTGTCTCCTGCCGCTGCCGCACCTTTTGGGTACGGTATTTGTGCAGGACGTATTTCCGCCGGAGCTGCCGCGTGGCGCGGAAGGTCAGACGGGCGGTATCCGCCGCGCCCTGCTGTGCCTGCTCCGTGGCATACTCCACCGGCTGACGCTGGTGCTGGGTCTGCCGATCTTGCTTCTGCTGGACATAGTGCCGCTGCAAGATGCGCACCGCCGTGCGGGGTATGGCGTTTTGCTGCCGCGTTTTCGGCTGCTCCATGGCGGCGCGGGTCTTGACATCACGCATTTTGCTCCCCCGGCTTGGTGGTCATCAGGCGGTACAGCTCCGTATCGCGGGGCAGCTCATTGATGAACGGCACAAGGCAAGAGCCCACCTTAATCAGTCCGTGGCCTGCCGGGGCGTCGCTGACGTAATCCATCTGCGCGTCGCTGGCATCCAGCAGCTTGGCCAGCTCAGCACGGTCGGTGGGTGCCTGATTCAACAGTACCAAGAATTCGCTGTTGGCGAACATCAGCCGCGCCGTATCGGACAGCAGACATTCCTCCACATTCTGCGTAATGCCGGTGAGGGTGGCGTAGTATTTGCGAAACCTCTTCCAGCATTTATACAAAAACTCACTGGAATAGTTATTGATGGCGCTCTTACCGCCCACGCCGGGGCTGGCGAAGAACAGATATATCTCGTCAATATAGACGTGGGTATACCGCCCCTGCTGCCGGTTGCGAATGACGCGGTTGAGGATGCTGTCCAGCATCACCAGCAGGCCGATGGGCTTGAGATTTTCACCCAAGTCCTGAATGTCGTAGCAGATGATACGGTTGCGGGTGTCGATGTTGGTCTGATGGGCAAACACGTTGAGACTGCCGGTGGTGAACAGCTCCAGTGCCAGCGCGATCTCATGGGCAACAGGCTCCTTCTGCCGCATGAGGTCATCGTAGAGGTCTTTCAGCGTAGGCGGGTCTCCCTCATATTTACGGATGTACTTGCGGTAGATGTTGGCGGTGCAGCGGTCGATGATGGACTTCTCCTTTGCGCCGATCTCGCCTGCACCCATGAGTTGTTCACACAGGGACATGATGAACTCACTTTTCAGTACCAGCGGATTGCGCCCGTCGCCGTACTCCTTGGAAATGTCCAGCGCATTGACGTAGCTGCCGTTGGAGGCGGAGATGGTGATAACCTCACCGCCCAGGGCGCGGATCAGCGGGCCATACTCGCGCTCAGGGTCTACCACGATAATGTCGTGGTCGGTGTTCAGGCCCACAAAGCCGATCTCCTGCTTGGCCATCATGGACTTGCCGCTGCCGGATACGCCCAGATACAGGCCGTGGCCGTTCAGCAGGGCGTCGCGGTTGCAGATGATAAGGTTGCGGGACACGGCGTTGACGCCGTAGTACAGGCCGCCGGTGTCCATGATCTCCTGCGTCTTGAAGGGCAGCAGCACGGCGGTACTCTCGGTGGTCAGCGTCCGCATGGCGTCGATGCGCCGCAGGCCGTAGGGCAGCACCGTGTTCAGCGCGTCCTCCTGCTGGTATTTCATTGTGGCAAACTGGCAGCCATGGGAACGGCCAATGGCGGACAGAGCCTCCGTGTCCTGCTCCAACTGCTCCTCGTTGTCGGCAAGATGGGTCAGCGTCACCAGCGCGTACATCATCCGCTGGTCACGGGCGGTCAGGTCGTCCAGAAACTCCCGCGTTTCCTTCCGCATCTGCTCCAGATCATAAGGAATATTGGCGGAGAAATTGTTGTGGTGATTCTGCCGCTGCTGCCAGCGGGTAATGTCGCTCTCCACCGCCATGATGCGCCGGTGCATCTCCGACACGGCCTCGTCGGTGGCTACCGGCACAATGTCGATGGACAGCATCATGTTGCGGGGGTAGTCCATCAGCTCGGTTATCATGGTGTCCTTGATGAAGCTGGCATACTCCCGCAGGAACATGGTGCGGCCCACGCGCTCGTCCACGGCATAGTGGTCAGGGAAGAATTGCAGCGTCTCCGGCGCGATGGCGTCGCGGAAGTCGTGGCCGCGCCGCTGGGCGGTTTGCAGGTCGAAGGCAAAGGCCGATTCCTGCCCCACGCGGAAGAAGTCGTGGAACAGCCGCAGACGCTCGTTGAGGGTGATCTCCCGTATGCCGGAATCCATGCGACCGAGACCAGAGGTCAGGTCGGTTCCCACGCGGGCGAAGAAGGTGCGAGCCTCCTCGATACTGTGCTTGGCCACGGACACGGTAATGTACTTCTCCTGCACCAGATTGTTGCTGCCGGTGGCCTTGTCCAGCAGAATGTCGTTGTACTCGCGGCGCATGTAGTCGCGGCCATCCTGCCGGTAGGCCATCAGGAGATTCCTACTGAACTCCTGCCGGTTAAGGTGGCGGTTCACCAGCGTCAGCTTTATGCCCGCGTCGATGGGCAGGCTGTTAAGGACGCCGCAGTAGCCCAGAAACAGCTCCATTTGCTTTTCCGGTGAGGCTACGGCGTAATTGACATCAAAAAAACGCCAGGTTTTGGAAAACCTGCCGCTTACACGAAAGATACCGTCTTTATAGATGCGCTTGATGGGGATAGACTGCTGCACACTGCGTGGGATGTGAAAGGCGTCCCGCTCCGTGCTGCGGCCCTTGAATAGTTTTCTCACTTCTTGTCCTCCTTCTTCTCCCAAAGATCGTATAGATAGTTCTCGCTGTGCCACAGCCGCCGACCGGCCAGCAGGAAATTGGTCTTGCACCACGCCCACAGGAATTGCTCCAGCGTCAGGCCGTTGTAGTGAAAGAAGCCTGCCGCCGCCATAGGCGCAGCACCCACGATGCACAGCCAACCCAGCGTCTCGCGGTCTAATACGCCCCGCAGGGCGAAGTACAGCCCCACCGCCGTACCCACCGCCAGCAGCGAACAGATAAGCTGCCGCGCTGTCAGGCCGAAGTAGACAGTTTCCTTGTAGCTGCGAATTTCTTTGTTGATTTTGATTTCCATGTGTACCTCCATAGTTTAGAGAGGATTTTTGCAACCTTTAACACTTTTCCTCTCTACAAGCCATGCGACCGATATTGCAGGAACGTGAGCGGTTCTCTCACATCCCAAACATCTCCCTCACCACGCGGTCGGCACCCTTCACCAGTCCTACCAGCACCAGCATATTGAAGATGACCTCGCCAAGATAGCCCCACACCTGTGTGACCACCGAACCACCGCCCAGCACGACCGTGTCGCTGGCAGCGAAGGCCGAAAACACGATGCAGGCCAGCACGATCACTGCGCCCTCCAGACACACGCCCATATAGCTTTTGAGAAAGGCACGTCCCATCTGGGACGTGCCTTCTCCCGCAAAGGACGCCAGTGCTACCGGCGACAGTGCAGCATATAAAAAGAGCTTGAAAAACCGGCCATACACGGTAAGAATTAGCAGAAACGCCAGTACCGTGATAAGCAGACAGCCCAGCAGCGTCACCAGCCACAGGGGGATACTGGCAAGGAATCCCACGTCCTCTATGGCCGCTGCCATCTCCGCAGGCAGCGAGACAGTTGCCCCGTCGATACCGCCCACGCTGCCGGCAGCGGCGGAGATGATACCGGCGCAGACCGCGAAAATGTCCACCATCAGGTCGATGCCATAGGTGACAGCCAGCTTCGCCATGACGAAGTAAATAAAGTGCCGCAGAACGTGTTCAGGCCGCTGGAAGTCCCGAAAGCTGGCGCTGCTGCGGAAGATGCCAATGGCCAGAAACAGCACCAGCAGACCATAGCCGATGCCCTGCATGGCTCCGTTGACGGTCTGGATCGTCTGCCAGATGGTGCCGCCCTTGAACGCCTGTGGCGATTGGGACAGCAGCGACCACATCTCTGTCAGCTTGTCGTTCCACACGCCAAAGGCGTAGTTGAGATTGTCAATGATCCAGTTGTTGTCCATGGTTTACACCGCGCCAATCAGCGTCAGAATCTCCTTGGCAAAGGCGATAAGCAGGCCGCCGAACAGGCACAGCAATCCCTGTGTTCGCTGGCTGGCGTCGTGGCTCTGGATGCTCATGCCCACCTGCACGATGCCCCAGCCGAGAATGATAATGCCAATGGCCTTGATGACCGAAAAGATGAAATCGGACAGGTTGTTGACAATGGTCAGAGGATCACCGCCGGTGGCGTAGGCGGTGGTAACAGCGCATAAGGAAAGCACTGCGCTCCCGCAGATACCTCCGGCGATTTTCCTTCTTCTCTTGTTTTTCTTGTTCATATTCGTCCTCCAAAAATCTAAAGTCGTCCAATGTTCGGAACACATAGGGCAGATCTGTCAATGCGTAATCGGGCGCAGGCGGCGGGTTGTGGATATAGGGCTTCGCGCCGCCATCCTGCGTGTAGCGGTAATTGGGGTGCTTCTTAATGTTGTACTTTCTGTCCCGCACAGGGCTCTCGCCGCGGATCAGCAGCAGCGCTTCCCGCGTGGGCATACGGCGTATTTCGTCTGGCGTCATCAGCTCACGTCCCGTCAACTGATAGTTGATGGAGCTGGAGCCACTTCGGCCCCGCGTCTGGCCCCGTGTCCGGATGCTGATAGTTTCCTTACCCAGCAGCTTTGACATGAACTCCAGCGATTCCGGCTCATTGCCGCCGCCCAAAAACAGCAGCGTATCGCAGTTGCCGATAATACTCTGGTATTCGTCTCGATAGCGGGCCTTGATGCTCTGGATGTTCTGCACGATAATATCAATGCCGATGTTGTAGCTGCGGCAGGTTGCCAGCACCTTGGGATAGCTGTCCGGCTGGGGAACGTTGGCCCACTCATCCTGTATCACCCGCACCGGCACCGGCAGCCGCCCGTCATACCGCTCGTCCGCCCGCAGGTAAAGCTCCTGAAAGCACTGGGTAAACAGCATGCTGACCAGATAGTTCATGCTGCCATCGTTGACGGGGGTAATGCAGAAGATTGCCCGCTTCCGTTCACCCAAAGAGCCGAAGTCCATCTCGTCCTCCTGCATGATGGCGGCATACTGCGGGAAGATGAAGGCGGTCAGGCGAACGCCCGCCGTAATCAGAATGCTCTTAGCGGTCTTGCCCGCAGCCTTTTTGTAAACCTTATATTGTTTCACCGCCAAATGGTCAGGCTCCCGATCCTCCAGCGATTGAAACAGCAAGTCCAGCGGGCTTTGGAATTGTTCGTCCTCCTCACTGGCCTGTGCGCTGTTCAGCATGAACATGAGCATTTCAAAGGTCTGCTCCTCCTTTGGCGCTTCACTGAGCAAATACAGCATCAAGGCGGAATCCAGGGCGATTTCCGCTTTCTCCCAAAAGGGGTCGTTGGACGCGCCTTTTGGCGGCGTGGTATTTTTCACCAGATTGTCCATCAGCTTCAGCACGTCCGGCTCCTCACGAATATAGCGGAACGGGTTATAGCCATCCGACTGACGGGGATGGATCAGGTCAAATACCTTAATATCGTAGCCTTGGCTTTTCAGAAAATGGCCGGTGGAGCGCAGCATTTCCCCCTTGGGATCGACTACCAGATAGGAGCAGTTGGCATCCATCAGACCGGGCTTGCAGAAGTACCGCGTCTTGCCGGAACCACTGCCGCCTACCACGAGGACGTTTAGGTTGCGCTGGTGCTTATAGCCGTCCATGCCGATGGAAACGTGCTGGGTCAGGATCACGTTCGGCCCGTCCTTATCGGCGTACTTCTGGTTCATCGTCTCCACCGCCTCCCACTTGGCCGTGCCGTATTCACCGCCGGGGCGGCGCTTCTCACGGTCTGAGCGGTACAGCAGCACCGCAAAAGCGCAGAGCAGCAGTGTCACGATGATGCACTTCACCGTATGCGGCGTCCAACGCAGTAAAGAAGGGCGTTTCAGCAGTTCACTGAAACGCCCCATCCATACGAATATGTTGCTGCCTTCCTCATAGGCGCTGGCCGCTGCAATGGCAAGGTAAACGGAGAAAATGCCCAGCAGTACCCATACCACAGGCTTTACAGGCTTCATTCCGTCACCCTTTCGCAGTACACTACATACCGCTGCTTGCCACCGCTGGCGTAGGGGTGGCAGGTCAGCAGCGTCAGCAGGTCGCGGCCTTGCTGGATTTTGATTCTTTCGATTTCGTGCGGCTGGATGATCTGAATGTCTGCTACCGTGTAGGTCAGCGTTTCCCACAGGGTGGTAATGACAACTTCATCGCCCACGGTAAGCTTATCTATGTGCCGGAAGTAGTCCGCGCCTTTCCATCCTCTATGACCGGCAATGACGCAGTTGGTGTTGTCGCCGCCGATGGGCGCTGACGTGTTACCCAGCACCGCCGCTCCTGCCGCGAGGTGAGTGTCGGATGCGCCAAGATAGACCGGCATGGTCAGTTCCATGGCGGGTATCTCTAAGACGCCTATAATCTCATCCTCAATGCCGTAGGCGGTCAGGTCAGCAGCCGGTGTCTCGCAAGCTTCGAGGTCGGTGAGGTTACACTGCTTTTCTGCGTAAAGCTGGCGGTTATATTTCTGTAAAGCTGCCAGCAGTTCGGGATACTGCTGCTCCGGTTCGTCGCGGTCGGCCAAGAACTCCTGCACGGCAGTTGCGGCGTTGTTCTGGAGCCTATGTCCCGTGAACACCGGCCACAGCATCACGCAGACGCCCGCCACGGCCAGCAGTACTGCCAGTACAAGGGATTTCTTACGCATGGCACACCCTCCTCACCCAAAAGTAAGCACCACCGACCACGGCCACCACGCCAAGGCCGATGCCAAGACCTGTGAGGTAATGCTGCGTCCACGAGGAAGTGGCCTTCTGCGCTTCGGCAGTCGCTGATTCCTGCTCTGGTGTGTATGGCACCCGGTGGCCCCGTACCAATAGGCGATGGGTATTGACCCCGAACGGGGTACACGTCACCAACGTGACCAAATCCTTGCCTTTTTCGATTTGCAGCAGGCTCGTATCTGTAGGCACCACTGTGTTGATGGCATCTACCTCATAAGCCAAAACTTCACCCAAGACATGGATATAAAAGATGTCACCCTCTGTAAGCTGGTCGATGTCCGAAAACAGCT
>USAT01000060.1 GCA_900552725.1 uncultured Eubacteriales bacterium | reverse complement strand
GTTCCTTCCGGTGCTTTTGCCTACTTTTGTCACTGTTGACAAAAGTAGGTCGCTCTGGGGAGCGAAACTCCCCCTCACTCCACGCCGCGGTAGAACAATCCCCTTGTAAACTCCTCCGGCGTCCAACTGCCCTCGCCCTGATAGCGCCGCAGCACCGCATCACACTGGTCGGGGCTCTCGGTAGTAAACCGCAGCCGGGCCCAGGTCAGGCCGCAGCGCTGCCACTCCGGCTTGTCCGCCAGAAACAGCGTGCGGCTGTTCTCCACCTCGCAGCGGCAGCCGTACTGCCCCAGCAGGGGAAACCGCGCCCCGGTGCGGTCGGTGAGGGCGTTCTCGCCCTGACACAGCCTCTTATCGCCGTGGCAATTCCCGGCGTTGCCGATCATGCAGTTCTCGGTGATCATCAGCGGCAGGCGGCCGTATACGATGCCCTCACAGGGCAGATACTTCCGCAGCTCCCGCACCTGCTGGTGCCGCAGCTCGAAGGAGACGGTCACGCTGTCAAGTTCCTGCCCTTGCCAGAAGGCTACAGCACGGGAGTTGAACACGTTCAATCCGAAGTCGCCCCGCTTTTCCAGGGGCAGCCCCTCCGTGATGACCATGTGGCCCGCGTTGCCGATGCTGGCTGCCGACAGGGTGGGAGTAGTTTCCAGAATTTTCCGGAAGCCCGCCTCGTCGCCGTCCCGCCACACACGGGGCAGCACGGCGCAGAGCTTCGCCCTGCCGCGATAGTCCGTCAGACCGGGCAGCAGTTCGATGGGTATATAGATCATCTCCGCGCCGTTGGCCAGCGTCTCGGTCAGTTGGTCAAGGCGGGCGATGGAGCAGGTCAGCTTGGGCGCGGCGGGGGAGAAGGTCTCCTGTTCCGGAAGTGCCGGGGTGGGCAAGCTCCGCCGCTGCGGCACAGCCGTCCGGGCCGCCGCCAGCGCCTCCAGCGCGTCACGCCGCAGGCCGTTGATGGCCGCCGCGGTCAACATCAGGCCCTCGCCGACGGATACCTCCGCGGCCTTACACCGGAACACGGTACCGCCGGTCTTTTGCAGCCGTTCTGCCGCGTCCGCCGCCGTCAGCGCCCGGTTCCGGGCCGCTTCGGGAACGGGGCCGGTCACAGTGACGGTATGCACGCCGTCGCTGGCGGTAAGGGTGGACGCTTCATCAGCCCATATGGTGGCCCGGAGTGAGAGATCAATTTGCTTATGTTCGCCGCTTTCGTAGAGCTTCCGGGCCTCGCTGAACAGCTCTTTCGGTTCCGGCGCGTTCTCCGGCCGGGTGCCGAACATGGCCGGGCCCTTCCGATGGCGATAGTACCCGTCGGTGAAGCCGCTGCGGGAAAATGCCAGCTCCAGCGCGCGGGATTCCTCCGCTGTGGGGCCGCGCTTTTCGTCCAGAAGCCGCCGGTAGACGGACGTGATCACCGCCACATACTCCGGCCGCTTCATGCGGCCCTCCAGCTTCAGGCAGGCCACGCCCATGGATTCCAGCTCCTGCAGATATGCCGACAGGTTGGCATCCTTCAAACTCAGGGGAAACTGATTCCGGCACGGGCTGTTGACCCCGTAGGGCAGACGACAAGGCTGGGCGCAGGCGCCCCGATTGCCGCTGCGCTGGCCGATGAGAGCGCTCATGGTGCACTGGCCGGAATAGCACATGCACAGCGCCCCGTGGACGAACACCTCGATCTCCGCGCCGCAGCTGCGGCACACATTGGCGATGTCATCGCGGGAAAGCTCGCGGGCCAACACCACCCGCTCCATGCCAAGGCGTTCCGCCCAGCGTGCACCGCCGGAGGTAAACAGGCTCATCTGCGTGCTGGCGTGGATGGGCAGGTCAGGCGTCACCGCCTGCGAGAGCGTCAGCACCCCCCAGTCCTGCACCAGCACCGCATCCACCCCCATTTGGGATGCCTTCCGCAGTACCTCGGCGGCCTGGGGCAGCTCGCGGTCGGTCAGCAGGGTGTTCAGCGTCAGGAACACCCGCACGCCCCGCAGATGGCAGTAGGCCACCGCGTCGGCAAATTCCTCGTCGGTGAAATTTTTGGCGTTGCGGCGGGCGTTGAAAGCCCCGAAGCCCATATACACCGCGTCCGCGCCGGACTGCACCGCCGCCTCAAGGGACGCGCGGGATCCGGCGGGGGAAAGAAGCTCGATCATTTGCCGTTGTTATTGCGCTGCTGGGCCTTGAACAGCTGGCGCTTCAGGTCGCTGACCTCATTCTTGGCGGCGGTGGCCTCGTCCAGATAGGTCTTGAGCTGGCGGCGCAGGTTCTCGCCGCCCTCCTGCTGCTTATAAAGCTCGTCCGCCAGGTTGATGGCGGCCAGCACCGCCGCGTCATAGCGGCTAACGTGGGCGCTTTCCATCAGCTCGGTCATCTTCTGATCCACCAGTGCGCCCACCTTCTGCATATAGGCGGCGCTTTCATCGGCCACAAGGGTGTAATCCTGGCCGCAGATCGTCATCGTCACACGGTTTGCCATGGTAAAGTCCTCCTATGGTATACTCACACTGATACAGAATCCATTATACCACAAATTCGATATGGTGGAAGAACTTTCTGTAAATTTCCGAAAATCTCGCCGCGGCGCTTTACGAAAGAAGAGTTTTCGTGTAGAATAGGGGAGAATTATTTCGCCCAGCGGCGTGTGGGGGAGTTTCGTGGCCCCGGCCACGAGGTACTTTTGCCCATGGCGGCAAAAGTACCCAAAAACGCCACTTAAACCTGCGGTTTAAGAATCCGCCCACGCTGTACTGTGTACGCTTTTGTTGCCATTTACCACGCGATTGCGGAACGTGGTTGTTATCGTTTCGTATGACACATCGACTTTCTTCCAGCGCCGCTGCCGCTGACGTTATCAACGGTAGAACTAACAGCATTGTTCGGCGTAGGCATCAGCGGCAGCGGCGCTGGTGCAGAAACAATCCTTTTAACGGAGCGAAAATGAAAATTTCGCGTGATCGCGTGGTACACATTTACAATTTTGTGCAATGCATAGCGCGCCGGGAGGTGAAGGAACCGGAGGTTCCTTCCGGTGCTTTTGCCTACTTTTGTCACTGTTGACAAAAGTAGGTCGCGCTCGGAAGCGCGGAACACCCCCTCGCGCTCGGAAGCGCGAAAAACGATAGAAAAGGAGGAGATCACCATGGCAGGCTATATCACACGGGGACAGGAAAAGAGCGTGGTGCTCTCCGCCTCACAGGTGGATACGCTGGTGCGCGGCGGCAGCGGCGATGCGGCGCTTCTGTACCTGCTGCTCCAGCGGCTGGACGGCCCCGTGACGCCGGAGGAGCTGGCCGGACGGCTGCAATGGAGCCAGCTCCGGCTCAGCGCGGCGGAATCCGCTCTGCAGGACATGGGCTTTCTGCAGCGTCGACAGCAGCCGCCCGCCCCGGCGGACGAGCACCGGGTCTATACCGCCGACGAGCTGGCCGACCTGCTGGAGACCGACAGCGGCTTCCGCATGCTGGTGCCCCAGGCGGAGGAAAAGCTGGGCAAGAAGCTGAAAACCGCCGATCTGCAGATCCTGGCGGCGCTGTATGACGATCTGGGTCTGCCGGTGGACGTGATCTATCTGCTGGTGTGCCACTGTGTGGAGCGGGCCCAGCGCCGGTTTGGCGAGGGCCGCCGTCCCACCCTGCGGCAGATCGAGAAGGAGGGCGCCTATTGGGCGCGGCTGGGCCTGCTGGATCAGGACAGCGCCGGGCGCTATCTGAAGGACTACGCCGACAAGCAGGAGAAGACCGCCGCCTATATGCGGGTACTGCAGTTGAACGGCCGCCCGCCGGTGGACAGTGAGCAGCGGTATATCCTGGACTGGATCGACATGGGCTTCCCGCCGGAGACGGTGGCGCTGGCCTATGATAAGACGGTATTCTATAAGAAGGAATTGAACTGGCGGTATCTGAACGGCATCCTGCGCCGCTGGCACCAGCAGGGCAGGCACACGGTGGAGCAGGTGGAGGCCGGACAGCAGCGCGATCCGAAGAAGTCCGCCGCCAAGCCCGCCGGAAAGACCGACTGGATGGACGAATATATGTAAAGGAGGCACCCGTATGTCATACGATGGCCGCATCATGCGCCAGGCGCTGGTCCGTTTTGACGAGGACAAGCAGCGCCGCACCGCGGAGTTCGCCCGGCGGCGTGACCGCCTGTACCAGGCCGAGCCCCGCCTGAAGGAGATCGAGCAGCAGCTCCGCGCCACCATGCCCAAGCTGATCTCCTCAGCCCTGCGCCGGGGCACCGATCCGCTGCCCGCCGTCCGGGTGCTGCGGGACGAGAATCTGGCCCTGCAGCGTGAGCGCGCCCAACTGCTGACCGGCATGGGCTACCCCGCCGACTATCTGGAGGAGCAGCCCGCCTGCCCCCTGTGCGGCGATACCGGGTATCACGACGGCCAGGTGTGCCGCTGCCTGCGGGAGTACTATAAGCGCGCCCAGCTCTCCGAGCTGTCCAAAATGCTGGATCTGGGCAGCCAGAGCTTCGAGACCTTTTCCTTCGACTGGTACAGCGACGAACGGGGAGAGCGGAAGCGGTCGCCCCGCGAGAATATGGAGCGCAACTTCGACATCTGCCAGGACTACGCCCGGCACTTCTCCATGGCGGCGGACAACCTGCTGCTGACGGGCCAGCCGGGCCTGGGCAAGACCTTCCTGTCCGCCAGCATCGCCCGTGTGGTCAGCGACCGGGGCTTCAGCGTGGTGTACGACACGGCGGAGCACATCTTCGCCCAGATGGAGGAGGAGAAATTCCGCCCCGACGAGACCTCTGCCGCCTGCGAGGATGTACGGCGCTATATGAACTGTGACCTGCTGATCGTGGACGATCTGGGCACGGAGATGGTCACCAGCTTCGTCCAGAGCGCCCTGTACCAACTGGTGAACGGACGGCTGCTGGCGGGGAAGAAAACGGTGATCAACACCAACCTGGCGCCCCGCCAGCTGGGCGAGCGCTATTCGCCCCAGGTGCAGTCCCGCTTGGAGGGCGAGTACCGGGTGCTGCCCTTCTTCGGCGATGACATCCGCAAGCTGCGCCGGAAACAGATGTGATAGCAAAAGAACTGCCCACCGGCGGTTCTTTTTGCATGGTGCGATAAGGACCCCGTTGTAGGGGGCGGCGTCCCCGACGCCCCGCCGCATGATGACCGCCTTACCGTTGACATTTACTGAACCCTCCTTTATACTGAAAATATCAATACAAAGGGGAGGTTCGAGGATGGAAGCTTATAAAATTTGTCCCCAGTGCGGCACACATAACGACCCGCAAAGCGGTCTGTGTACCAAATGCCAGAAAACACTGGTGGATGTGCCGGTGTCCGGTGACCTTTCCAAGGTGAAGCCGGGGAAGAATCCGGTGGCCCAGATCCTGAAGGTCTGCGCCGTGGTGATCTGCTTCTTTGCCGCTGTGACCGGCCTTATTGAAGCGAGCAATTCCGGTGGTATGTATATGTATGTTTTGCTGCGGGACTGTGCGATCGGCTTCATGGCGGGAACGCTGCTGCTGGGCTTTGGCGAGATCATCCACCTGCTGCACGAGATCAATCAGAAAAAATAAAATCAAAAGAACCGCCCCATTGGGCGGTTCTTTTTGCGTGTGGAAGTCAGCTCCGTAAACCGTGCGTAGGGGCCGGCGTCCCCGACGGCCCATGCGTTACTGGAAATGCCATCGTAAGTCGTGCGGGGCGATGTGGGCATCGCCCCCTACGAACCGACCACCGATAGAGCGGCGTAGGGCGGGGTGACTACACCCCGCCGCGTGATCAACGGCGGCATGTGGTCATGCCGCCCTACAAAATGGAAGATGCCACGCTGCCCTCCGGCGGTTCTTTTCTTACTCGGCTGTTTCGATATAAATGTCCTCACACTCCTGCAAACCTGCCGCCAGCAGCGCTTTGGCCAGAAAAACTTTCTGCCCGGGGTCGCGATCGGAGTCCAGAATGTCCAGCACCTGTTCCGTTTTATCCACCAGACGCAGGTACATCTTGCGATAGTCTGCCATGTTTTTGCCCCCTTTGGACCAATTATATCTGAATTACAGATAAAAAGCAATATCTGCGAAAAAGATAAAGCATAATACACCCGAGGTGATCACATGCTTTATCCCAACATTCGCGGGCTGCGGGAGGATAACGACCTGCGGCAGCGGCAGTTAGCCGAGCTGCTGAACGTTTCGCAGAATACCTATTCCCAATATGAGAACGGTGTGATCGCCCTGACGGCGGAGCACCTGGTCAAGCTGGCGGACTTCTATCATGTCAGCGTGGATTATCTGCTGGGCCGCACCGCCAAACCGGAGATGAACATATAAAAAGAACCGCCCACCCGGGCGGTTCTTTTTATCATAATCGAAAGACCTACATGATCTTCTCGCCGGCGGCTTCCTTGGCGGCGATCTCCTTCATGGCGTCCTTGTGAGACAGGTTCCAGCGGCCCTTCTCGTCGATCTCCATGAACTTGACCCACATCATGTCGCCCACCTTGCAGGCATCCTCCACCTTCTCGATGCGCTTGTCGGCCAGCTTGGAGATGTGCACCAGACCGTCCTTGCCGGGGGCGATCTCCACGAAGGCGCCGAAGGTCATCAGGCGCACGACGCGGCCGTAGTACAGCTTGCCCACCTCGGGCACGAACACGATGTCGTCGATGAACTTCTTGGCCTTGTCGCAGCTCTCCGCGTCGGGGGAGGCGATGTGGATGGTACCGTCGTCGTCGATGTCCACCTTGGCGCCGGACTCGGCCACGATCTTCTGGATCACGCTGCCGCCCTTGCCGATGACCTCGCGGATGCGGTCGGGATCAATGTGCATGGTGATCATCTTGGGGGCATACTTGCTGACCTCGGGGCGAGGCTCGCTGATGACGGGCAGCATCACCTGATCCAGGATCTGGCAGCGGGCGTCATAGGTAATATCCAGCGCGTTGCGGATGATCTCCATGGTCAGGCCGTCGTTCTTCAGATCCATCTGGATGGCGGTAATACCCTTCTTGGTGCCGGCCACCTTGAAGTCCATTTCGCCGTGGAAGTCCTCCACGCCCTGGATGTCGATGAAGGTGGTGAAGCCGCCCTCGTCGTCCTGGATCAGGCCGCAGGAGATACCGGCGACAGGGGCGGAGATGGGCACACCGGCGTCCATCAGTGCCAGCGTGGAGCCGCAGATGGAACCCTGAGAGGTGGAGCCGTTGGAGCTGACCACCTCAGACACCACGCGGATGGCGTAGGGGAACTCCTCCACGGGAGGGATCACGGGCAGCAGGGCACGCTCGGCCAGCGCGCCGTGGCCGATCTCGCGGCGGCCGGGGCTGCGGGCGGGCTTGGCCTCGCCCACGGAGTAGCCGGGGAAGTTGTAGTGGTGCATATAGCGCTTTTCGGTCTCTTCCCAGATGGTGTCCAGCTTCTGGTTGGCGGACAGGGTGTCCAGGGTGCAGACGCTCAGCACCTGGGTCTGGCCGCGGGTGAACAGGCCGGAGCCGTGAACGCGGGGCAGCACGCCCACCTCGGCGTCCAGAGGGCGGATCTCGTTCTTCTGGCGGCCATCCACACGGTGACCCTCCAGCAGCCATGCCTTGACGATCTTCTTCTGGAACTTATAGGTGATCTCGTCCAGATACTGATCCATGTTGGGATACTCCTCCAGGAACAGCTCGTGCCACTTCTCGATGAGCTGGTTCCAGCGGGCCTCGCGGACGTTCTTGTCGTCGGTATCCATGGCGGCCTTGGCGTCGTCCATGGTGGCGGCCACGATCTTGTCAAACAGCTCCTGATCGAAGTCGGCGTGGGGATAGTCGAACTTGGGCTTGCCGATCTCGGCCACCATCTGGTTGATGAGGGCGATCTGCTTCTGGTTCTCCTCGTGGGCCATCTTGATGGCCTCGAACATGGTGTCGTTGGTGACCTGGTTGGCGCCCGCCTCGATCATGACCACCTTCTTGCCGGTGGAGACCACGGTCACGTCCAGATCAGAGACCTTGCGCTGCTCACTGTCGGGGTTCAGCACCAGCTTGCCGTCCACCAGACCCACCTTCAGGGCTCCCACGGGGCCGTTCCAGGGGATGTCGGAGATGGCCAGCGCGGCGGAGGTGCCGATCAGAGCGGCGATCTCGGGGGAGCAGTCATGATCCACGGCCATGACGGTGCACATCACGGACACGTCATTGCGGAAGTCGTAGGGGAACAGGGGGCGGATGGGGCGGTCGATGACACGGGAGGTCAGGATGCCCTTCTCGCCGGGACGGCCCTCGCGGCGGTTGAAGCTGCCGGGGATACGGCCCACGGAGTACATCTTCTCCTCAAAGTCCACGCTCAGGGGGAAGAAGTCGATGCCGTCGCGGGGACGGGCGGAGGCGGTGACGCAGCACAGCACGCGGGTGTCGCCGTAGCCCACCATGACGGCGGCGTTGGCCAGCTCGGCCAGCTTGCCCACCTCGAGGGTCAGGGGACGGCCGGCCAGATCCATGGTGTACTTGTGGTACTGGGGGAATTGGCGATGGGTGATAATAGTCGACATGTCGTTTCTCCTTTTTGTAAAAATATGGCCTTACCATCCATGCCGCCACCACCGTTTAGCACTTGAAAACGCCCCGAAATCCACCGTTTCGGCACATTTTCAACTGCTAAAGGCCAGTCTTGGCACAGACGGCAAAACGTGAAAGAAGGGTGATGCGCGGCGCACATCACCCTGTTTCAACAAATTACTTACGCAGACCCAGCTTGGCGATCAGGGCACGATAACGCTCGATGTCCTTCTTGGCCAGGTAGTCCAGCAGACGGCGGCGCTTACCGATCATCATCTGCATACCGCGGCGGCTGTGGAAGTCATGGGGATGCACCTTCAGGTGAGCGGTCAGCTGGTTGATCCGCTCGGTCAGAATGGCGACCTGCACCTCGGGGGAGCCGGTGTCGGTAGCGTGGGTGCGATTGTTCTCGATAATCGCGGTCTTCTGGTCTTTCAGCATCATGGTTGTATATCCACCTTTCTTGAATTTTGCCGCGCCGCTGCGTCGTGGGACAGGTGAATGATCCACGCAACGAAGCCGGACGGCCATAATCATGCACATTAACATGCCTAAATAGGATACCATAGAAAATCAAGCTTGTAAAGCATTATTTTTCCGCTTTGCGGTTTTTTTGAAACGCCCGCCGGAGCCGGTGCGTCTGCACCTGCGCCGCCCTGCGGGCATACCATGAAAATAGCACACCATTTCATGTGATAGGAGGGGGTGCGTTCTTCATGCTTCCCTTGGTTTTTCTCACGGCCCTGGCCGTGGGCGGCGCCACCATGCTGGGCGCGCTGGGCGGCTATTGCTTCCGCGGTGCCGCCGATCGGGCCGGAGGCCAGACCGTCATGGCGTTTGCCGCCGGAATGATGCTCAGCGCCGCCGTAGCAGGTCTGATCCTGCCGTCTCTGGCGGGCGGCGGCCCCTGGGCCTTTCCCGTCACCGCCGCCGGGATACTGTCCGGTGCGGCGTTTTTGCTGCTGCTGGAGCGCCTGGCTGCCCGGATGCAGCGGCTTTCCGGGCTGGAGGGTGGTGCCTCGCCCCGGACCCGGCGGGTGCTGCTGTTTGTGGCCGCCATGGCCATTCATAATTTTCCCGAGGGCCTGGCCGCCGGGGTGGGCTTCGGTACCGAGGATGTTCCCCGCGCCCTGGCCATCGCCGGCGGCATCGCCCTGCAAAACCTGCCGGAGGGCATGGTGCTCATTGCGCCCATGCTGCAGGCGGGAATTCCGCCCCGCCGCACGCTGGCGCTGGCCATGTCCACCGGCGCGGTGGAGATCGTCGGCACACTGCTGGGCTACGGCACTGTGTCCCTCAGCGCGGCGGCTCTGCCGTTTCTGCTGGCCTTTGCCGGAGGCGCCATGCTGTATCTCATCTGCGACGACATGATCCCCGCCTGCCGGGGCAGCAAAAGCCTCTGCGCGCTGCTGACCGGCTTCTGCTTCATGCTGGCCATGGATTACTACCTGGGATAGCGGCGCAGCGCTGCCAGCGGCAGAAACAGCAAGCCGGTATCAAGGAAGCGTCCCAATGGCTGACCCCGAATGGGGCAGGCGTTGGCAGACGCGACGAGGAATAGCGGCGCACTGACCCAAAGCTTGTGGTGCGCCGCACTTCCCGGCACAAATTATAGAGTTTTTTTCATCGCTCCGACGGAAATCGCCGCCTTCCGCGCCTGGCTTGCCGTACAATGGAAAAAAAGGAGGGAACCGCCATGAAAAACCGCCGAAAGGGTGATTTTCTGTCCACCCGTGTCCAATACATCTCCCTGTCCCAGCTGGCCCCCAATCCCCAGCAGCCCCGCCGCAGCTTTGACGAGGCCGCTCTGCGGGAGCTGGCCGACAGCATCCGGGCCTACGGCATCCTGCAGCCGCTGACGGTGCGCCGTGTGGGAAGCGGCTATCAGCTGGTGGCGGGAGAGCGCCGTATGCGGGCCGCCCGCATCGCCGGACTGCGGGAGGTGCCCTGTCTCGTGGCCCAGGTGGACGAGCAGGACGCCGGGATGCTGGCCCTGATCGAGAACCTCCAGCGCCGGGACCTGGACTGCTTCGAGGAGGCCGCCGCCATTGCCCGGCTCATCGGCCGCTACGGTCTCAGCCAGGAGCAGGCAGCGGAAAAGCTGGGCAAGTCCCAATCTGCCGTAGCCAATAAGCTGCGGCTGCTGCGCCTGTCGGAGCCGGTGCGCCAGGGCCTGCGGCAGGCGGGCCTGACCGAGCGCCACGCCCGGGCGCTCCTGCGTCTGCCGGATGAATCAGCCCAGCTTTCGGCGCTGGCAGTCATTGCCGCCCGCAGCTGGAACGTGGCCCAGACCGAGAGCTATATAGAGCGCCTGCTGACGGAGACGCCCGCGCCCCAGCGCAGCGCCACCTACATCATCAAGGACGTGCGGCTGTTCCTCAACAGCATCGACCGCAGCCTGCAGGTCATGCGCCAGAGCGGCGTCAACGCCGACCTGGGCCGCCGTGACACCGACAACGAGATCCTGCTGACCATCCGCATCCCCAAGCAGCGTGCCGCAAGAGCATAGGAACACGAAAAGAGAAACCGATATAAAGAAAAGCACCCCGAAAGGGGTGCTTTTCCTTGCAGTTAAGCCTTCCGCTTATTTGTCGTACATCTCGATGAGCTTCAGCAGGTGCTCGTAGCGGGCCTTGGCCTCGTCCTCGTTGCGCTTGAAGAGAACTTCTGCGCGCTCGGGGAACTCGCGGGTCAGGCGGCTGTAGCGGGCCTCGTTCATCAGGAAGTCCTGATAACCGCCGGCGGGCGCCTTGGAGTCCAGGGTGAACTTCTTCTCGCCCTCGGGGTTGTAGCGGAACAGGTTCCAGTAGCCGCAGTCCACGGCCTTCTTCATTTCCTTCTGGCAGTTCATCATGCCGCCCTTGATGCTGTGCATCTCGCAGGGGCTGTAGCCGATGATCAGGGACGGGCCGTGATAGGCCTCGGCCTCGGTGATGGCCTTGATGGTCTGCGCGGGGTTGGCGCCCATGGCGACCTGCGCGACGTAGACGTAGCCATACTGCATCGCGATCTCGGAGAGGCTCTTCTTCTTGGTCTCCTTACCGGCTGCC
>USAT01000059.1 GCA_900552725.1 uncultured Eubacteriales bacterium | reverse complement strand
CAGCTGGAAAAGTGGGCAAAAGAGCCGGAAGAAACCAATGGTTTCTTCACTTCCTTGCGCGCTATACGCTGTACAAAATTGCGAATGTGTACCGCGCGTTTGCGTGAGATTTTCTTTTTCGTTTCGTTATCGAATCGTCTCTGCTTCGGCGCCGCTGCCGCTGATACCTACGCCGAACAACGCTTTGGGTTCTACCGTTAGGAGCATGAGCGGCAGCGGCGCAAGACGAAAGTCGATTCGCCATACGCAGCGATAACAGCCATTCTCCGTGACCGCGCGGCAAAGGGTCACAAATTTACACCGCAAAACAGCGTGCAGGAAGTCTTGAAACCTGCGGTTTCAAGCAGCGTTTTTGGGTACTTTTGGGACAGCGGCCAAAAGTACCTCGCGCTCGCAAGCGCGAAAAAACCTTCGTTCCGCAGAACGAAACATTTCAATCCCCTATTGACATTAAAAATTCAATTTACTACACTTATCTGCACCAAATCACGCAGAATCGAGGAATACCATGCAAAAGGAAATTTTCATCAAAGGCGCGCGGGAGAATAACCTGAAAAACATCGACGTGACCATCCCCCGCGACAAGCTGGTGGTGCTGACGGGCCTGTCCGGCAGCGGCAAAAGCTCCCTGGCCTTTGACACCATTTACGCCGAGGGTCAGCGCCGGTATGTGGAGAGCCTCAGCTCCTACGCCCGGATGTTCCTGGGCCAGATGGACAAGCCCGACGTGGACTATATCGACGGCCTGTCCCCCGCCATCTCCATTGACCAGAAGACCACCAGCAAGAATCCCCGCTCCACCGTGGGCACGGTGACGGAGATCTATGACTATATGCGCCTTCTGTGGGCGCGGGTGGGCGTGCCCCACTGCCCCAAGTGCGGAAAAGAAATTCGCCAGCAGACCATCGACCAGATCATCGACCAGATCATGGCCCTGCCGGAGGGCACCCGCATCCAGGTGATGGCCCCGGTGGTGCGGGGCCGCAAGGGCGAGCATACCAAGGTGCTGGAGGACGCCCGCCGCAGCGGCTACGTCCGCGCCCGTATCGACGGAGAGATGCACGAGCTGGACGAGGACATCAAGCTCTCCAAGACCTTCAAGCATCAGATCGATATCGTGGTGGATCGTCTGATCGTCCGCGCCGATATCACCACCCGTCTGACCGACAGCGTAGAGACCGCCTCTAACCTGACCGGCGGCCTTGTGACGGTGAACCTGCTGAAGGAGGGACAGGACTTGTCCTTCTCCCAGAACTACGCCTGCGAGGACTGCGGCGTGTCCATTGAGGAACTAGCGCCCCGCCTGTTCTCCTTCAACAGCCCCTTCGGCGCATGCCCCACCTGCACGGGTCTGGGCATGCAGCTGAAGGTGGATCCCACCCTGGTGATCCCCGACGAGAGCAAGTCTATCCTGGACGGCGCGGTGGTGGCCACCGGGTGGAACTCCATCCGCTCCGACGGCATCTCCCGCATGTACTTCGACGCCCTCAGCAAGCGGTATAACTTCTCCCTTCGCACTCCTTACGCCCAGCTGTCCAATGAGGTGAAGGACATCATTCTCTACGGCACTAAGGGCGAGAAGCTGACGCTGGAATACGACCAGCCCCGGGGCAAGGGCACGCTGCACCAGGCCTTTGAGGGCATCGCCAACAATCTGGAGCGGCGGTATATAGAAACCCAGTCCGACGCCAGCAAAAAGGAGATTGAATCCTTCATGGCGGCCTGCCCCTGCCCCACCTGCCAGGGCAGGCGTCTGCGGCCGGAAGCCCTGGCCGTCACCGTGGGCGGCCTGTCCATCCACGATGCCACTGCCATGCCGGTGGACGACGAGATCGCGTTTTTCGACGGACTGACCCTGACGGGCAATCAGCAGATGATCGCCGCGCAGATCCTGAAAGAGATCGGTTCCCGGCTGCGGTTTTTGCAGTCGGTGGGCCTCAGCTATCTGACCCTCAGCCGCTCCTCCGGCACCCTGTCCGGCGGTGAGAGCCAGCGTATCCGGCTGGCCACCCAGATCGGCAGCAGCTTGATGGGCGTGCTGTATATTCTGGACGAGCCCTCCATCGGCCTGCACCAGAGGGACAACGACAAGCTGCTGGATACCCTGCGCCATCTCCGGGATCTGGGCAACACCCTGATCGTGGTGGAGCATGACGAGGACACCATGCGCGCCGCCGACTGGCTTATCGACATCGGCCCCGGCGCCGGCGCCCTGGGCGGACAGGTGGTGTCCGCCGGAACGCCGCAGCAGGTGATGGCCGATCCCAACAGCCTGACGGGCCAGTACCTCAGCGGCAAAAAGCGCATCGAGGTACCGGCGTGCCGCCGCGTCGGAAACGGCAAATGGCTGACGGTGCGGGGCGCACGGGAGAACAACCTGAAAAACATCGACGTGTCGGTGCCCCTGGGCACGCTGACCTGCGTCACCGGCGTATCCGGCAGCGGCAAGAGCTCACTGGTCAACGAGATCATCTTCAAGCGGCTGGGGGCCGACCTGAACCGCATGAAGGTCCACCCCGGCCGGCACGACGCCATCGAGGGCGAGGAGCATCTGGACAAGGTCATCAACATCGACCAGAGTCCCATCGGACGGACGCCCCGCTCCAATCCCGCCACCTATACCAATCTTTTCAACGATATCCGCGACCTGTTCGCCTCCCTGCCCGACGCGAAGGCAAGGGGCTACGGCCCCGGCCGCTTCTCCTTCAACACCAAGGGCGGCCGGTGCGAGGCCTGCTGCGGCGACGGCGTGCTGAAAATCGAGATGCACTTCCTGGCGGACGTGTACGTCCCCTGCGAGGTGTGCCACGGCAAGCGCTACAACCGGGAGACCCTGGAGGTGCGCTATAAGGGCAAGTCCATTGCCGAGGTGCTGGAGATGACGGTGGACGAGGCGCTACCCTTCTTCTCCGCCCTGCCCAAGATCGCCGCTCGGCTGCAGACCCTGCAGGACGTGGGCCTGGGCTATGTGAAGCTGGGCCAGTCCTCCACCACACTGTCCGGCGGCGAGGCCCAGCGCGTCAAGCTGGCCACGGAGCTTTCCAAGCGCTCCACCGGCCGCACCATCTATATTCTGGACGAGCCTACCACGGGCTTGCACGCCGACGACGTGAAGAAGCTGCTGGCGGTCCTGCAGCGGCTGGTGGAGGCGGGCAACACCGTGCTGGTGATCGAGCACAACCTGGACGTGATCAAATGCGCCGACTATCTCATCGACCTGGGCCCGGAGGGCGGCGTCGGCGGCGGCACGGTGGTGGCCACCGGCACGCCGGAGCAGGTGGCGGCGGTACCGGCGTCCTACACGGGACAATATCTGAAAAAGATGCTGGAACGGTAAAGCACACATCTGTCCCCTTCCCTGCATAGGATAGCGTGGGGAGGGGACGGCATGGCGCTTTTCTGGGAGGGTGTGGCCGCGTTTCTGGAGGCCATCGGCATCGCGGCGGTTTTATGGGTGCTTTTCGACTGGTTTATGTACCCCCAAAGGGCCGTTAATGTACCCATTCTGGTGCCCTTATCCGGCGACGCGGAGGGCCTTGAGCCGCTTTTGCGGCGGCTGGAGGGCCTGACCGTCGTCCTGCTGGACGAGGGACTTTCTGACCTGGGGACGGAGCGGGCGGCATACGCCGCATCCCGCGATCCCAACATTACACTGAAGAAACGGGGGGAGACCCATGGGGGAACGCAGTACCATTGAGGGCACTGTGGAAAACGTGGTGTTCCAGAACGAGGAAAACGGCTATACGGTGCTGAGCCTGCTGACCGACCAGGGCGAGGTGGTAACGGTGGTGGGCTGCATCCCCTTTGCCGCCGCCGGCGAGAGCATGACCGTCACCGGCGTGTGGGTCAACCACCCCACCTACGGCGTGCAGATGACCGCCGAGCTGGTGGAGCGCCGCATGCCCCAGGATGAGGACGGCATCGTGTGCTACCTCTCCTCCGGCGTGCTGAAGGGCGTGGGGCCCGCCACCGCCGCCCGGCTGGTGGATCGCTTCGGCGCCGACACCCTGCGCATCATCGAGGAGGAGCCGGAGAAGCTGTCCACCCTGAAGGGCATCACATCCAAGAAGGCCATGGAGATCTCCGCCGCCTTCCGCAGCCTGACGGGCCTGCGGCGGGTGATGGAATTCCTCAGCCGCTATGACCTGCCGGTGACGCTGGCCATGAGCCTTCTGCGCGCCTATGGCGACGAGACGCTGGAAAAATTGAAGGACAACCCCTATCTCCTCACCGACGAGCGGTGCGGCGTGGACTTCGCCGCCGCCGACGAGATCGCCCTGTCCATGGGCTTTGACGGGGACGCCCCCTGCCGGGCCGAGGCGGCGGTGCTGTACGAGCTGAACCACAACCTGTCCAACGGCCATGTGTTCCTGCCCCGGCCCAAGCTGATCGCCGCCACCATGGAGCTGATCGGCGTCACGGAGGAGACGGCGGAAAAGGCGCTGGACGATCTGTGCGATCGCTTCGCCGTGGTGTGCAGGCCCATCGCCAACGTGGAGGGCTGCTATCTGCGGCGGATGTACGAGGCGGAGGCCTATGTGGCCAAACGGCTGGCCGCCGCCTGCGGCGACGACTGGGACTGCGGCCGGAACGTGGACCGGATCATCGACGACATCGAAAAGCGGCAGGGCATCGCCTATGCCCCGGAGCAGCGCCGCGCCGTGGCGCTGGCGGCGGAGCGGGGTGTGCTGCTGCTGACCGGCGGCCCCGGCACCGGCAAGACCACCTCCGTGCGGGGCATCGTGACGCTGTTCGAGCGGATGGGCCTGGATACCGTGCTGCTGGCGCCCACGGGCCGCGCCGCCCAGCGGATGAGCCAGCTCTGCGGCAAGGAGGCACAGACCATCCACCGCTGCCTGGGCATGAGCTGGAACGAGCTGACCGGCGAGGTGACCTTCCGCAAGAACGAGAAGGAGCCGCTGGAGGCCGACGCCGTCATTGTGGACGAGATGAGCATGGTGGATCTGGAGCTGATGGCGTCGCTGCTGCGCTCCATGCGGCCCGGCTGCCGCCTGGTGATGGTGGGCGACCCGGATCAGCTCCCCTCCGTGGGCGCGGGCAACGTGCTGGGCGATCTGCTGCGCAGCGGCGTGGTACCCGCCGTGTCCCTGACGGAGATCTTCCGCCAGGCGGAGAAGAGCGCCATTATCCGCAACGCCCACGCGGTGAACACTGGCCGTCCGCCGGAGCTGAAAAACACCCAGAACGACTTTTTCTTCCTGTGCCGCCGCGCCCCCGACCGGCTGGTACAGACGGTGGTGGAGCTGTGCCAGCAGCGGCTGCCGGACAACATGGGTATCCCGGCGGATCAGATCCAGGTGCTGTCCCCCACCCGGAAGGGCGTGTGCGGCACGGTGAACCTGAACCGGGCCCTGCAGGCGGCGCTGAACCCGCCCGCCGCCGGAAAGCACCAGAAGCCCTGGGGCGACATGGTGTTCCGGGAGGGCGACCGGGTCATGCAGACCCGCAACAACTACGACGTGGTATGGGAGAAGGACGACGGCTCCATGGGGGCCGGGATCTTCAACGGCGACGTGGGGGTGATCCGGGAGATCGACCCCTCCGGCGAACTGATCACCATTCAATTTGACGACCGCACCTGCGTATACACCGCCGACCTGCTGAACCAACTGGACATGGCCTACGCCATGACGGTACATAAGGCCCAGGGCAGCGAATACCGCTGCGTGGTGCTGGTGTCGGCGGCGGTGGCCCCGGCGCTGATGGTGCGGGGCGTATTGTACACCGCCATCACCCGCGCCCGTGAGCTGCTGGTGCTGGTGGGCGACGATGTGGCCCCCGGCCAGATGGCGGCCAACGACAAGCAGCAGCGCCGTTACAGCGGCCTGCGGCGGAGACTGCGGGAGGAGGCAATGAGCCATGGGCTTCAATGACGAGCTGAATAAGATCACCAATGATCTGCTGGGGGTATTCTTTCCCCGGAAATGCCCCTTCTGCGGCAGAGGTGTGGACAGGAAGTCCCTGCTGTGCCAGCCCTGCAGCGACACGCTGCCCCGGTGCGGCAGGGTGCGGCAGGGCGCGGATTTTGGCCGGTGCGCCGCGCCGCTCTATTACGAGGACAGCGTGCGCAAGGCCATCCTGGACTACAAATTCCACGGAAGGCTCAACGGACTGGACTGCTTCGGCCGCATGATGGCCGAGACGGCTGCGGAGCAGTACAGCGGCGAGTTCGACGCCATCACATGGGTGCCGGTCAGCAAGAAGCGGCTGAAAAAGCGGGGCTTCGACCAGGCCCGGTATCTCACCGCCAGCATGTGCGTGGACTGGCATGTGGCCCCCATCGAGACGCTGCGGAAGGTGGTGGACAATCCGCCCCAGTCCGGCATCCACGACGGGGCGGAGCGCCGGGCCAACGTGCTGGGCGTGTATGAGGCGGTGTCGCCGGAGCAGTTCGCGGGAAAGCGTCTGCTGCTGGTGGACGACATCTGCACCACCGGCGCCACCCTGGGCGAGTGCGCCCGTGTTCTGAAGGCGGCAGGCGCGGCGGAGGTGATGTGCCTGACGCTGGCCATGGTGCGGGAGTAAAACGGTAGTTTTTGGGGTATAGTAGAGAAAGGGTATTTCGCGCCCCGGCGCGGGGTACTTTTGTCAACAGCCTGTAGGGGCGACCCTCGCGGTCGCCCGTAAAAAAACGGTGTGTAATGGCGCATCGGGCGACCGCAAGGGTCGCCCCTACGGATCGGTTTTACGGGGTACAACGGTGATACGGCGGGGCGTCGGGGACGCCGCCCCCTACGAAAAATAGGGTAGAACTCCGTAGGGCGGCATGACCACATGCCGCCGCACAATAAGCCCTGTGCGCCAACGCGGCGGGATGAGGTCACCCCGCCCTACGAATGGTTTTTCGAGAGCGCAGCGGTCATACGAATGGGCCAACGGTGTCCATCACCTGTGCAAACGCCGATACTCTCGTTTCTCTTTTAACAAATCTGTGAACATTTACAACTTGCTCTTGCAAAACGCAAAGGCTGTCAGTATAATACTTAATTGGGAAAAATTCGGCTTATGGCCGCACATGATAACACAAATGAAGAAATGATGAGGTGCAGCTTATGTGTTCTTTGGCAAAAGATATCGGTATCGATCTGGGTACCGCTTCCGTTCTGGTATATATCAAGGGTAAGGGCGTCGTGCTGAACGAGCCGTCGGTGGTGGCCATCGACAAGAATACCGGCCGCCTGCTGAAGGTGGGCGCCGAGGCCCAGGCCATGCTGGGCCGTACCCCCGGCAACATCGTGGCCATTCGTCCCCTGCGTGAGGGCGTCATCTCCGACTATGACATGACGGAGCGGATGCTGAAGGAGTTCATTCACAAGGTCACCGGCGGCTTCCAGATGTTCAAGCCGCGGGTCATTATCTGTGTGCCCTCCGGCATCACCGAGGTAGAGGAGCGTGCCGTGGTGGACGCCGGCATCCAGGCGGGCGCACGCCGCGTGTATCTGATCGAGGAACCGGTGGCGGCCGCCATCGGCGCGGGCATCGACATCGCCAAGCCCGACGGCCACATGGTGGTGGACATCGGCGGCGGCACCACCGATATCGCCGTCATCTCCCTCTCCGGCGTGGTGGAGAGCGCCTCCATCAAGGTGGCCGGCGACCAGTTCAACGAGGCCATCGTCAAGTATATGCGCCGCAAGCACAACGTGCTGGTGGGCGAGCGTACCGCCGAGATGATGAAGATGCGCATCGGCTGCGTGTTCCCCAAGGAGGAGGAGACCTCCATCGACGTGAAGGGCCGCTGTCTGCTGACGGGCCTGCCCAAGACGCTGACCGTTACCTCTACCGAGATGCTGGAAGCCTTCGAGGAGCCGGTGGAGCGGATCCTGGAGGCCGTTCACGGCGTGCTGGAGCGTACTCCGCCCGAGCTGGTGGCCGATATCTCCGACAACGGCATCGTCATGACCGGCGGCGGCAGCTTGGTGGACGGCTTCGATAAGCTGATCACCGCCCGCACCGGCATCCACACCATGGTGGCCGAGGACGCCATCTCCTGCGTGGCCGAGGGTACCGGCAAGAGCCTGGATTCCCTGAATTCCATGACCGACGGCACCGTGAACCTGAGCCGCAGACGGCAGATGAACTAAAAATACTGGCATGAAATCTTCGATTTCATTGCCAAAGGGGATTGCAGGCTGCTGCGCGCCTTTGGCACTTGCAGCCTGAGAAGTATTTTTCTGACGCACATGTCGTCAGAAAAATGATTTAAATAATTCGCGGCGTTCGCGCCGCGAACTCTGCGAGGCTTTACGAGGCTTTTTGATATTGTCATCGAGCAGCGCTGACAGTTTTACTACTAAAAGAACGGCCATTTCATAATGGCCGTTCTTTTTCATTTTTTCTTGACGATTGGCGGAAAATAGGCTAGTATGGTGATATGAAGCGCAGGCCACGTTGTGCCCTGCCGTCAAATCATATAGGAGGCAATACTATGAAGTTTTCCAGCAAGGTTCTGAAATGCGGCCTGTCCCCCATGCGTAAGTTTCATCCTTATGCCGTGGCGGCAGAAGCAAAAGGCAAGAAGATCTACCATCTGAACATCGGCCAGCCGGACATCGAGACCCCCAAGGCTTACTTCGAGGCTGTGCGCCACTTTGACCTTCCGGTATTGGAATACGCGCCGTCCCCCGGTATCCCCGTTCTGATCGACGCCATCCAGAAATACTATGACGACCTGGGCATGCACTTTGAAAAGGGTGACATCCTGATCACCAACGGCGGCAGCGAGGCGCTGCAGATCACCATGAACTGCATCCTGGATGACGGCGACGAGATCCTGATCCCCGAGCCCTTCTATCCCAACTACTACACCATGGCCTATACCTGCGGCGCCACCATCCATCCCATCCCCACCTCCCCTCATGACGGCTATCACTATGCCGACCGGGCCAAGGTGGAGGCGGAGATCAACGAGCACACCCGCGCCATCATGGTCACCAACCCCGGCAACCCCACCGGCGCCGTGCTGACTCCTGAGGAGATGCGCATGATGGTGGACATCGCCAAGGAGCACGACCTGTTCATCATCGGCGACGAGGCTTACCGCGAATTCGTCTATGCCGGTGAGCCCCTGCAGTCCATGGGCCAGTTTGATGACGCCGCCGACAACGTCATCGTCATCGACACCGTGTCCAAGCGGTTCTCCGCCTGCGGCGCCCGCATCGGCTGCATGATCTCCCGCAACAAGGAGCTGATGGCCCAGGCCATGAAGTACGCCCAGTGCCGTCTGTCCGTCCCCACCCTGGATCAGATCGCCTCCGCCGCCCTGTACAGCGTCGGCCCCGAGTACTTCGCCGCCGTCCGCGATGAGTACAAGCTGCGCCGCGACACCGTCATGCGCAAGCTGAAGGAGATCCCCGGCGTGGTGTGCGAGTGTCCCCGCGGCGCCTTCTATGTGATGGCCGCCCTGCCGGTGGATGACGCCGACAAGTTCCAGATGTTCCTGCTGGAGGAGTTCGACGATCACGGCGATACCGTCATGTTCGCCCCCGGCGAGCCCTTCTATGCCACCCCCGGCAAGGGCAAGAACGAGATCCGCATCGCCTATGTGCTGAAGCAGGAGGCGCTGGAGCGTGCCATGGATCTGCTGCGCCTGGGCATCGAGGCATATAACAAGAAATAATTTCCCGCATACATAACGAACACCGGCTGCGTACCAGGGTACGCAGCCGGTGATTTTTTCTGTAAAGCCACCCTGCAAAATAGAGTGGCGTATTTTATAGTTTAGCACCATGCCGCGGCGGATGCAAGTGGTTTTTCACCACTTTTTCAATTTCGGCGGATGGCGGGAAAACCGGTACTTTTTCACCGCATATTTTGGAATATTTACGTCTTGACGGGAGAAAATCATACGACTACAATGTAGCATATTTTTGTGAGCGCCGGGACTTCCGCAGGGGAAGGGCCCGGCGCGGAAGGGAACAGGGAACGGCGTATGAAGTATGTATTTGTGACCGGCGGCGTGGTGTCCGGCCTGGGTAAGGGCATCTGCGCGGCGTCGCTGGGCCGCCTTTTGAAGCAGCGCGGCCTGCGGGTGCGGAACCAGAAATTTGACCCCTATCTGAATGTGGATCCCGGCACCATGAGCCCCTATCAGCACGGCGAGGTGTTCGTCACCGACGACGGCGCCGAGACCGACCTGGATCTGGGCCACTATGAGCGATTCGTGGACGAGAGTCTGACGGGCCGGTGCTCCGTGTCCTCCGGCCGGGTGTACTGGGATCTCCTCAACCGTGAGCGCCAGGGTGCGTTCCTGGGCGGCACGGTGCAGATCATCCCCCACGTCACCGACGAGATCAAGAGCCACGTCTACGCCATGGAGCAGGAGGACGTGGATGTGCTGATCTGCGAGATCGGCGGCACGGTGGGCGATATCGAGAGCCAGCCCTTCCTGGAGGCCATCCGTCAGGTGGCGGTGGAAAAGGGCCGGGAAAACGTGGTGTACATCCATGTGCCCCTGATCGTCCAGATCCCCGGCAGCGGTGAGCTGAAGAGCAAGCCCACCCAGCACTCCGTCAAGGAGCTGCTGAGCCTGGGCATCCAGCCGGACGTGCTGGTGTGCCGCAGCGACGTGCCCATCCCGGAGGACATGCGGAAGAAGATCGCCCTGTTCTGCAACATTTCCGAGGACTGCGTCATCCAGAACACCACGGCGGACACCCTGTACGAGGTGCCGCTGCTGCTGCAGAAGGAGGGCCTGGACGAGATCGTGTGCCGCAAGCTGGGGCTTGACCGTCCGGCGGCGGACATGACCCACTGGGCCGCCATGGTCAGCGACATCAAGAACGCCAGCCGCGAGGTCACCATCGCCCTGGTGGGCAAGTATGTCCAGCTTCACGACGCCTACCTCAGCGTGGAGGAATCCCTGTTCCACGCCGGTACCGCCTGCGGCGCGGTGGTGCATATTCGGTGGGTGGATTCCGAGACCGTGACGACGGAGAACGCGGCGGAGGTGCTCTCTGGATGCAGCGGCATCCTGGTGCCCGGCGGCTTCGGCGACCGGGGCATCGAGGGCATGATCGCCGCGGCCCAATACGCCCGCGAGAACGACATTCCCTATCTGGGCATCTGCCTGGGTATGCAGATCGCCGTCATCGAGTTTGCCCGCCATGTGCTGGGCTGGGCCGACGCCCACTCCACCGAGATGGCGCCCCAGACGGCCCATCCCGTCATCGACCTGATGCCGGATCAGGTGGGCGTCAGCAGCAAGGGCGGCACCATGCGGCTGGGGCAGTATCCCTGCGTCCTGGCGGCGGACAGCCGGGCCCGCGCCCTGTACGGTCAGAGCGAGATCAGCGAGCGGCACCGCCACCGCTATGAGTTTAACAACGACTTCCGGGAGCGCATCACCGCCGCCGGACTGGTGCCCACCGGCACATCCCCTGACGGACATTTGGTGGAGATCGTGGAGAACCCCGCCCACCGGTGGTTCGTGGGCGTCCAGTTCCACCCGGAGTTCAAGAGCCGTCCCGACCGACCCCATCCCCTGTTCCGGGGCTTTGTGGCGGCGGCGCTGGAGAAATAAAAAAACGACCCGTTACCGCAGGTA
>USAT01000058.1 GCA_900552725.1 uncultured Eubacteriales bacterium | reverse complement strand
AACCATCTGCCGCTTAGGAGGCGAGTGCTCTATCCAGCTGAGCTATATGGACGTGTCTGATATATGATTATAGCCCGATCAAAGTCGAACTGCAATCCCTTATTTAGTTTTTTTTGAGGTGGCCGTTGTAACGCAACCTTAGGAGGCGGGCCCTCTATCCCGGTGAGGTACGGAGGCATATATGAAGATTGGTTTTTGCTAGTTGAAATCAGGTCGGTTCTTTTAGGAGGCGGTCGCTCTATACAACTGAGCTACGGAGGCATATGTAAGTTGTATTTTACTCCATTGCCCGCGCATTTGTCAACGGAAACCGCAGAAAAAGTTGGCGAAACCTCTTGCAATCGGGAGGAGCAGGGCATATAATAGCAAGGTTAATGAAATTATACCCAAGAGAAAGGGGTTTTTACCTTTGCAGAACGAAAAGTTGAGAAACGTCGCCATTATCGCCCACGTTGACCACGGCAAGACCACGCTGGTGGATCAAATGCTGAAGCAGGGCGGCGTATACCGTGAGAATCAGGAGACCGTGGAGCGCGTCATGGACTCCAACGACCTGGAGCGTGAGCGCGGCATCACCATCCTGGCCAAGAACACCGCCATCCAGTACGGCGACACCAAGATCAACATCGTGGACACCCCGGGCCACGCCGACTTCGGCGGCGAGGTGGAGCGCATCCTGAAGATGGTCAACGGCGTCATCCTGCTGGTGGATGCCGCCGAGGGTCCTATGCCCCAGACCCGCTTCGTGCTGAGCCGTGCCCTGGAGCTGGGCCACCGTGTCATCGTGGTCATCAACAAGATCGACCGGCCCGACCAGCGCATCCACGAGGTCATCGACGAGGTGCTGGAGCTGCTGCTGGATCTGGACGCCACCCCCGAGCAGCTGGACAGCCCCATGCTGTTCTGCTCTGCCCGCAACGGCACCGCCAGCTACTCCCCCGACGTGGTGGGCACTGACCTGAAGCCGCTGTTCGACACCATTCTGGACTATATCCCCGCGCCGGAGGCCGACCTTGACCAGCCCTTCCAGATGCTGGTCAGCGCTATCGACTACAACGAGTTCGTGGGCCGTATCGCCATCGGCCGCATCGAGCGGGGCGTGCTGAAGCAGAACCAGGAGATCGCGGTGTGCAACTACCACGATCCCGAGGCGCCCGCCAAGAAGGCCAAGGCCGTCAGCATGTACGAGTTCGCGGGCCTGGGCAAGGTGCCCATCACCGAGGCTACCGCCGGCAACATCATCGCCCTCAGCGGCATCGGCGACATCACCATCGGCGACACCATCTGCGCGCCCACCTGCGTGGAGCCCCTGCCCTTCGTGAAGATCTCCGCCCCCACGGTGGAGATGACCTTCTCCGTCAACGACAGTCCCTTCGCCGGACGCGAGGGCAAGTTCGTCACCTCCCGCCAGCTGCGCGACCGTCTGTGGCGTGAAACGCTGAAGGACGTGTCCCTCCGGGTCAGCGAGATCGACGGCGTCATGGACGCCTTCAACGTGGCGGGCCGCGGCGAGATGAGCCTGTCCATCCTGATCGAGACCATGCGCCGCGAGGGGTATGAGTTCCAGGTGTCTCCCCCCCGTGTGCTGTACCAGACCATCGACGGCAAGAAGTGTGAGCCCATCGAGCGCCTGGTGGTGGACGTGCCCAGCGAGAGCGTGGGCGCCGTCATCGAGAAGCTGGGTGCCCGCAAGGCCGACCTGACGGAGATGACCCCCATCGGCAACCGCATGAAGGTGGAATTTCTTGTCCCCAGCCGCGGCCTGTTCGGCTATCGCAACGAATTTCTGACCGACACCCGGGGCGAGGGCATCATGGCCAGCGTGTTTGACAGCTATGCCCCCTATAAGGGTGAGCTGACCCGCCGCAACACCGGCTCTCTGGTGGCCAGCGAGACCGGCGAGTCCATCACCTACGGCCTGTTCAACGCCCAGGAGCGCGGCGTGCTGTTCATCGGCGCCAACGTGGGTGTGTACGAGGGCATGGTGGTGGGTGTCAGCCCCAAGCAGGAGGACATCGTGGTGAACGTCTGCAAGAAGAAGCAGCTCACCAACACCCGCGCCGCCGGCAGCGACGACGCCCTGCGTCTGGTGCCGCCCCGGAAGATGAGCCTGGAGCAATGCCTGGAGTTCCTGGCGGACGACGAACTGCTGGAGGTCACCCCCAAGAACCTCCGCATCCGCAAGACCATCCTGAATCACGAGCGCCGCATGAAGGCCCAGCACGGCAAGAAGAACTGAGCATAAAAGGCAGCCTGTCCGCCGGACAGGCTGCCTTTTTTACGTGCCGTTCTCTACATAGATGTCCTCGCATAGCTGCTGGGCCTGCGTCAGCCGCGCCTGGATCCTGGCAGGCAGAAGGGATTCCCGGAAGGCGGCGGGATCGGCATCCAGCAGCTCCAGCACATCCTCCGTGGCGGCGAAAAGGGTGAGATACATTTTCTGATATGGCTCCATTTGATCACCTCATGACCGTTTTACTATCATTCGATGGTGAAATCAATACTATTCTTTGATAGTACATATAATGCTCTTGAGGTGATGCTTTTGTACATCCCAAGACTAAAGGACCTGCGCGAGGATCATGATCTGGCGCAGAAGCAGGTGGCAGCCCTGCTGGGGATCGACCAGCGGGTATACAGCAATTATGAGCTGGGCAAACGGGCACTCCCGCTGCGCCATTTGCTCACGCTGGCCGATTATTATTGTGTATCCACCGACTACTTGCTGGGGCGCACGGACGATATGCGGCCCTATCCAAAGGGCCGGGTGAAATAGATGGGAGGAGCGTATGGCGATCAAAAGTCTTTCCATCCGCATTGACACGGAGATGCTGGATAAATTACACGTCGTGGCGGATTATGAGGGCCGCTCCGCCAACAGCCAGATCAATATTCTGATCCGTGACTGCGTCGCGGCCTATGAGAAGGAGCACGGACAGATCGTGCTGGGGAAGCAGACGAAATAAGACGGGCGGGGTAGAACCCCGCCCCTGCGCGATGTTGCGAAAACGCCTGCATCACAAAAACACCTGATTTCCCCAAATTCCCCCTTGCAATCCGGAAAAAGATTTGATATACTACACCATACAAATCAAATCCTGTGTATCTCATGGGGGAGTAGTTGCGCGCCTGCGGGCGTGAGCTAAGTCAACATGCATGGCGGCAACGCCTGGCTTAGTTTTTGACAGCGAGACTCATGTACAGTTCCGATTCTGTACATGGAGGCTCGCTTTTTTGTGTATATCGGGACAAAATACCTGTATTCAGGAGGAAGGATAATATGAAGCATTATCTGGAACAAGCGGAGGCCGTGCTGCGGGATGTGGACTCCCGCGACAGCGGCCTGACCGCCGCCGAGGCGGCGGAGCGCCTGGCCAAAAACGGCAGAAACAAGCTGGCGGAGGCCAAGAAGGACTCCCTCATCAAGCGGTTCTTCCAGCAGATGGCCGATCCCATGATCATCATTCTGCTGGCCGCCGCCGCCATCAGCGCCGTGCTGGCGGTGGTGGAGAACGAGAGCTTTGCCGACGTGATCATCATTCTGTTCGTGGTCATCGTCAACGCCGTGCTGGGCGTGTATCAGGAGAGCAAGGCGGAGAAGGCCATCGAAGCATTGCAGCAGATGGCCGCCGCCACCAGCAAGGTGCTGCGTGACGGCCAGACTGTCACCATCCGCAGCGAGGAGCTGGTGGTGGGCGACGTGGTGCTGCTGGAGGCGGGCGACGCCATCCCGGCGGATGGCCGCGTGCTGGAGAGCGCCAGCATGAAGGTGGAGGAGGCCGCCCTGACCGGCGAATCCGTCCCCGTCACCAAGTTCATCGACCTGATCCATCTGCGGGACAACGCCAATGACGTGCCCCTGGGTGACCGGAAGAACATGGTCTACATGGGCTCCACCGTGGTGTACGGCCGCGGCCGCATGGTGGTGACCCAGACCGGCATGGACACCGAGATGGGCAAGATCGCCGACGCGCTGGCCAACGCCCAGGAGGGCCAGACGCCCTTGCAGATCAAGCTGACCCAGCTTTCCGGCATCCTCACCAAGCTGGTGCTGGTGATCTGCGTGCTGATCTTCGGCGTGCAGCTCCTGCGTGCCGGTGAGTTCACCCTGGACGTGGTGATGCACTCCTTTATGATCGCCGTGTCCCTGGCAGTGGCCGCCATCCCGGAGGGCCTTGCCGCTGTAGTGACGGTGGTGCTGAGTATCGGCGTCACCAACATGTCCAAGCGTAGCGCCATCATCCGCCGCCTGACCGCCGTGGAGACCCTGGGCTGCGCCCAGATCATCTGCTCCGACAAGACCGGCACCCTGACCCAGAATAAGATGACCGTGGTGGACGATTATGGCACTGACCGCGACCGCACCGCCACCGCCATGACCCTCTGCTCAGATGCCGCTCTGGCGGAGGATGGCACCGTCAACGGCGAGCCCACCGAGGCGGCGCTGGTGGCCTGGGGCGCCAAGTGCGGCCTGCCCAAGCCCCGGCTGCAGAACGAGCTGCCCCGCGTGGGCGAAGCGCCCTTCGATTCCGGCCGCAAGATGATGTCCACCGTCCACAAGGCGGTGGACGGCTACGTCCAGTTCACCAAGGGCGGCCCTGACGTGGTGCTGGAGCGCTGCACCGGCTACTGGGACAATGGAATGGTCCGTCCCATGACCGAGGAGAAGCGGGCCGAGATCCTGGCCGCCAACAAGGCCATGGCCGACAAGGCCCTGCGTGTGCTGGCCGCCGCCCAGCGCACCTATGAGACGCTGCCCTCGTCCATGGAGGCCGCCGACCTGGAGCACGACCTGTGCTTCCTGGGCCTGGCGGGCATGATCGATCCGGTGCGTCCGGAGGTGAAGGCCGCCATCGAGGAGTGCCGTCAGGCGGGCATCCGGCCCATTATGATCACCGGCGACCATATCGACACCGCCGTGGCCATCGCCAAAGAGCTGGGCATTCTCACCGAGGACATGAAGGCCATCACCGGCGCGCAGCTCAGCGCCATGAGCGACGAGGAGTTCGAGAAGGAATACCCCCACATCGCCGTGTACGCCCGGGTGCAGCCGGAGCATAAGACCCGCATCGTCAACGCCTGGCGTGGCGCAGGCTACGTCACCGCCATGACCGGCGACGGCGTCAACGACGCGCCCTCCATCAAGTCCGCCGATATCGGCGTGGGCATGGGCATCACCGGCACCGACGTCACCAAGAATGTGGCGGACATGGTGCTGGCCGACGACAACTTCGCCACCATCGTGGGCGCGGTGGAGGAGGGCCGCCGCATCTACGACAACATCCGTAAGGCCATCCAGTTCCTGCTGTCCTCCAACATGAGCGAGGTCATCTCCATCTTTGTGGCCACGCTGCTGGGCTTCACCATTCTGGAGCCAGTGCACCTGCTGTGGATCAACCTGGTGACCGACTGCTTCCCGGCGCTGGCGCTGGGCATGGAGGAGGCGGAGCCCGCCATCATGCGCCGCCGTCCCCGTGACGCCAAGGCCGGCATCTTTGCCGGCGGCATGGGCGTGGACGTGGCCTATCAGGGTCTGGTGATCTCGGCGCTGACCATCGCGGCCTTCTTCATCGGCCACTTCATGGAGTCCGGTGTGTGGGAGATCCCGGCGGGCGGCCTCAGCCCTGACGGCACCACCATGGCCTTCGTCACCATGTCCATGGCAGAAATTTTCCACAGTCTCAACATGCGGTCCCAGCGGGGCAGCATCCTGAAGCTCCGCACCCGCAACAGGATGATGACCTTTGCCGCTATCGGCAGCCTGCTGGCCACCACCCTGGTGTGCGAGGTGCCCTTCATCGCCGCCGCCTTCGACTTCACCAGCGTGGAGTGGAACGAGTACCTGGTGGCCCTGGCGCTGGCCTTCTGCGTCATCCCCATCGTGGAGATCGTGAAGTTCTTCCAGCGGAAAGCGGAAAAATAAGCATAAAAAAGATGACCGGCAGCGCCGGTCATCTTTTTATGTTACTCCTTGGGCTCCGTGTCCTCTGCCGCTGCTTTCTTCCGCTTCAGGGAGAGCTTCTTCCCGCCGCCCCTGCGGCGCACGATCCGCACGATCACCACGATCACCGCCGCGATCACCAGCAGCCAGATCCAACTGTACGCCAGCCACACGGCGAATTCCTCCAGGGCATTGCCTACGGCCTGCAGGCCGTTGACGAAGGACTGGCCCAGCCGCCCGCCGAAGGTGGTGACGGCCTCATCCTGCCCGGACAGCTTATACACCTCGCTGAGCTCCACGTTGATGGTGGCGTAGTCCACCAGTGCGTCATAGTGCCGCAGGGTGCCGCTGAGGCTCTCGATGTCCCACTCTGTCTCGGAGATGGCGCTCTCGATGGTGATGATGTCATCCATGCTGGTGGCCTTGGCCAGCAGCGTCTGCAGCCGCTCCAGCTTGATGCGGGCCGTCTCCAGCCGGGCCTGGGTGTCGTAATAGCTCTCGGACACGTCGTCGGTCTCCGCGTTGGAGTACGTCACATGGCACAGCTCTCCGGCCTTCTGGAAGAAGGTGTCGAACTGCTCCGCCGGAACGCGGATGATGTAGCTGCCGTAGCGGTAGCCGCTGCTGCGGTTGGAGGTGCTGCTCTGCTGGAAATAGCCGCCCAGCTCCTTCACCAGCGCGTCGATGCCGCTGCTGGCGGCGTCAAAATCCAGGGTCTGCATCTCCATATAGCCGGTATAGATGCGCTTGGCGGGCCTGACGGACTCTTCCTCACTGTCGTTGTACGCCGAAGCGCCCGGCTCCTCGGCAGTGTAGTCCGTGCTGTAGTCCGCGTCGGCGGCGGTGTTCCAGTAGCCGCCGCTTTCGCTGTCTGCGGACTGCGCGGCGCTGTCACCGGCGGCCTTACCGCCGCAGCCCACCAGCAGCAGAGCCAGCACCAGCGTCAGCAGGAGAGATACGATACGTTTCATGGGCAAAAACCTCCTTCATTTTGGGATCTTCCTGTCTATGTGACGTTGGCGGCGTGGAAAAAGTTCCCGGTTTCCGCAAAAAAGCAGCCGTTTTTTGCAAACGGCTGCTTTTTTTAGATCAACAATTCCGTAGGGGCGGACGACTCTGTCCGCCCAAAGAATATGGCAAAGGCAGAGGGACGGATACCCCAAGGGCACTTGTTCCGCTGCGCTTCACAGCGCTCGTCGTCCGCCCCTACAAAAGGGCACAAGGAGATTTTTCGCCAGTTATTTGATATATTCCTTGGGGTCAATAAGGCTCCCATCCTTCTCCACGGCGAAGTGCAGATGGGGACCCATGGTGGCCTCGGCGGCAGCGGTGCCCACATAGCCCACAATGTCACCGGCCTTCAGCTGCTGGCCCTGGCTGATGGGGGGATTCTCCTGCAGGCTGCTGTAACGGGTGACATAGCCGCCGCTGTGGGTGATGCACACGGTGGTGCCCATCAGCTCGTCACGGGTGACGGAGGTCACCTCGCCCGCCGCGGCGGTCTTCACCGCGTCGCCCTCGGCGGCCTGGATGTCCAGCCCCTCATGGGTGCGCCAGTCGGCCATGGTCTCGTCGTACAGAAGCTCCGACATGCTGAACACCGTCACCGTGGTGCCGTCCAGGGGGGATACCACCTGGGGCAGCAGCTCAGCCGCCGCCTCCACGGGAGGGGCTTCCTCCTCCGGTTCCTCCTGGGTAGGCAGGTCGGGCTTCACCGGCGTCACCACAGGGGGCTTCACGTCTACCACCGGCTGGTTGGCGGATGCCTGCTGGGTGGGCGCTTTGCGGTTCGTAAGAAGATATCCCGTCACACCGGCGGCCACCACGCACAGCGCCAGCGCGATGTAGATGGCGCGGCGGTGCTGTTTCATAAATTCCATAGCTTCTCCTTTCACCGGAGCGTGATCCGATGGCCGCCTGTTACGGCCGGCGGCCTGCCGGAATGAAAAAAAGACCTCTGCCGCCTATTTTGGACAAGCAGAGGTCTTTTTATACATTTTTACAAAATTTGGAGTCAGCTATCGAATTCGCCCTTCAGATCCCGGCCCATCAGCATGCGGATGGCCTCGTGGGGATCACCCTTTTCATAGAGAATGTGGTACACCGCCTGGCAGATGGGCAGCTCCACGCCGTACTGCTGTCCCAGCTGCACCAGGGCCTTGACGGTGTAGTAGCCCTCGGCCAGCTGGGTATAGGGCTTGCCCTGCACGAAGCACTCGCCGAACTGCCGGTTGTGGCTGTAGGGGGAGAACACCGTGGCCTCGTAGTCGCCCAGATGGCACAGCCCATAGGCGGACAGCTCGTTGCCGCCCATGGCCCGGATGAGGCGGGCCACCTCCCGGGTGCCGCGGCTCATCAAGGCGCCCTTCAGCGTTACCAGTCCCGCACCGTCCAGAAAACCGGCGGCGATGCCCACCACATTCTTGGCCGCCGCGCCGACCTCGTTGCCCAGCAGGTCGTTGCCGTAGTAGAAGCGGATCAGGTCGCTGGAGAATTCCCGCACCAGCCGCTGCTTCACTTCAGCGTTCTCGCTGTCGATGACCATGCAGTTGGGTACGCCCCGGTAGAACTCCTGCACATGGCCCGGCCCCAGCCACACGGCGATGGCGTTGGAGGGATCCAGATACTCCTGCGCCACCTGGCTGAGCCGTTCGCCGGTGCCGATCTCCAGACCCTTCATGCACAGGGTGAAGATCTTGTTTTGCAGTGCCATGGGCCGCAGCTCCTCCATCAGGCCCCGCAGGCTCTGGGAGCCGATGGAGATGATAATGACCTCCGCGTCCTTGACGCAGGCCAGATCAGTGGATAGGGCGATGGATTCCGGCAGCGTCAGCAGGTCGTTGCTGCGCGTTTCCAGAAACCGCCGCATCCGGGCGGAATCGGGGCGTCCGTACAGCGTGACGTGATGGCCGGTGCGGTCCAAGTACCATGTGATCAGCGAGCCCCAGCGCCCGCAGCCGATGACGGTGATGTTCATGTGTGTGGTTCCTCCTGAGTTGAGGGAGTGATGAGATATGCTATGGCATGATAACCGGTGTAGGGGGCGGCGTCCCCGTTGGCCCGCGAAGATTTCATGTCGGTTATCTTACGATCAGCGTCCGGCCGTCCATCTCCGGCGGGCAGGCCAGGCCCAGCACGTCCAGAATGGTGGGGGCGATGTCGGCCAGGCGGCCGGTGCGCAGCTCACTGCCCGCGCCGCACAGAATAAAGGGCACCAGATTGGTGGTGTGGGCGGTCATGGGGCTGCCGTCGGGCTGCTTCATATCCTCGGCGTTGCCGTGGTCGGCGGTGATCATGGCGATGCCGCCCGTCTTCAGGGTAGCCTCCACCACCTTGCCCACGCAGGTGTCCACGGTCTCCACCGCCTTGACGGCGGCCTCCAGCACGCCGGTGTGGCCCACCATGTCGCAGTTGGCGAAGTTCAGGATGATCACGTCATAGTTGCCGGACTCGATGCGCTCCACGCACTTGTCGCAGACCTCGAAGGCGCTCATCTCCGGCTGGAGGTCGTAGGTGGCCACCTTGGGGGAGGGCACCAACACCCGGTCCTCGCCGGGGTATTGCTTCTCCACGCCGCCGTTGAAGAAGAAGGTCACATGGGCGTACTTCTCCGTCTCGGCGATGCGCAGCTGGGTCATGCCCATGCTGCTGAGGTATTCGCCCAGGCCGTTCTTGACCGCCACACGGGGCCACGCCACCAGCACGTTGGGCATGGAGGCGTCATACTCGGTGTTGCACACATAGGTGGTGGGGAAGAACTCCCGCTGGAAACCGTCAAAATCGGGATCCACGATGGCGCGGGTGATCTCCCGTGCCCGGTCGGGGCGGTAGTTGAAGAAGATGACGCTGTCGTTGTCGCTGATGGCGCCCTCGCTGTCGCAGACCACCGGCTCCACGAATTCGTCGGTGACGCCGTTGGCGTAGGACTTGGCCACCGCGTCCACGGGGTCGGCGTTGTGGATACCCTCGCCATAGACCATGGCGTCATAGGCCATCTGCACGCGCTCCCAGCGCTTGTCGCGATCCATGGCGTAATAGCGGCCCATCACCGTGGCGACCTTGCCCACGCCGATCTGGGCGCATTTGTCCCGCAGCTCCGCCACGAAGTCCTTGCCGCTGGTGGGGGACACGTCGCGGCCGTCCAGGAAGCAGTGGACGTACACCTTGGTCAGGCCCTTGTCCTTTGCCATCTGCAGCAGGGCGAACAGATGCTGGATGTGGGAGTGTACGCCGCCGTCGGACAGCAGACCGTACAGGTGCAGGCTGCTGCCCTTGGCCAGACAGTCGTCCATGGCCTTGTTATAGGCATCATTTTTGAAGAAGCTGCCATCGTCGATGGCGCGGCTGATGCGGGGCAGATCCTGGAACACCACACGGCCTCCGCCGATGTTGGTGTGGCCCACCTCGCTGTTGCCCATCTGCCCGGCGGGCAGACCCACATCCAGTCCGCTGGCGGACAGGGTGGTGTGGGCGTATTCCTGGAACAGCCGGTCAAGCACCGGCGTTTTCGCCAGGGTCACGGCGTTGTCGTCGCTGGCGGGAGCCAGGCCGAAGCCGTCCATAATGATCAGCGTAGTCGGCGTCTTGTTCATGACAGAACTCCTTTCCTGCGGTATGTCAGTCCTGGTTGGCGGCGTTGATGATCTCCACGAACTCGGCGGGCTTCAGGCTTGCGCCGCCGATCAGGCCGCCGTCGATGTCGCTCTGGCCCAGCAGCTCCGCCGCGTTGGAGGGCTTCATGGAGCCACCGTACTGGATGGTGATGGAGCGGGCGATGCGGGCGCCGTACAGATGGCGCACAGTGGTACGGATGAAGGTGCAGACCTCGGCGGCCTGCTCGGCGGTGGCGGTCTTGCCGGTGCCGATGGCCCACACGGGCTCATAGGCGATGACGCACTTGCGCAGCTTCTCGGCGGGCACACCGGCCAGGGCGGACTTCACCTGCAGGGCGATCAGCTCCATGGTGATGCCCAGCTCGCGCTGCTCCAGGGTCTCGCCCACGCAGATGATGGGGTGCAGGCCCGCGTCCAGGGCGGCCAGCGCCTTCTTGTTGACGGTGAAGTCGGTCTCGCCGAAGTACTGGCGGCGCTCGGAGTGGCCGATGATGACGTACTTCACGCCCAGATCCTTCAGCATCTCGGCGGACACCTCGCCGGTGTAGGCACCGGACTTCTCATAGAACACGTTCTCGGCGCCCACGGAGACCCGCAGATCCTTGAAGGCCCGGATGGCGGTGGAAATGTTGACGGAGGGGACGCACACCACCACGTCGCACCACTTGGCCTTGGGCATGATGGCTTTCAATTCTTCGGCGAACTTCTTGGTCTCGCTGGCGGTCATGTTCATTTTCCAGTTGCCGGCGATAATGGTCTTACGATATCTGCGATTCATGTTTTTCTAAGCTCCTCTAATCTATTTCAAATGATCATGAAAATCAGTTTCAATCATTTTTCCGGCGGCATGAACGTCGGAAAAATACCGCGATCCAGCCGCCTGGGGCGGCGTCACCAGTCCGCAGACTGGTGAGGGGGGGATCTAAAGGGGGGATGAAATCCCTTCTTTACTTATCTAAGAGGCAGGCCACGCCGGGCAGCTCCAGACCCTCCAGGAATTCCAGAGAAGCGCCGCCGCCGGTGGAAATGTGGGTGATCTTG
>USAT01000057.1 GCA_900552725.1 uncultured Eubacteriales bacterium | reverse complement strand
TTTTGCCTACTTTTGCCGCTATTGGCAAAAGTAGGTCGCTCCGGAGAGCGAAACTTTCCCCTCCGACACAGAAACGAACTCTCCAAAGCAACAACAAATCGTAATATCCCATTCAAATTATACAAAACATTATCATAAAAGGAGAAAAAACAGTATGATGCAGATGCGTACACATACCTGCAACGAGCTGCGCATGGAGCATGTGGGCCAGCAGGTAAAGATCGTGGGCTGGATGGAAAACGTCCGCACGGTGGGTCAGAACTTCGCCTTTGTGGTGCTGCGTGACTTCTACGGCACCACCCAGGTGGTGGTGGAGACCGAGGAAATGATGAACATTATCAACGGCCTGAACAAGGAGTCCACCATCTCCGTGGAGGGCGTGGTGCGGGAGCGCGCCAGCAAGAACCCCAAGCAGGACACCGGCGATGTGGAGGTGGTTCCCAGCAAGATCGAGGTGCTGGGCCGCTGCCGCTATAACTCCCTGCCCTTCGAGATCAACCGCAGCCGCGAGGCCGACGAGACCGCCCGTCTCAAGTACCGCTTCCTGGATCTGCGCAACCCCGCCGTGAAGCAGAATATCATCCTGCGCTGCCAGGTGGTGGCCGCCCTCCGCGCCGCCATGACCGAGCACGGCTTCCTGGAGATCACCACCCCCATCCTGACCGCCTCCTCTCCCGAGGGCGCCCGCGACTATCTGGTGCCCGCCCGCAAGCACCCCGGCAAGTTCTATGCCCTGCCTCAGGCGCCCCAGCAGTTCAAGCAGCTGCTGATGACCTCCGGCTTTGACCGCTACTTCCAGATCGCACCCTGCTTCCGCGATGAGGACGCCCGCGGCGACCGCTCCCCCGGTGAGTTCTATCAGCTGGATATGGAGATGGCCTTCGCCACCCAGGACGACGTGTTCGCCGTGCTGGAGGATGTGCTGCCCCCCATCTTCGCCAAGTTCGGCACCTACAACGTGGCCTCCAGCGCCCCCTTCCGCCGCATCCCCTACACCACCTCCATGGAGACCTACGGCTCCGATAAGCCCGACCTGCGCATCGACCTGACCTGCAAGAACGTCACCTCCCTGTTCGCCGACAGCGACTTCGAGGCGCTGAAGGGCCAGACCGTGAAGATGGTGGACATCTCCGACTGTACCCTGACCCGCAAGCAGATCGAAAAGCTGCTGACCGACTGCGAGGTGCAGTCCGGCTCCAAGGCCTACTGGTTCAAGGTGGACGAGAACGGCGAGCTGGCCGGCGGTATCGCCAAGTTCGTCGCCCCCATCAAGGACGAGCTTTCCAAGGTGCTGACGCTGAAGCCCAACACGCTGGTGGTGGTGGCCGCGGGCCAGTACGCCACCAAGTCTGTGGGCGTGCTGATCAAGACCTTCGGCGCCGCCTGCGAGGGCCACATGGACAAGGAGCGCTATGAGTTCTGCTGGATCGTGGACTTCCCCATGTACGAGATTGGTGACGAGAGCGGCGAGCTGGAGTTCTGCCACAACCCGTTCTCCATGCCCGCCGGCGGCATGGACGTGCTGCTGAAGGCCGAGCGGGGCGAGATCGATCCCCTGACCATCACCGCCGACCAGTACGATCTGGTGTGCAACGGCGTGGAGCTCTCCTCCGGCGCTGTCCGTAACCACGATCCCGAGATCATGATCAAGGCCTTCGAGCTGGTGCGTCTGGGCGAGGAGGACGTGAAGAAGAAGTTCCCCGCCATGTACAATGCCTTCTGCTACGGTGCACCTCCCCACGCCGGTATCGCGCCGGGCGTGGACCGCATGGTGATGCTGCTGGCGGGCGAGAGCTCCATCCGCGAGATCATTCCGTTCCCCATGAACAAGAACGCCCAGGATATCATGATGGGCGCACCTTCCACGGTCGAGCAGAAGCAGCTTGATGAGCTGCACATCGCCATCGTCGGCGAGGTCGAAAAGGACGACTGAGACTGATTTAAATCTTCATAGGCATAAAAAGAAGGGCAGAATTGCCCTTCTTTTTATATGGGGATGTTTCGCCCTGCGGGGCGAGGTACTTTTGGCCGCGTCATGCTGTGCAAGCACAGATGGACACTACGGCGGCATAGCCGCCGAGATCGGAGGCTAAAAACATGCCACCGGCATGTTTTCTTAACGCCCCGACCCAAAAGTACCCAAAAAGACAGCTTAAACCTGCGGTTTAAGAATCCGCGCACGCTATACCACGTTCTTTTCATTACCCTTTACCTCGCGTTCACAGGAGTCGGTTACAATCGTTGCGTATGACGAATTGGTTTTCTTTCTGCGCCGCTGCCGCTCATGCGCTGCAACGGTAGAAGCAAAAACTGTATTCAACGTAGACATCAGCGGCAGCGACGCTGATGCAGAGACGATCCTTTTACCTAATCGGGGAAGAAAATTTTGCGTGAACGTGTGGTATGCATCCGCAAATTTGTACACATTATAGCGCGCAAGGAAGTGAAGAAACCATTGGTTTCTTCTGGCTCTTTTGCCCGCTTTTCCAGTCGGTGTGTTAAGAAAATATGCCGGTGGCATATTTTTAGCATCCGATCTCGGCGGCTATGCCGCCGTAGCATCCATCTGGGGGCTGCACCGCACGGCGAAAGTGGGCCGCCGGAGGCCGTCCTCGTGCCATGGCGTAAATTACTTCTATCCCCCCTCGCTAAATTACCAGTTGCCTTTTTCCGGGATTTGTTGCATACTAAAGAGTAGAACATTTTCCGCAAGGGAGACATACATGGAAACCATCAAATTATACTATCAGGATCCCTTTCTCTGCCAGTTTGAGGCCACGGTGCTGGACTGCGCCGCCGACAAGAAGCAGTGGAAGCTGATCCTCGACCGCACCGCCTTCTATCCCGAGGGCGGCGGACAGGGCGCCGATCACGGCACCCTGGGTGAGGCGAAGGTGCTGGATGTCCACGAAAAGGACGGCGTCATCTATCACACCTGCGACAGGCCCCTCCCCGTGGGAGAGACCGTCACCGGCCGCATCGACTGGGCCCGGCGATTCGACCACATGCAGCAGCACTCCGGCGAGCATATCGTCTCCGGCATGCTGTGCGGCACCTATCACTGCGACAACACCGGCTTCCACATGGGCGCCGACGTGGTCACCATCGACTACAACGCCGACATCCCCTGGGAGGGCGTGCTGGACATTGAGCGCCGCGCCAACCGGTACATCTGGGAAAACCATCCCATCGTCATCCGCTATCCCTCTCCCGAGGAGCTGGTCACCCTGCCCTATCGTAGCAAGAAGGCCCTGGAGGGCCCGGTGCGCATCACCGAATTCCCCGGCGCCGACATGTGCGCCTGCTGCGGCACCCATGTGACCACCAGCGGCCAGGTGGGGCTGGTGAAGTTCATCGGCTGGCAGAAGTTCCGGGACGGCGTGCGGCTGGAGCTGCTGTGCGGCCAGCGGGCGCTGGACTATCTGGCCCTGAACTGGCAGCAGAACGCCGCCATCGGCCGTGAGCTGTCGGTAAAGCCCGACGCCACCCACGCCGCCGTGCTGCGGCTGAAGGAGGAGCTCACCGCCGTCAAGCAGCGCTGCGACGCCCTGGAGACGGCGCAGTTCGAGACCCTGGCCGCCCAATACGACGGCGTGGGCAGCGTGCTGCTGATGCAGCCCGCCATGGAGTCCGATGCCGTGCGCCGCCTGTGCGACATGGTGGCGGCCCGGTGCGACGGACGCTGCGCGGTATTCTCCGGAGAGGACGGCGCGTATAAGTACGCCGTCATCCACCCCGGCGCCGACATCCGTGAGCTGATCAAAACCATGAACACCGCCCTGAACGGACGCGGCGGCGGACGGGACGGCTTTGCCCAGGGCAGCGCCGCCTGCACCGAAGCGGACATCCGCAGCTTTTTTGGAGGACTGAACTGATGGCACAAGGAAGAAGAACCTATCACGGCCGCCGCGGCCCCTCCCCCATTGTGTGGCTCATCGCCCTTGTGGTGCTGATCGCCGCGGTGGTGCTGGTGATCGTGGGCCTGACCAAGCGGGACAAAGCCCCTGTCGACAGCGATCCCACCCAGACGGCGGAGCCCAACACCCCCGACAATACCCAGAAGCCCGACGACACCCAGACGCCGGACGATAACACCGGCAGCACCGATGATCCCGGCCAGACCGCCAGCGAGGAGCCCTACATCGACGCCAACGGCCTGCTGCAATACTCCACCAAGGGCCACTACGTCCAGGCGGACAGCTATCAGGGCGGCGGCGAGGCCCCGTGGGAGCTGCTGCTGGTCAACGACTGGAACCCCCTGCCCTCCGGCTATGACAGCGATGTCACCTTCTCCACCGTCAGCGGCGGCAAGCAGGTGGACAGCCGCATTATCGACGCGGTGAACCGCATGCTCAACGACGCCGCCTCCTATGACCTGGCGGTGGTCAGCGCCTACCGGCCCCAGGAGGAGCAGGAGGTGCTCTATTGGCGGAAGGTGAAGCAGTACACCGACCAGGGCTACTCTGATCTGGAGGCCCAGAAGGTGGGCGGCACCATCGTCAAGCGTCCCGGCTTCAGTGAGCATAACTGCGGCCTGGCCATGGACGTAGGCGGCAGCGGCGACTACACGCTGGAGCAGTCCTTCAGCAATACCCCGGCCTACACCTGGCTGATGGAGCACTGCGCCGACTATGGCTTCATCCTCCGCTTCCCCCAGGGGAAGGAGGACATCACCGGCGTCATCTACGAGCCCTGGCACTATCGCTATGTGGGCGTCGAGGCCGCCCGGTACATCATGGACAACGACCTGTGCCTGGAGGAGTATCTGGCCCAGGTGCAGAAGTAACGCAATTCGGCAAAAGGCCGTCACTTTCCGGGGTGACGGCCTTCTTTTTGTTGCTTTCCGCTCTTGCGCTCGCTTTCACCCTGTGCTACAATAGACCAAATTTGAAAAAGGAGGCTCTCTCCATGGAATTCAATGTACAGCTTCAGTTGGCGGGCCTGCTGGAATGGATGCACCAGCAGATGGCCGTCTGCCACGGCAAGACCGCCGTCATCGGCATCTCCGGCGGCAAGGACAGCTCCACCGTGGCCGCGCTGGCCGTGGCCGCCTATGGCAAGGAGAACGTTATGGGCGTGCTGATGCCCGACGGCGTGCAGCCGGATATCGACTACTCCAACGGTCTGGTGGACGTGCTGGATATCCCCCATGTGACCATCAACATCCACGACGCCGTGCAGGGCGTGGTAAAGGAGATGGAGCGGGTGGGCCTGACCCCCAGCCGCCAGACGCTGGTGAACCTGCCCAGCCGCGTCCGTATGGCCACCCTGTACGCCGTGGCCCAGACGGTGGAGCTGGGCATCGTCATCAACACCAGCAACCTCAGCGAGGACTGGGTGGGCTACTGCACCATTTACGGCGACAGCGCCGGCGCCTTCTCCCCCCTGGGCATGTACACCACCGAGGAGGTCATCGCTCTTGGCCGTGCGCTGGGCCTGCCGGAGAGGTTCCTTATCAAGCCGCCGTCCGACGGTCTGACGGGCCTTACCGACGAGGACAATCTGGGCTTCACCTATCACGCCGTCAACGAGTACATCCGCCGGGGCGTGGTGGATGAAAAGATCAAGGCGGACATCGACCGCAAGCACGCTGTCAGCCGCTTCAAGTTCCAGACCCTGCCGGTGTATCAGAACGGGCTTCCCATCGTGCTGGAGGAGCCCACGGACTACTACAATCCCAACAAAAAGTAATGGAAAAGCTGCCTTCCGGCAGCTTTTTCGTTACCAGAGAAGAGATAAGAGAGAACAGTGAAAAACTGTTGTGTGCCGCTTTGCGGCACAATTTAATTCATGCCGCCATTGGCGGCATACCGCTTCTCTTCACTCTTCTCTTTTCACTTTTCTCTGCCACTGGCTCACCCCAACAGTCCCGTCACATCCTCCACGGTCAACCCCTCCTGCAGGGCCAGCGTGATGCCATAGCCGATCAGCCGCCCCAGCTCCCGCACCTTCTCGTCAATGTCCCGGGGTGTCAGGAACAGAGGATCGTCATCCTCCGTGCCCTCCCCCAGCAGGCTGGCGGCGATCACCGTGGGTACCCCCACCGCGACCACCGGCACCCCCAGGGTCTCCGCGTTGATGGCCTTCCGGTGGTTGCCTACGCCGCTGCCGGGGATCAGTCCCGTGTCCCCCAGCTGAACGGTGGCGCACAGTCTGTCCCGGCTGCGGGCCGCCAGGGCATCGATGGCGATCACCGCGGCGCTGCCGGTGGCCTGTACCGCGCCCCGCAAAAGCTCCAGCGTCTCCATGCCGGTGGCCGCCAGCACGCCGGGCGCCAGTGCCGCCACCGACGTAAACCCGGCAAATTGCCTCGGCAGCGCCCGCACCATGTGCCGTGTCACCAGCAGGCTTTCCAGCGCCAGCGGCCCCACCGCGTCGGCGGTCATGCCCCGGTTGCCCAGGCCAGCCGCCAGCACCGGATACGCCTCTCCCCTGCCGGGCAGCAGCGTCCGCAGTTCGCCGGCCAGACACGCCGCCGCACGGCGAAAGAAGCCGTCCTCCCGCCGGAAGTAGGGCCGCAGGTCGATGGTCACATACCGCCCCACCGGCTTGCCCACCGCTTCCGCCGCGCCCTCCGTGGTGACGCGCACCTCTGTTACGCCGTAACCCTGCCGGGTATATTCCGCCGCGCAGACGCCGTCCAGCCGGGCAATATCGCCTCCCTGCCGCAGAGATTCCCAGGATTCCAGCGCCAGATCCGTACGGGTGATCCTCATGTTTGTGGTCACGCTCCTTTCAAAAGCACAAAATGTTGTGGATCGTTGTTAATTTTACCTTCTCAAAAAGATTTTTGCGAAAAAAGTAGACAAATCTGAAAAAAACTCTTGCAATTTCTGGGCAAAGATGCTAAAATATCATCCTGCGTGGGACTTTATGTCTCCGTTAATGTCATAACCGAGGAGGTGTTTGGTTTGCCGAATATCAAGTCTGCTAAGAAGCGTGTTCTGGTGGCAGAGGCGCGCAATGCCCGCAACAAAGCCGAAAAGTCCGCACTGAAGACTGCTATCAAGAAGTTCGAGGCTGCTGCCGTTGACGGCGATCGCACCGAGGCCGAGGGCACTTACAAGGTGGCGGTCAAGGCCATCGACAAGGCTGCTGCCAAGGGTTTGATGCACAAGAACAACGCGGCTCACAAGAAGTCCGCTCTGACCCTGAAGCTGAATAAGATCGGTTAACAAACCACATTCGACAGACGTCCATCGGGCGTCTGTTTTTGTTTGCGCATTTCCAAAATTTTCTCCGCTCATCCGGGAACATTTTGCCCGCTTTCTGCGTCTTATAGACAGAAAGGATGGTGCCCTTCATGAAACGTTCCCTGTATCTGATCCTGCTGGCGGCGGTTTGTGCCCTGGCGCTGGCGGCGGTCACCTCACTGAGCGGCTGCGCGGCTGATGCGCCCGCCAACGATCCCACCGGTACGATCGACACTCCGGAGCCCCAACCCGCCGTCACCGGTGAGACGGCTGTCTACACCAGCGGCTATGTGGACATAGCCCTGACCATCCCCGAGGGCTGGCAGTGGGAATCGGTGCAGGACAAGTCCATGGGTACCGAGGGCATCCGTTTCTGGAAAACCGATGACAAGGCGGCGGCTTTCCGGCTTTTCTGCTGGCGCAACGGCTACGGCCTGTGCGGCACGGATCTTGTCTCGAAGGAGCTGACGCTGTCCAACGGTCAAACCGTCTGGCAGCATACCCACGCGCAGGAGTCCTTCTGGCTCAATCTCTATTTTTCCGGCGTACCCGGCGACTATGTGCTGGAGCCGGACGGCAATATGACCCAGGAGACCTGGGACGCCTGCCGGGACGAGGTACTGGCCATTCTGGCTACCGCCCAATTTGGCCGGGAGGCCATGACGGAGCAGGAGGCTACCGACATCGCCAAGGCCAAGTATGACGGCGAATGCGACATGACCTATGCCCGCTACGATGTGCACAACGGAAGCTGGACGGTGACCTTTACCAAGGGCGCCATGGGTCAGTCCTCCGTCAGTGTGGTGGTCAAGCCCGACGGTACCGCATCCCTGGACACCGAAAGCGCAGAAAAATAAAAGCGCCCGCTTGACAAAAGCGGACGCCCGTGTATAATAAAAAGTAGGAGAAGTCCCGCTGACAAGCGGTTTAGCTCCAACGAGATCAAGTTTTCAATGTTTCAGAAAACCGTCACTTGCCAGAGTGGCGGTTTTCGCGTTTGACACGAATGGTCACAACAAATCCAAAGATATGGAATGTCAGTGTCATAGGCATCAAATCACCCCCTTTCGGGTGGTGTAAGCCAAACCGCCTGCCGTTGTTCAAAGAACAGGACTTCTCCTGCTATGTATTGTAACAGTTGTTTGAGCTTTTGTCAATTTTTGTCGATATGCTTTTCATCTCGGCGGTAAATTTTCTTGACACCTGCCGAAAAACGTGCTATTCTAGGCAATGCTACAGGCGATGAAGGGCGTGGCTGCCCGGAGCCGCGGGAGGAAATGCCCGCCGGACGCCCCGTTACCGGCAGTAAGAGTGTGGAATCATCCAAATTCAGGTGGAACCACGGACTATTTGTTTAGTTCGCCCTGATACCGTTACGACGGTATCAGGGCGTTTTTTATTTGCAAAAAATATTCACATAAAGGAGATATCGACATGAAAAACACCGAAAAGACCATGGATAAGATCGTGGCGCTGTGCAAAAACCGCGGCATCATCTTCGCAGGCTCCGAGATCTACGGCGGCCTGGCCAACACCTGGGACTACGGCCCCCTTGGCGTGGAGCTGAAGAACAACATCAAGAAGGCCTGGTGGAAGAAGTTCGTCCAGGAGAACCCCTATAACGTGGGCCAGGACGCCGCCATCCTCATGAACCCCCAGACCTGGGTGGCCAGCGGCCATCTGGCAGGCTTCTCCGATCCCCTGATGGACTGCAAGGAGTGCAAGGAGCGCTTCCGCGCCGACAAGCTGATCGAGGAGTGGTGCCAGACCAACGGCTTCGAGCTGCCCAAGCCCATCGACGCCTTCTCCCAGCAGGAGATGAAGGACTTCGTGGAGGACAAGAACATCCCCTGCCCCTCCTGCGGCAAGCATAACTTCACCGACATCCGCCAGTTCAACCTGATGTTCAAGACGTTTCAGGGCGTCACCGAGGATGCCAAGAACACCGTGTACCTCCGTCCCGAGACGGCGCAGGGCATCTTCACCAACTTCGTCAACACCCAGCGCACCACACGCCGCAAGCTGCCCTTCGGCGTGTGCCAGATCGGTAAGTCCTTCCGCAACGAGATCACCCCGGGCAACTTCATCTTCCGCGTCCGCGAGTTTGAGCAGATGGAGTTGGAGTTCTTCTGCAAGCCCGGCACCGATCTGGAGTGGTTCAACTACTGGCGCACCTTCTGCCACAACTGGCTGCTGGGCATCGGCCTGAAGGACGAGAACCTGCGGCTCCGCGACCACGATCCCGAGGAGCTGTGCTTCTACTCCAAGGCCACCACGGACTTCGAGTTCCTGTTCCCCTTCGGCTGGGGCGAGCTGTGGGGCGTGGCCGACCGTACCGACTACGACCTGACCCAGCATCAGACCGTGTCCGGCAAGGATCTGACCTATTTCGATCCCGAGACCAACGAGCGCTATATCCCCTACGTCGTCGAGCCGTCTCTGGGCGTGGAGCGCAGCGTACTGGCCGTGCTGGTGGATGCCTATGACGAGGAGGTCGTGGACGAGGCCAAGAACGATGTCCGCGTGGTGCTGCACCTGCATCCCGCGCTGGCTCCCTACAAGGCCGCCATCCTGCCCCTCAGCAAGAAGCTCAGCGAGCCTGCCCGCAAGATCTACGAGGAGCTCAGCAAGGAGTGGATGATCGACTTCGACGAGACCGGCTCCATCGGCAAGCGCTATCGCCGCGAGGACGAGGTGGGTACCCCCTACTGCATCACCGTGGACTTCGACACCGTGGGCGACGCGGAAAAGGCCGGCGACAACTGCGTCACCGTCCGTGAGCGTGACTCCATGGAGCAGGTGCGTATCCCCATCAGCGAGCTGAAGGCGTATCTGGCCGAGAAGCTGGCGTACTAAGACAGGTAACATAAGCAAAAAAGAAAGCCTGCGCTGCAGGCTTTCTTTTTTGTTTTACTCTTTTACGTCGTTGAACACATCCGCCATGTCCATGTCATACATATGCTTCAGCATCCGGGTCACCATGTTGCTGTAACCCCACTCGTTGTCGTACCAGGCGATCAGCTTCACGAAATCCTGATCCAGCATGATGCCGGCGGTCTCGTCAAACACGCAGGGGCAGGGGTTGGCGATCATATCGGTGGACACCACCTGATCGCGGGTATAGCCGATGATGCCCTTCATATACGTCTCGGAGGCATGGAGGATCTCATAGCAGATATCGGCATAGGAGGCGCTGGTGCTGAGGCGGGCGGTCAGATCCACCACGGACACGTCGGCGGTAGGCACACGGAAGGCCATGCCGGTCATTTTGCCCTTCAGGGATGGGATCACGCGGCCCACAGCCTTGGCCGCGCCGGTGGAGGTGGGGATGATGTTGTTCAGGATAGAACGGCCGGTGCGGGAGTCAACGGCCTTCTGCTTGGCGGTGGAGGCGTGAATGGTGGACATAAGGGACTGCTCGATGCCGAAGGTCTTATGTACCACATAGGCCAGGGGCGCCAGGCAGTTGGTGGTGCAGCTGGCGTTGGAGATGACCTTCATGTCGGGGCGGTATTCGTCGCTGTTGACGCCGTAGACGAAGGTGGGGGTGGCGTCGTCCTTGGCGGGTGCGGTGAGGATGACCTTCTTGGCGCCGCCCTTGAAGTGACGGCTGGCCTTGTCGGTGGTGGTGTTGGCGCCGGTGGACTCGATGATATACTCGGCCTCGCTGTCAGCCCAGTTGATCATGGCTGCGTCAGACTCGCTGTACACCTTGATCTTGTGGCCATTCACGATCAGGTCGCCGCCGGCATGTTCCACCATGCCCGGGAAGTTGCGGAACACCGAGTCGTACTTCAGCAGATATACCATGTAGTCGATGTCCGCCTTGCGCAGGTTGATGCCGCGGATATCAAAGGTCTCCGGGTTTTCGCACATAATGCGCAGGACGATGCGTCCGATGCGGCCAAAGCCGTTGATGCCGATCTTGATAGCCATATTGTTTTCCTTTCACATTCGTTGCCGCCATGCGGCCTTTTTTGTTCCATCTAACATTATAGTACGGAAAGGAAACATTGTCTCCCTCTGAAACGAAAAATAAATGTAGAAAAAATGTTACCTCTTTTGTGCATTTTGGTGAGTTTTCAGAACTTTTAGAGTGGTATAAGTGGAATGTTCCATACATTCTTGACCTTATATGACGATCTTTCGGCGGTAAAAACCGCTTTTCCGGTAATCAAGAAGAAACAGAAAGCGCCAACCCGGAAGGGCTGGCGCTTTCTGTTGTGTGTTTTGTTAGGAGAGAGAGAAAAATCACATAAGGATTGGCTTCCTTTTGGATGAGTATATAGTACCCTATATTTTTTTCCGAATCTTGAATTGCCTATGAACTTTTTATGAACATTGGAAAGGATTTGTGAACAAACAAGCCTTTTTGCCGAAGGATTCGGCGTTTATCGAAACTTTTTGCTCTCCGCCACCGCCAGCTGGTCGCAGCGGTTGTTCTTCTCGTTCTCGGCGTGGCCCTTGACCCAGTGGAGGCGCACATTGTGACGGGCCAGCAGCGGCAGC
>USAT01000056.1 GCA_900552725.1 uncultured Eubacteriales bacterium | reverse complement strand
CACCTTCGGGGTCGACGCTCCCGGCGGCGGCGGCAAGACCCCCGTTATGCCCAACTACCTGATCTCCGAGACGCCTCGTAAGGTCATCCTGCGCAACTTCGAGGGCGTTATCACCTCTTACACCCAGCCCGAGCACTATGTTCAGGATTGCCACTGCGACGTCTGCACCGGCAAGAAGAAGGTGGAGAAGACCGGCGTGGCATGGGTCGCCGAAGGCACCAAGCAGCGCTATCTGGAGCCCACCAAGCTGCTGCGTAACGAGCGTCACGTCAAGAAGTAAGAGAGAGGAAAAACTATGGAAAGCAAACTCGGCTTGAATTTTGAACTGGTCAATCAGGCCCGCGCCTCCGCTGCCAAGGTGGCGGATGACACCCAGCGCTTTATCGACCAGCACACCACCGTCACGGTGGAGCGCGCTGTTTGCCGTCTGCTGGGTATCGATGGCGTCAACGATATGGACGTTCCTCTGCCCAACGTGGTCGTTGACCACCTGATGGCCAACTCCTTCCTGCCCATGGGCGCCGCCTGGGCCATCGGCAACGCTATGGTGGAGACCGGCAAGGATCCCCAGGGCGTGGCAGAGGCTGTCAGCGCCGGTGAGCTGGATCTCAGCAAGCTCCCCGCTCACACCGACGCGGAGATCCGCGCCGCCATCACGCCTGTGGTGGAGGCTACCATCCAGCGCATCAACAGCAACGTTTCCAAGCGTAATTCCTACCTGAACGAGTGGGGCGACAAGCAGGGTCCCTACCTGTATATCATCGTGGCAACCGGCAATATCTACGAGGATATCATTCAGGCCAAGGCCGGCGCCAAGCAGGGCGCTGACATCATCGCTGTGATCCGTACCACCGGCCAGTCCCTGCTGGACTATGTGCCTTACGGCGCTACCACCGAGGGCTTCGGCGGCACCTACGCCACTCAGGAGAACTTCCGCCTGATGCGCGCCGCCCTGGACGAGGTGGGCGAGGAGCAGCACCGCTACATCCGCCTGTGCAACTACTGCTCCGGCCTGTGCATGCCCGAGATCGCCGCCATGGGCGCTCTGGAGCGCCTGGACGTGATGCTGAACGACGCTCTGTACGGCATCCTGTTCCGCGACATCAACATGCAGCGCACCATCGTCGACCAGTATTTCTCCCGCGTCATCAACGGCTATGCCGGCGTTATCATCAACACCGGTGAGGATAACTACCTGACCACCGACGACGCCATCACCTCCGCTCATACCGTTCTGGCCTCCCAGTTCCTGAACGAGGCATTCGCCAAGGACGCCGGTATGCGCGAGGAGCAGATGGGTCTGGGCCACGCCTTCGAGATGGATCCCGCTGTTGAGGATACCTTCCTGTATGAGCTGGCGCAGGCGCAGATGGCCCGCGAGATCTTCCCCAACGCCCCCCTGAAGTATATGCCTCCCACGAAGTTCATGACCGGCAACATCTTCCGCGGTCACATTCAGGACGCCCTGTTCAACATGGTGACCATCCTGACCAACCAGAAGCTGTGTCTGCTGGGCATGATGACCGAGGCCATCCACACCCCGTTCATGTCCGACCGCGCTCTGTCCATCGAGAACGCCCAGTACATCTTCCGCACCATGAAGGATCTGGGCGACGAGCTGACCTACAAAGAGGGCGGCATCATCCGCAGCCGCGCCAACGAGGTGCTGGTGAAGGCCACCGATCTGCTGAAGGAGATCGAGAAGCTGGGCCTGTTCACCACCATCGAGAAGGGCATCTTCGCCGATGTCAAGCGTCCCAAGGACGGCGGCAAGGGTCTGGCCGGTGTTGTGGTCAAGGACGACAAATACTTCAATCCGTTCATTGAAGTCATGAAAGGGAAGGTGGCAGGAGAATGAGCAGCGGACTGTACAATACCCATAAGATCGATTTCGATACCACGCTGGATCTGACCCGTCTGAAGCCCTATGGCGACACCATGAACGACGGCAAGGTGCAGACCAGCTTCACCCTGCCCATCAAGGACGACGAGCGCGGCGAAGAGGCCGCCCGTCAGATCGCCAAGAAGATGGGCCTGGAAGAGCCCAACGTGGCCTATCACGCCGCGCTGGACAAGGAGTTCACCTTCTATGTGGTCTACGGCAGCTGTGTCCACTCCGTCAATTACGAGGATATCCACGTCATCACCGTGGAGTCCGACGTGATGAGCATGGAGGACACCAACGACTACATCCGTGAGCACATCGGCCGCAAGGTCGTGATGGTGGGCGCCTCCACCGGCACCGACGCCCATACCGTGGGCATCGACGCTATCATGAACCGCAAGGGCTTTGCCGATCACTACGGTCTGGAGCGCTATGAGATGATCGAGGCCTATAACCTGGGCTCTCAGGTGCCCAACGAGGAGTTCATCAAGAAGGCACTGGAGCTGAAGGCCGACGTGCTGCTGGTCTCCCAGACCGTCACCCAGAAGGACGTTCATATCCAGAACCTGACCAACCTCATCGAGCTGCTGGAGGCCGAGGGCCTGCGTGATAAGTTCGTGGTCTGCTGCGGCGGTCCCCGTATCACCCATGAGCTGGCCAAGGAGCTGGGCTTCGACGCCGGCTTCGGCGCCGGCAAGTACGCCGACGATGTGGCTTCCTTCGCCGTGACCGAGATGGTCAAGCGCGGCATGAAGTAAAACGTATACAGCGCCACTGGGTCAACTGCATACGCAGAGGATTCGGTGGCCGCTGTCATTAAAAGTAGGAGGAACAGAAATGGCAAAGAAACCTGTACTGACTGCCGCCGAGGCAGCAAAAATGATCCCTGACGGCGCTACCATTATGTGCGGCGGCTTCCTGGCCTGCGGCCAGGCCCGCGCCATCGTCAAGGAGCTGGTCAAGCTGGGTACCAAGGATCTGACCCTGATCGCCAACGACATGGGCCGCGCCACCGGCCCCAAGGGCGAGGAGTTCTTCGGCATCGCCGAGCTGATCCACAACCATCAGGTCAAGCGCGTCATCGCCACCCACGTGGGCATGACCCCCGAGGTGGGTCAGCAGAACACCGAGGGCACCCTGGAGGTCTGCCTGCTGCCCCAGGGCACGCTGGCTGAGTGCATCCGCGCCGATGGCGCCGGTCTGGGCGGCGTTCTGACCCCCGTGGGCATCGACACCCTGGTGGAGGAGAGCCCCTTCTGCCTGGGCCGTCAGACCATCGACGGCAAGGATTACCTGCTGATGAAGCCCGTTCACGCTGACTTCGCTCTGCTGGGCGCTTACAAGTGCGACGAGTTCGGCAACTGCTGGTACAAGGGCACCATGCGCAACTTCAACGTTGTCATGGCCACCGCCGCTGACACCGTCATTGCCGAGTGCGAGTATATCGTCCCCGTGGGCGAGATCGAGCCCGAGAACGTCCATACCTATGGCATGTGCGTGGATTACATCGTGGAAGGAGACAGAAAGTAATGGAAAAGTCCGAAATCAAAGGCTTTATCGCCAAGCGCTGCGCGAAAGAACTGAAGGACGGCGATGTCGTCAATCTGGGTATCGGCCTGCCCACCATGATCCCCAACTACCTGCCCGAGGGCGTTGAGCTGATCATCCACGCCGAGCTGGGCATCGTCTCCGCCGGCAAGTCCCCCAAAGAGGGCGACGCCAACTACGATCCCTACCACGTTGTGGACGCCGGTGGTTCTCCCTCCTCCGTGGCCTACGGCGGCGGCTTCATTGACTCCGCCTCCAACTTCGGCCTGATCCGCGGCGGCCATGTGGACGCCTGCTTCCTGGGCGCCCTGGAGGTCGACCAGGAGGGCAACCTGGCCAACTGGATCATCCCCGGCAAGAAGATGCCCGGCATGGGCGGCGCTATGGATCTGTGCGTGGGCGCCAAGAAGTGCATCGTCTGCATGGAGCACACCGCCAAGGGCAACCCCAAGATCTTTGAGAAGTGCCGTCTGCCCCTGACCGCTTCCCACTGCGTCAACAAGATCATCACCGAGATGTGCGTCATGGAAGTCACCGACAAGGGTCTGGTGATGACCGAGATCAACCCCGAGTTCACCGTGGATGATGTCAAGGCTGCTACCGCCTGCCCCATCATCGTGGCCGAGGATCTCAAGAGCATGATCGACTGAGTATCATAAGCAAAAAAAGAAAGCCCTATGGGCTTTCTTTTTTTGCGCAGAATAGGGGATGATGCAAGGAGCCGGGCGGGGGATCCCGTCCGGCTCCTTATCATAAAGATTACTTCAGCCGCTTGTCGCACTTCTTGCTGAGCCAGGTGCCTACCGTCTGGAACAGCTGCACCAGCAGGATCAGCAGCACCACGGCCACCAGCATCACCAGATACTTATAGCGGTAGTAGCCGTAGTCGATGGCGATCTTGCCCAGGCCGCCGCCGCCGATGATACCGCTCATGGCGGAGTAGCCCAGGACGGTGGTCAGGGCGATGGTCACGTTCTGGATGAGAGAGGGAACACTCTCGGGGATCATCACTTTGCAGATGATCTGCATGGGGGTGGCGCCCATGCTCTGAGCCGCCTCGATGATGTTGCCGTCCACCTCGCGCAGGCTGGTCTCCACCAGACGGGCCACGAAGGGGAAGGCCGCCGCCACCAGGGGAACGATGGTGGCCGTGGTGCCGATGGTGGTACCGACCAGCAGGCGGGACAGGGGGAACACCATGATCATCAGGATCAGGAACGGCACGGAGCGCAGCAGGTTGATGATCACATTCAGTACCTGCATCAGCCAGCGGGGCAGGGGCAGCACGCCGCCCTTTTCGCCCACAACCAGCAGCACGCCCAGGGGCAGACCGATCACCAGCGCCAGCGCGGTGCTGAGCACCGTCATGTAAAAGGTCTCCCAGATGGCAAAGGGCAGGGTGGGCAGCACCGCCATCAAGTCCTGTACGGACTGGGCGCTGAACAGATTACTGTACATTGTGGTCGACCTCCTCTACCTGCACGTTGGCGATGGTTTTGATAAAAGCAACAGCCCGGTCAAAGTGGGCACTGGGGATGCCCAGCATCATGCTGCCGTAGACCTCCTCGGAGAGGCTCTGAGTACTGGCGGAGATGACGTTGCAGAAGATGCCCTCCTCTGCCGCCAGCCGCGCCACCATGGGGATGCTGGTGGTCTTACTGTCCTTGAACACCAGGCGCACCAGCCGCTCACCGGCGGGATCGTACACCTGGGCGTCGGCGCCGCCGGGGAACACCAGGCGGCGGCCCGCGGCGGACTTGGGTGCGGCGAACACCGTGCCCACCAGGCCGGATTCCGCCACCACGCCGCCATCCAGGATGGCCACATGGCTGCAGATCTCCTTCACCACGCTCATCTGGTGGGTGATGACCACCACGGTGATGCCCAGCTTCTTGTTGATGTCCTTGATGAGGGTCAGGATGGCGTGGGTCGTGTTGGGGTCCAGCGCACTGGTGGCCTCATCGCAGAGCAGGACTTTGGGGTTGGTGGCCAGCGCACGGGCAATGGCGATGCGCTGTTTCTGGCCGCCGGAGAGCTGGGCCGGGTAGGCGTTGGCCTTATCGGGCAGGCCCACCATTTCCAGCAGCTCCCTGGCGCGCTTTTCGGCATCGGCCTTCTTCACGCCCGCAAGCTCCATCGGGAAGCAGATGTTCTTCAGGCAGCTGCGCTGCATCAGCAGATTGAACTGCTGGAAGATCATGGTGATGTCGCGGCGGCGCTCACGCAGGGCTGCGGGAGACAGGGTCTCCATCGCGGTGCCGTCGATGACGACACTGCCCTCGGTGGGGCGCTCCAGCAGATTGATGCAGCGCACCAGCGTGGATTTGCCCGCGCCCGACATACCGATGATGCCGTAGATGGAGCCATCGGGGATGGTCAGGTCGATGTTCTTCAGCGCATTCACCGCGCCGTCCTTCATCTGGAAGGTCTTGGAAAGGTGTTTGATCTCGATCACAGGGATTCTCCTTTTGATGTAACATCCTTACCCTCTCCGTCATTGCTCCGCAATGCCACCTCCCCCAAAGTGGGAGGCACTGCATCTTCCGGGCGCAACAACAGCTGACTGTGGGCTGCAATTGGCTCTCCCTTTGGGAGAGCTGGCAAAGCCGTCAGGCTTTGACTGAGAGGGCTCCGAAAACTTTTTTCAAAAAATCTCGAAAAAAAGTGAAAGGAATCTGCGTTTCATGTATTATAGAGAGTGAAACTGCGAATATACAACAGAAAACTGCGCGATATATCAATGCGTCGGGCGTGCGGATAAGTCGGACTGTTCTACTCCCCGCAATGATATTGCGGCGGTTCATAACGTGCTGTATATCGCAGAATATTTTGTCTGAAAAGGGGAAGGGAAAATAAAATTTCACTATTGAAAATACTGGATATACATGCTATAATTACGATAATGGGTTTGTCTGGTAAAAATAACCTGCCAAGGGAAAGAAAAACGACAAAAGTTGAATATCTTTTCCTCCGGTTTTGCCAAAAATACTATGATGCAGGGAGGGCTCCACTGTGCGGAAAAATCATCACGGAAAAAAAGATAGGCTGGTGAAGCGCGTTTTTGCGCTTTGTCTGGCGCTTGCGGTCATCTGCACCTGCCTTGTGCCGGTGTTTGCAACGGAGGGTCTGATCGATCCTCAGGTTCATCAAGAGGCCTCCCGGCCTGTAGACGGCGGCGAAGCTGCCGGTTTTGGCGAGGAGGAAGCCACCCGGCCCGCAGAAGGTGAGGGCGGCGAGGACAACCTCGACGGCGGCCCCAGCGTTAAGGAAACAGAGTGGGGCACCGTCATTGAGTACGACACCAGCACCAGCACCGACCCCAGCTCCAGCACCGAGACCCAGTGGTCCGGCGAGGACGATGTGGTGGAAAAGCCTGATGACAAAGTGGTCGTTTCCGGCGACGAGATCAAAAAGCTGCAGGATATGGTGGTCTACCGCTTCTGGCTGAAGGAGCTGAACGCCAACGACCTGCAGGACATTACCGCTCAGGCACAGATCAACAATATGACGGAAAGCGAGTATCTGGCCCGGAACGGTGAAGTTCTGTGGAACCTGTACTTCATTCAGGCTGTGCCCCGGGCAGAGACCATTGCGGATTACAGCAGCTACATCGAGAACCCCTCCTCCAACCGGGACCCCAAGGGCGAACTGCGGCAGTTTGACTACTGGTACACGCTGGACGAGTTTGGCAACCGGGTGCGCCTGAACCTCACTGACCCCACCAGCAACATTCTGGACGACAAGACCACCACCGTGAACGTCTACGCCGCATGGAAGGACGGCACCGTGGGCTCCGATGAGGAAGAGGACGTGGATCACGAGGATTTGGTGGACAAAAACCCCGTGCCTGTGGATCTGGAAACCAAGGCCTCTGCTTCCTACGAGGACGAGGAAGGCGAACTGAAGACCACAACCCTGCCGGTGGAGGTGAAAAATCTGCCCTCTGCCGCAGATCACCTCAGCGTCATCCACATGGGTTATGATGATGTGGGGGACTTCTACGAGAACCACTTGGATGACTTTGGTAGTATGGCTCCCATTCTGGGTCTGAAGATCTCCCCCAAGAACGCCAAGGGCGAAACGGTGCAGCCTGCCAAGGGCCAGAAGGCTACCGTCACCGTCTCCGGTCTGGACAAACTGCCGGAAATTGCGGCAATGGAAGAAGAGGGAGCGCTCACTGCCGATGCACTGAAGGTGCTCCACCAGAAAGACGACAATACCGTGGAAAAACTGGATGTTGTCAGCTATGAGAATGGCACCCTGACCTTCGAGACCTCCAGCTTCAGCCCCTTTGTGCTTGCACTGACGGGCGGATATGATGTGGAGACGCTGGCTGAATATCCAAAGGAAGTTGCGGTCAATAGTGCGGTTACACTTAAAGGAAATGGTAAATACGGGTCAAACCACTATTGGAGTGTTGACCCGAGTTCGAAAGGCGAAGTTGCGATAACTTCCAACGGATACAAGGCGAGTGTGACGGGTAAAAAGATTGGTACGGTTACAATTACGCACACCTACAAGGATTTTTTGGGCCAAAATGAGTCTGAAACGTTTACGTTATCCGTTGTCACTAAGGCAATGACAGACCGCAAAAGTGTAACTTTTGACCCGAATATTCAACATACTCAGGTGGCGTATATTCATTATACAAGGTCTGAAAGTAACTCCGGCGATTTTGTACAGAATGCTGAACTTACCGAAGTATCAGGCCAATTTACACTCGACTGGGATCATGCCGAAGATAACTATTGGGTTTTCTTTGTAAAGCCAGATGAGAACTACCTGATCACAGGATTGGGAGCAGATGGCAATAGCGATATTTATAGCTTGGCTTCTTCCAATGGTCTCGAGATTTCTTCCCTTGGAAACATTGATGGTTATCCGAAACTCAGGTCGACCAATTGCGCGATAGTTGATAGTTTGGCTAAAAAGGCTAAGGATCTCGGATATATTGGTGTATTTGGTTATAGTCGTGGCAAAAATGATAGTAATGGTTTTGCTGCTGCGGGTTTTGATGTTATTGGTCAGTCTCCGGATATTACAGTGACTGCTGAAAGCAGTAAAACTGTTGATGTAGTCGAAAACGATGAGCTTACATTTACAATTAAAATCAAGCCGGGTGAAGTTGCAGGAACTGCTGCGGGAAGTCATACAAGTAAAGAGGTTTCTGTTAGTAATATTAGCGTTAAAAAACTGATGATCAATGGACGTGAGTACACATGCAGTGCGCCCCAAAAAGGCTCGGATGGAACTTGGGTGACCACGGTGTCGTATAAAGCAACAGCGGAGGATTGTCAGAAGGGCTATGTTGAGCTGAATGTTGAAGCTTCTGTCGATTATACCGTTCAGCTGGCTGTTTCTCAAAGTCCTAAAGTTACAACAAAACGCCACCATTGAAAAGTCTGCCTCTACAACTTGCTATATCGCACCTAAGAATAATGTACGGTATGCATGGAGTCTGGATGCACCGGACAGTGTTAAAGCGAATTGTCCGGCTGAATTGAAGGATGTTGTAATTCTGCAAGACGGAGTAAATATTAATAATCAGGTTCTGTATAAGGGAACAGTCCATACTGTTGATACAACTTACACCAGCGGAAAAACGATTGATGATAACATCAACGGTGGTATATGGTCGTTCAGTGGTTGGTATACGGATGAAGAATTAAAAAATCCTGCTCCGTTGAGTGAAGCGATGACAGAAGAAGGCCTGAACTACTACGGTAAGTGGACATTCACAAAAACTGTTAGTGACTTGACTGTTACAAAACGCGTTTCTGGCCTGCTGGGTGACTTTGAGAAAGAATTCAAGTTTACCCTGTATGTCAAAGATGATGTCACAATTGATTATGCAACTTATGCAAAGGAGTTTGGCGATGGCATTCCGCTGGCGAATTTGCTGAGTGCTGAAACAAATCGAGAAGGCTATAAAGGCTATCGTTTCATTTTGAAGAATGGCCAGAGCATTAAGTTTACAGGACTGCCGGTTGGCACCTATTATGTGCAGGAAGATTCGTATGATAATTATACGGTTTCTGCAAAAATCAATGGTGCTGATACAACGGTAACTGACCGTGCGGTTACCGCTGAACTGACAAAAGAGGCGATGACCATTGCCTTTACGAACTGCTGTGACCTCAAGCCCGACACCGGTGTCCTCCTCGACACCCTGCCTTACATTGTCATCCTTGCTGTGGTGGCTGGCGGCGTGGCCCTGTTGATGCTGCGCAAGCGCCGTAAGGAAGATGACTAAAGGGGGCTGACCGCATGGCGAAGAAGAAAGCGCCCCAGCGGCTGGCCGGTGCAGAGGAAAGCTGTATCAGCCCGGAGCAGGAAGCGATCATCCGGTGGTTCCGGACGGTGAAATTCCGCAAGAACCTGCTGGGTGGCGTGGACGAAGCGGCAATGTGGAAGAAGCTGGAAGAGCTTTACGCCCTGTACGAAGCCGCCATCCGCGCCGAGCGCACCCGCTATAACGTGCTCTTGGAGCAGCAGACCGGAAGCCTGCCCTTGGATACCACCAAAGTTGACAGCTCTGACCCCCAAAAGGAGGCGCATTCCGATGCACCCGCTGGACAATGAAGCCCTGAAGCTGGGGGCAAAGGCGGTGCGCCGCCGCAGGCTGGACGCTGAGAACCGGCAGGATTTTATCAGTCTGCTGGGCCGCATTGTGGTGATCCTGCTGTGCGCCTGGGTGCTGTTCACGCAGGTGTTCCTGCTCACGCAGGCCAAGGGCAGCAGCATGTTCCCCGCGGTAAAGGATGGCGACCTGCTCATCTGCTACCGCCTGCAAAAAACCTATGCAAAAAACGACGTTGTGGTCTACACCCAGGGCGGCAAGCTCCGGGTGGGCCGCATCCTTGGGCGCGAGGGCGACCTTGTGGCTCTGGACGACAGCGGCACCCTTGTGGTGAACGGCGCGGTGCAGAGCGGCGAGATCCTCTACCCCACCTACGCAAAAGACGCGCTGGAGTACCCCTACACGGTGCCGGAAGGCTGCGTTTTTGTGCTGGGCGATTACCGCACACAATCCGAGGACAGCCGGGACTTTGGCCCGGTTCCGCTGGAGGATGTGCAAGCAAAAGTAATTACACTACTGCGGCGACGCAGTCTGTAATACCACGGAGGCCGGAAGAAGCTGCCGGCCTCCTGCCTGTGAACCGCGGAGTTTGGGCCGCGGCACAGGAGTACGAACTATTTCTTACTAGGGAGGAATAACAATGAAACTGAAGAAATTCTTCGCGGGCGTTCTGGCTGCCGCCATGATGCTCACCGTCGGCGCAACCGCAGCGTTTGCGACGGAGCCGAGTAATAAGACCATCAGTGTTAAAGATAATGGTGGTAATGCAAAAATGTTCCAGACGGGTGATGCAACCCTTACGTTGACCAAGAGCCTGGAAGTTAAGAACGGTACTGCTCCTAACGAGATGGAATTTACTTTTAGTGTTGCCGATTCTAGCAATACTGCTGTTGCTGGTGCAACAACTGCTGCTAAATTTGAAGCAGGACAGGATAAGGAAATTAAAGCATTTGTTGCGGGTAAGAACTATACTGCGAATTTTACTGTTGACATTGAAAAACTTCTGGGTGATACCAAGAAGAATACGGTTGGTGAGTATACCTATACTCTGAGTGAAGATACTGTCAAGTATCCTGGTGTCTCTGCAAATGATAGTGCCCTGACCATGAAAATCACAGTTGTAAATCAGCTGAATGACCAGAAGCAGCCCATTGCCAATAGCTATGGCTACTACGTTGCACTGTATCGTGGTGGTAATAAGATTGAGGCAAAGGATGCTTTCAAGAATAGCTATGATTCTAAGAGCCTGATCCTGAGCAAGACTGTCCATGGTGCACTTGCTGATCTGAACAAGGATTTTACCTTTACGATTAAATTTACCAAAGACACTGGCGTTGATGCCAATAATCTGTACATGGGACCGCAGGTTGGTACTCTTGGCACCAATGTTTCTATTAAACCCGAGGGTACTGCGACTACTCCGTTGGCTGCAAATACCTATCTGGAGCTGGATAAGCCCTATACTGTCTCTCTGCGTCATAACGGTTCTCTGGAACTTTCTAACCTGCCTGCTGGCATCAAGTACGAAGTTTTCGAAAATGGTTCTGAAGTAAGTGGTAGTGATGTTGTTCTGAATACTACTAATACCTCTGGTCAGAATGTTAAGTATGTCGTTACCGTTAAGGACGCAGATCAGAATGCTGTTTCCTTTAGCAACAATAATACTGTGTCTGGTCAGATTAACAAAGAGAACCCTGCTAATGTGACCACTGCTTTCCATAATACCAACAATGCTGAGCCCGACATGGGTGTTGTGCTGGACAATGCACCTTACATTGCAATGCTGGCCATCGTTGCCATTGGTGGTGTGGCCCTGATGCTGAACAAGCGCCGCCGCGACGAGGAGTAATTGCTCGCGTCCAC
>USAT01000055.1 GCA_900552725.1 uncultured Eubacteriales bacterium | reverse complement strand
CAGCGGTCTCCAAAACCGCGTGTCGAGAGTTCGAGCCTTTCTGCCCCTGCCAAAAAAACACCACCCATTGGGTGGTGTTTTTTTGGCAGGAAGGAGAATATAGGCTCGAAACGAGCTCCGGTCTCACACGCCTGAAAGGCGTTGAGATCGGGAGCAACATGCCAGTGGCATGTTGCGTTAGCGAGAAGAGAGCCGAGGGAGGAGCCACCAGCCATCAGTGCGCAACGAGGGGCGGTAGTATGATGCCTGCCGAAGCATTTGGAACGGGCGGACAGGGGAGTTTGCCCGGAGAACTAATCATATCCACAGCTTTGCTGCGGCGGGGTGAGGGCACCTCGCCCTACGTTTGATTATTGACGGCGCACCGCTGGAGGAGATTTGTTATGGGCCATGGGATATGCTATACTGAAACCGGAGTATCCGACGAATTGCGGGGTGAGGAAATGCGGCGCAAAATTCCGACAGATCGGGCGGGGAATCTTGACAAACAGCCGGTTTGCCGGTACAATAAAATTTCGAGAATAACGCGCATTGGCGCGGGAATTGAGGTTATACGTTATGGCAAAAGACCAGAGAAATGTGGAAGCCATCACCCCGATGGAGGTGGACTTCGCCAAATGGTACACCGATATCTGCCTGAAGGCGGAGCTGGTGGACTACGCGTCCGTGAAGGGCTTCATGATCCTGCGCCCCTATGGCTACGCCATCTGGGAGAATATCCAGCGCATTATGGACGGCATGTTCAAGAAGACCGGCCACGTCAACGTGGCTATGCCCGTTCTGATCCCGGAGAGCCTGCTGAAGAAGGAGGGCGAGCTGGTGCAGGGCTTTGCCCCCGAGGTGGCTTGGGTCACCCATGGCGGCAGTGAGCCCCTGGAGGAGCGCCTGGCCTTTCGCCCCACCTCCGAGACCATGTTCTGCGACCACTGGCACAACGTGCTGCAAAGCTACCGTGAGCTGCCCATGCTGTATAACCAGTGGTGCAGCGTCATCCGCTGGGAAAAGACCACCCGTCCCTTCCTGCGCAGCCGCGAGTTCTGGTGGCAGGAGGGCCACACCATCCACGAGACCGCCGAGGAGGCCATTGCCGAGACCGAGCAGCAGCTCAACTGCTACGCCGACTTCTGCCGCGACGCCCTGGCCATGCCGGTGGTGAAGGGCCGCAAGACCGACAAGGAGAAGTTTGCCGGCGCCGAGGCCACCTATACCATCGAGGCCATGATGAAGGACCGCAAGGCCCTCCAGTCCGGCACCAGCCACTATTTCGGCGACAAGTTCTCCCGCGCCTACGACGTGACCTTCACCGGCCGGGACAATAAACTGCAGTATCCCTTCCAGACCAGCTGGGGCAGCACCACCCGCCTGATCGGCGCGTGCATCATGACCCACTCCGACAACAACGGCCTGGTGCTGCCTCCCGCTGTGGCGCCCATCCAGGTAGTCGTCGTCCCCATCGCCCAGCATAAGCCCGGCGTGCTGGACGCCGCCGCCGCCCTGAAGGATCGCCTGACGGCCATCGACCTGCGTGTGAAGATGGACGACAGTGAACAGTCCCCCGGCTGGAAGTTCGCCCAGTACGAGATGAAGGGTGTGCCCCTGCGTGTGGAGATCGGCCCCAAGGATATGGAGAAGGAGCAGTGCTGCATCGCCCGCCGCGATACCGGCGAGAAGACCTTCGTGCCCCTGGCCGACCTGGAGTCCGCTGTACAGAGCCTGCTGAAGGATGTCCACGACAACCTGTACGCCATGGCGGAGAAGAACCTGGAGGAGAACACCTTCGACCTGACCACCTGGGAAGAGGTGCGGGATATGGCCCAGGGCCGCGGCGGCTTCGCCCGTACCAAGTGGTGCGGCAGCCTGGAGTGTGAGCTGGCCATGAAGGAGAAGGCCGGTGTGTCCAGCCGCTGCATGCCGCTGAAGCAGTCCGGCACCACCGGCAAGTGCCCGGTGTGCGGCAAGGAGTGCACCACCGACATCTACTGGGGCGTGGCGTACTAAGTGATAAAAAAGAGCTGTCACAGCCGTGACAGCTCTTTTTCAGTGAAAAGATAAGAGGTAAGAGTGAAAAACTGCGGTATGCCGCCTGCGGCGGCATACTCGAATAAGAAGAGGAGGGCAAAGCCCTCCTCTTCTTATTCGATGGAGATGATATAGAAGTAGACGCTCTGGCCGCCGGGGATGGCCGCCACCTCAGCGTCGGGGCAGCACTGGGCAAACAAGGCCTCGGTTTTGGCGCCCTCCGCCTCGGACACACCCTCGCCGGTGTAGATGTTGATGTATTCCGCACCGGCCTGGGCGGCGTGCTGGCTCAGCTTGTCCAGCAGCTCGTCCATGCTGCGGCTGGTGCCGAACAGCTTGCCGTCCAGCAGCGCCAGATAGTCGCCCTCGTTGATGGCGAAGCCGTCGAAATCAGAGTTGCGGGCGGCGTAGGTGATTTGGGCGGTGGACACCGTCTGTGCGGCGGCCACCATAGCCTGGGCGATGGTCTGGGGATCGTTTTCGTCGGGGTCGAAGCTCATCATGGCGGTGATGCCCTGGGGCACGGTGGCGGTGGGGATGACGATGATCTGCTTCTCCGTCAGACCCTCGCACTGCTGGGCGGCCATGATGATATTCTTGTTGTTGGGCAGGATAAACACGATCTCGCTGGGGGTATGGTTGACCTCCTTGAGAATGGCCTCGGTGGAGGGGTTCATGGTCTGGCCGCCGGACACAATGGTGTCCACGCCCAGCGCGCGGAAAGTATCCGCCAACCCGTCACCGGCGCACACGGCTACGAATCCGTACCGCTTTTCGGCGGGAGCCACGGCGTTTTCCTGTTCCTCCAGCTCCGCCTCCACAGCGTCCAGATCATCGGTGCTGTGAGCCTCACGACCGGCAGCCAGATCGTCCCGCTGGGTGCGCATGTTCTCGATCTTGGCCAGCTCCAGGGTGCCGTACTTCTGGGCCTCGGTCAGGGCGTGGCCGGGGATATCGGTGTGGACGTGTACCTTGAAGCACTCGTCATCCTCGCCGATCACCAGACTGTCGCCGATGCTGTCCAGATAGGCACGCAGGGGCTCCAGGGACTTCTCGCCCATGGCCTTGCGGACGATGAACACGGTGTCGAAGGTGAAGGTGATCTCATCCTCCAGCGAGGCGAAGTCGGCCTTTTCCTTGACCTCGGGCTCGTCCTTGACCTCGGGGATGGCCTCGCCCCGCAGGCAGCGCAGCATGCCGTCCAGAATGATCAGATAGCCCTTACCGCCGGCGTCTACCACGCCGGCCTTTTTCAGCACGGGGTTCATTTCCACCGTCTCGGCCAGGGTGACTTCACCGGCGCGGATGGCCTCCTCCAGCACGAACTCCACGGCGTTGTTCTCCTGGGCAGCCTCGGCGGCACGCTGGGCGGCCAGACGGGAGACGGTCAGCACCGTGCCCTCGGCCGGCTTCATCACCGCGCCGTAGGCGGTGGCCACGCCCTCCTGCATGGCGGCGGCCAGCGCCGCACCGTCGGCCTCGGTCAGGCCCTTCAGGGACTTGGACATGCCCCGGAACAGCAGGGACAGGATGACGCCGGAGTTGCCCCGGGCGCCCCGCAGCAGACCCCGGGCGGTGATCTTGGCGGCGTCGTCGATGGTGGCGGGCTCGGCCTTGTTCAGCTCGGCGCAGGCGGTCTGGATGGTCAGGTACATGTTGGTGCCGGTGTCGCCGTCAGGCACGGGGAAAACGTTCAGGTCGTTGATGGCCTGCTTCTGTCCGGCAATGCAGGCCGCGCCGAACAGCACCATATCCTTGAAGGCGGCGCCGTTGATTTTTTCTATCATCTTGCTGTGATCCTCCCTTAGCCTTTACTGACGGAGTCCACGCAGACGTTCACGTCCCGTACCTCCACACCGGTGTTGCAGGTGACCACATACTTGACCTCGCTCATAATGGCGCGGCAGACGGTGGCAATGTTCACCCCGGCGTCCACCATGATGTGCAGCTCGATGGACACGGTATTGTCGTCGTTATAGGTGACCTTCACGCCCTTGCTCATGGCCTCGGGGCGCAACAGGTGGACAAGGCCGTCCGTCATGGAGCGGTAGGCCATGCCCTTGACGCCAAAGCAGTTGGTGGCGGCGGCGCCGGTAATGGTGGTGAACACGGCGTTGGAGATGGTGATATCCCCGTGCTCACTGTTGATCTTTATCATAGCAGCCTTCCTTTCTATTGGAGGTGATTACGCTTTGCGGGCATAATAATGACATAATATTACTTATTATATACCAAGCGGACACAAATAACAAGCAGAAATTTGGAAGACAAAGGGCAGAGGAGAAGCCCCTCTGCCCTTTGTCAGTGTGTTGTGTGTGAAAGGTATGATCAACGGCCGCTCTGACCGAAATAGTAGTTGTAGAAGTCACGGAACATGTCGGAGTAGTCCTGGCCGCCCTGCTGCTGGTTATCCTGCTGATTGTCGGTGGTGGTATCCTCGCCGGTGGTCTGGGGCTGCTCATCGAAGGTCAGATCCAGCGTGATATACTCGCCATTGCGGTAGACGGTCAGCGTCACGGTGTCGCCCGCCTTGAAGTTCTTCTTGGCGGCGGACAGATCGGTCATAGAGGCGATGGCGGTGTCGTTCACCTTGGTAATCACGTCGCCCAGCTGCAGACCGGCACGCTCACCGGCGCCGCCGCTCTCGGTGGAGTAGACAAACACGCCCTCGTTGATGCCGATATTGTACTGGGCAGCCATCTGCTCGGTCATGGTACCGGCCTTGATGGCCAGATACGCCTTGCCGGTCACCTGACCGTTCTCGATGATGTCGGTGATGATAGCCTGCACGTCATTGATAGGGATAGCAAAGCCCAAGCCCTCCACAGTGGTATCGGAATAGCTGGAATACTTGGCGGAGACGATGCCTACCACCTCACCATACAGGTTCACCAGCGGGCCGCCGGAGTTGCCGGGGTTGATGGAGGCGTCCACCTGGATCATGTTGAAGGGGGTGCCGTCCACGTTGATGGCACGGTCACAGCAGGAGACGATGCCCTGGCTCATGGAGAAGGTCAGCTCACCCAGGGGGTTGCCGATGGCCAGCACGGTGTCGCCCACGTTCACATCTTGGCTGTTGCCCAACGTCACAGGGGACAGGCCGGCGGCGTCGATCTTGATGACGGCCACATCATAGTCGCTGTCGCCGCCGATGACGGTGGCGTCGTAGGTCTCGCCGTTATACAGGGTGACCTTCACGGAGGTGGCGCCCTTCACAACGTGATAGTTGGTGACGATATAGCCGTCCGGGCTGTAGATAAAGCCGCTGCCGGCGCTGGCGGTCTCCACCGCCTGGCCGAAGATGTTGGTGCCGCTGGTGGAGGTGGTGTTGATGGACACCACGGAGTTCACGGTAGAGGCGTACACCTCGGCAGGCTCCATCTTGGTCTGGCCGTCCACATGATTTACCTTCACAGAGACAGGCTCACGGCTGGACTGCTGGACGGTGACGGTCTGGCGGTTGGTGCTGCGGTACAGGGCCGCGCCGCCGAAGCCGCAGCCGGTGCCGATGATGGCACAGGCCAGCACGATGGCCACTACCTTGGCCGCCGCACTGCGGAAGAAGCCGGGCTTCTTGGCGGGCTTGGGTTCCTCCGGCGTGGGAGCGGCGCCTGCGGGCTGATAGTCGTCGGCGGGCAGGTTGCTGTTGCGGCCGTAGTGATATTGGTTGGTATTATTGAAGCGGTCAAATTCGTCGTTATACATATGGATTCCTCCTTTATTTTCGGAACGAACTGTGTTATCATTCATCTTGATTATTATCATATACGGTTTTCTTAATTCAACCTTTAAGTTTTGCCGGAAAACTTTGAACTTTTTGTGACCGATGAGAGGAGGCGCGCCATGCTGCGGCTGGAGGGCCTGAAGCTTCCCCTGGAAGCGGAACAGGAACAACTGAAAACGAAGGCCGCCGCCGTGCTGCGCTGCCGGGAGGGCGACATTACCGGAGTGCAGGTGCTGCGCCGGGCCATCGACGCCCGGGATGGTCTGCGGTTCGTGTACACCGTGGCCGTTACCGTGAAGGACGAGGCGCGGCTGCTGAAGCGCTGCCGGGACAGGCATATGTCCCGCTATGTGCCGGAGACCTACGCCCTGCCGCCCGCCGTTACGGCACCGGACATGCCGCCGGTGGTGGTGGGCATGGGGCCCGCGGGACTGTTCGCGGCGCTGGTGCTGGCCCGGTGCGGGGCAAGACCCATCCTGCTGGAGCGGGGCCAGTGCGTGGAGCGCCGCCAGCAGGACGTGGAGCGCTTCTGGCAGAGCGGCGTGCTGGACACCGAATCCAACGTCCAGTTTGGCGAGGGCGGCGCGGGCGCGTTTTCCGACGGCAAGCTGAACACCGGTACCAAGGACGTGCGGCACCGCTACATTATGGAGCAGCTGGTGGTGTGCGGCGCACCGGAGGACATCCTGTGGGATGCCAAGCCCCATGTGGGAACGGATATGCTGCATATCGCATTGCAGAACATGCGGCGGGAGCTGCTGTCCCTGGGGGCGGATATCCGGTTCGGCCATAAGCTGACGGGCATCACCGTGGAGGGCGGCGCTCTCGCGGCGCTGACGGTGGAGGGTCCGGAGGGCGCGTATATGCTGCCCTGCCGTCAGGCACTGCTGGCCCTGGGCCACAGCGCCCGTGATACGGTGGAGATGCTGCACGGCGCGGGGGTGGCCATGACCGCCAAGCCCTTTGCCGTGGGCGTGCGGATCGAGCACCGGCAGACAGATATGGACGCGGCCCAGTATAAACAGTATGCGGGCCACCCCTGTCTGCCGCCGTCTACCTATAAATTATCCTGCCATCTGGACAACGGACGCAGCGCCTTTTCCTTCTGTGTCTGCCCCGGCGGACTGGTGGTGGCCGCCGCCTCAGAGATGGGCCGTGTGGTCACCAACGGCATGAGCGAGTATGCCCGTGGCAAGGAGAACATCAACGGCGCGCTGCTGATCAACGTGACGCCGGAGGACTACGGCGGGGAGGCCGACCCCCTGGCGGGAATCCGGTTCCAGCGACAGATCGAGGAGGCGGCCTACGCCCTGGGCGGCGGAGACTATCGGGCGCCCTGTCAGCGGGTGGAGGACTTCCTGCTGGGCTGTCCCACAACGGCGGCGGGGCGCGTGACGCCCAGCTATCGCCCCGGTGTGACGTATACCGACCTGCACCGCTGCCTGCCGCCCTTTGTGGCGGACAGCATCGCCCAGGCGCTGCCGCTGCTGGAGCGGAAGATCAAGGGCTACGCCGCCCCCGACGCGCTGCTGACGGCGGTGGAGAGCCGCTCTTCGTCCCCGGTGCGCATCGGGCGGGACGAGACGTATCAGTGTAATATTCGCGGGCTGTACCCCTGCGGCGAGGGAGCCGGGTATGCCGGAGGCATCCTGTCCGCCGCCGCTGACGGCATGCGCTGCGCGGAACAAATGATAAAGGAGTTGTGACCATGAAAAAGATCGCGGTAGTGGAAAAATTCTTTGAGGCCCACCATCAGCAGCAGATCGAGGCAGTGGCCGGGAAGTACGGCTATACGGTGGACTACTATCTGGACGGCGTGCTGCCCCAGGCACGGGCCGGGGAATATGAGATCGTGTACGGCATGCCGGATCGGACGGCGCTGAAGGATATGACGCAGCTGAAATGGTTCTGCGCCAGCTTTGCCGGTGTGGATCGCTATGTGGACGAGGCGCTGTATCCCCACGAGGGCGTGCTGCTGACCAACTCCGCCGGCGCCTACGGCGTCACCATCGCCGAGCACATCATCATGGTGACGCTGATGCTGCTGCGGCAGATGATGCCCACCATGAAGGCCGTGGGCGAGAAGGTGTGGCTGCCGCCGCTGCCGGTGCGCTCCATCTGCGGGGCCAGCATCACCGTGCTGGGCACCGGCGACATCGGCACCAGCTTTGCCCGCCGGGCCAAGGCCATGGGGGCCAAGTCCATCTGCGGCGTCCGCCGCACCATCAAGCCCGCCGACCCGGCCTTTGACCGGATCGTGACCCTCTCCGACCTGGACAGCGTGCTGCCGGATACCGATATTCTGGTGATGGCCCTGCCCTCCACCGGCGAGACCGTGGGCGTGCTGAGCCGCGAGCGCATCGCCCTGCTGCCGCAGCACGCCGTGGTGGTCAACGTGGGCCGGGGCACCGCCATCGATCAGGAGGCGCTGGCCGAGGCGCTGGACGCGGAGCGCATCGCCGGTGCGGCGCTGGATGTGTTCGTCCCCGAGCCGCTGCCCCAGGATCACTACCTGTGGACGACGAAGAACCTGCTGATCACCCCCCATGTGGCGGGCAACATGTCCCTGGGCTATACCCGGGACAAGGATGTGGACATGTTCTGCGAGGATCTGGAGAACTTCGCCGCGGGCCGTCCCCTGGCCCATCTGGTGAACCGGAAGCTGGGGTATTGAGAATTATCTGTTGTTTGAATAACGGATCTCGTCGAAAACAGCCGTGGAAACACGGCTGTTTTCTTTTATCTTCCAAAATCAGGAAAGAAACAGACGGGGTACGGCACCGAGGAAAGGGTGATTGGCTATAAATTCAACAGATAACAGGGCATCGACTTTGGGAACTACCCAATGATTTGTGAAATGTGTTACATTTTAAGAGGAGAGATTTTATAAAAACAGCAATAATCAACAAAATGTGATGCAGGAGGAGCAAATTATGATGAACCCCAATGTTGGCCTGGGCACCAAGGCCATTCACGCCGGTAATGTGAAGGACACGCAGTACGGCGCACTGACCACCCCCATCTACCAGACCTCTACCTTCGTGTTTGACAGCTGCGAGCAGGGCGGCCGCCGCTTTGCCGGACAGGAGGGCGGCTACATCTACACCCGCCTGGGCAACCCCACCGTCTCCGTGCTGGAGAATAAGGTGGCGGCGCTGGAGTGCGGCGAGGCCTGCGTGGCCGCGGCCTCCGGCATGGGCGCCATTTCCTCCGCCCTGTGGACCATCGCCGGCGCCGGCAAGCACATCGTGGCCGACGGCACCCTGTATGGCTGCACCTTCGCCCTGCTGAACCACGGCATGAGCCGCTACGGCGTGGAGGTCAGCTTCGTGGATACCTCCGACCTGGCCGCCGTGAAGGCCGCCCTGAAGGAGAACACCTGCGCCGTGTATCTGGAGACCCCCGCCAACCCCAACCTGAAGATCGCCGACATCGCCGCCGTGGCGGAGATCGCCCACACCTATAACCCCGCCATCAAGGTGGTGTGCGACAACACCTTCGCCTCCCCCGCCCTGCAGAATCCCCTGACCCTGGGCGCCGACGTGGTGGTGCACTCCGCCACCAAGTATCTAAACGGCCACGGCGACGTGATCGCGGGCTTCGTGGTGGGCAAGGCCGACTTCATCGGTGAAGTCCGCATGTTCGGCCTGAAGGACATGACCGGCGCGGTCATGGATCCCTTCGCCGCTTATCTGATCCTCCGCGGCCTCAAGACCCTGGAGATCCGCATGGAGCGCCACTGCGCCAACGCCAAGGCCATCGCCGAGTTCCTGGATCAGCACCCCGCCGTGGAGAAGGTGTACTATCCCGGCCTGAAGAACCATGTGGGCCACGACATCGCCGTGCGCCAGATGAAGGACTTCGGCGGTATGCTGAGCTTCGAGGTCAAGGGCGGCCGCGCTGCCGGTACCAAGCTGGTCAACGCCCTGCATCTGATCACCGTGGCCGTCTCCCTGGGCGACGCCGAGACGCTGATCGAGCATCCCGCCTCCATGACCCACTCCACCTATACCGAGGAGGAGCTGGCCGCCTCCGGCATCCCCGGCGGTCTGATCCGTCTGTCTGCCGGTCTGGAGAATGCCGAGGACATCATCGCCGACCTGGAGCAGGCCCTGGCCCAGCTGTAAGGAAGGTTTCCGCACAAGCAAAAAAGGGGGCCGCTGGCCCCCTTTTTCCTCTCACGATTATTTTTTTGATAGTATTCACAAAAACGCGGGCGGAAATTTTACACGATATCCGCAAAAAATGTTTTCATTTTGCGCCATAAACAGGTAAAATAGAAGCGAAAAGCGGTGCGTGCCGTCTGCGGGCACGGAGTATGCCGCACCAATGAAACGAAGGAGGACGAGAGAATGCGCAGAGTATTAGCGATCCTGCTGGCCCTGACGATGATGCTGTCTCTGACGGTGTCCGCCGCCTGGGCCGACGACCCCGATCCCACGCCCGGTACGCCGGTGGGAACTGAGGAACCCGCGAATTCCGATCCCGCTCCCGCGAACTCCGGCGGCGGTGAGGAGACCCCGACCACGCCCGGCAACGAGACCCCGGCCACGCCCGGCGGAGAGACCCCGGCTGCTCCCGCGGGAAAGATTATGATCATCTACACCAACGATGTACATACCTACATCGACAACGACACGGTCAAGGATAAAGACGGCAACCTGACACAGCCCAATGCTTTGACCTATGCCCACGTCGCGGCCCTGAAGGAGGACAAGATCAAAGAGGGCAACGATGTGCTGCTGGTGGATGCCGGTGACCATATCCAGGGCACCGCTTACGGCGGAATGGATCAGGGCGCCGCCATTATGAGTTTGATGTCCGCAGCCGGCTATAACGTGGCCACGCTGGGCAACCATGAGTTCGACTACGGCATGGAGCGCGCACTGGCTGTGTCCGATATGAAGAACAATGGGGGCATTCCGTATGTCTCCTGCAACTTCTATCATGTGAATGCAGACGGCACTCGCGGTGATCTCGTGCTGTCTCCTTATATGGTTCGTACGCTGTCCAACGGCGTGAAAGTAGCCTTTGTGGGCATCACCACGCCGGAATCCTTCACCAAGTCCACCCCCAAGTACTTCCAGGATGACAACGGCAACTACATCTATGGGATCTCCGGCGGCGCGGATGGCCAGGCTCTGTATGCCGATGTGCAGGCCGCCATTGAAAATGCCAAGGCTGCCGGCGCCGATTACATCATCGCCCTGGGCCACCTGGGTGTCGATCCCTCCTCCAGCCCCTGGACTTCTAGAGAAGTGATCGCCAACACCACCGGTCTGGACGCCTTCATCGACGGCCATTCCCACACCAAAATGGCAAAGGAACTCGTAAAGGATAAGGACGGCAAGGATGTTGTCCTGACCCAGACGGGCTCCTACCTCAAGAATGTTGGCGTGCTGACCATCGACGCTGACGGTAACATTGACACCGAGCTGCTCAGTGAATACAACAATGTCAACACTACTGTCAAGGCGATGCAGGACAAATGGATCGGCCAGGTGGATGATAAGCTGGGCGAAGTGATCGCCGAAAGCGAGATCACCTTTACGGACAAGGATGCCAACGGTGACCGTGCTGTCCGCAAGCAGGCAACCAACATGGGCGACCTGAACGCCGACGCATATTACTGGTATATCAATAATGAGTATAAGAGTGTCGGCTGCGATGTGGCCATTATGAACGGCGGCGGTATCCGCAAGGATCTGCAAACTCCACGCAAAGCAGACATTGGCGGTAAAGTAGTCATCCGTCGCGCCCTTGCGCTCATCCCCCAAGGCGTTCGCCTCGGCGTCCAGCCCCAGCCAGTCGCCGTACTGGAAGCCCGTCTGCCACAGCCCGTTTTCGCCGCACTGGCTCTCGATAAACTCGACCCAGTGCTTCATGCTGTCGTAGCTGTGCTGCAGAATGCGCTTGTCGCCGCAGGCGCGGTCGAGGGTCCACGGCAGCACGGTCACCACATCGCCCCAGAACGCCGCGCCGTCCTGCTGGTTGCCCAGAATGTTCGGCACGACCTGCGGCATACTGACATCGGGACCCAGTTCACTGGCCAAGTCACGAAGCCACTTGGTCATAAACGGCATAATGTTCTTATTGAACGCCGCCGTGGGGCAGAACGCCGTCACATCACCTGTCCAGCCCAAACGTTCGCTGCGCTGCGGACAGTCGGTGGGGATATCCAAAA
>USAT01000054.1 GCA_900552725.1 uncultured Eubacteriales bacterium | reverse complement strand
GGTAATACTTGCGCCAGCCGTTCTGCCAGTCCTCCTGCTCCACGCCCTCGGTCTCCACGGTGTAGGCGATGTTTGCAGCTTCCATGCGGGCGGCAATGAGGGCCAGCGTCTCCACGGGGGAAGCGCCCGGCTCCAGATACATATGGATGATAACGGTATCGCGGGGCTTGTCCAGCAGCTCCTGCTCGATCAGATCCACATGGGCGATCTCGGCCACCTGCTGCTCGATGTCGCTGTAGTCTTCGATATAGATGCCGCCCTCGGCGATCATGGTGGCAACGGCTTCGGCGTTGTCGGCGTCGGCCTTGGCCACGGTCAGGCGGATATCAGTCCATTCCATAATGCTGTCTCCTTTTATTTTGCATCCTCGCCCTCTCCGTCATTGCTTGCGCAATGCCACCTCCCCCAAAGTGGGAGGCTTTGGCAGTCCATGCAAAGTTTGCGGTTTTGCCAAGGGCTCTCCCTTTGGGAGAGCTGGACGCGAAGCGGCCTGAGAGGGCGCATGTTCTTTATAATAGTATAGTACCCGATTCGGCTGTGGGATGCAAGCCTTTGGGCAAAATGTACGTAAAAAGAAAAGAATTTTCAACACAAAGACGACCCTTGTGCGGAAAAACTAAAAATTATCGACTGAAAAACGGCCAAATGAGGACTTTTGATGCATTTTGATAGAAAAAAGGCGAAAGGGACTTTCTTTTTTTGCGGAAATATGTTACTATTCTATTACGGAATTATGGACGGCCTGCAACCAGAGGCGTCTGTAAACACAAACATTTCTTAAGGAGGAATGTGCTTTATGATGAAGTATCTCCAGAAACTGGGCAAAGCTTTGATGCTTCCCGTCGCGGTCCTGCCGATCTGCGGCATCCTGATGGGTCTTGGTTATGCCCTCGCTCCGGGCGTTATGGGCGTTCCCGGTGCTGCAACCTCCGGTGCAGCTTACACCGTTGGCTTCCTGCTGGTCAAGGCAGGCGGCGCTCTGATCGATAACATGGCATGGCTGTTTGCCATTGGTGCCGCTGTCGGCCTTGCTGACAACGACGGCACCGCAGGTCTGGCCGGTCTGGTCAGCTTCCTGATGATGCAGCAGCTGCTGAACCCCGGTGTGGTCGGCATGGTCCGTCACCTGGAAGAAGGCACTGCTACCTACATCGCCTTCCAGAAGGTCGCCGGCAACTCCTTCATCGGCATTCTGGCCGCTGTTGTGGGCGCTGCCTGCTACAACAAGTTCAAGGATATCCAGCTGCCTGACTGGCTGGCATTCTTCTCCGGCAAGCGCTTCGTTGCAATCGCTACCGGTCTGATCTCCATTCTGGTGTCCGTTGTTCTGCTGTTCGTCTGGCCCGTCATCTTCGACGCTCTGGTCGCAATCGGCAACGGCATCGCTGGCATGGGCGGCATCGGCGCCGGCATCTACGCCTTCCTGAACCGTCTGCTCATCCCCACCGGCCTGCACCACGCTCTGAACAACGTGTTCTGGTTCGACACCATCGGTCTGGGCGACCTGAGCCACTTCTGGGCTGGCGAGACCTCTGCTGATGTGGGCTGGAGCCTTGGTATGTATATGTCCGGCTTCTTCCCCTGCATGATGTTCGGTGTCCTGGGCGCTGCTCTGGCTATGGTCAAGACCGCTAAGAACAAGAAGGCCGCCATCGGTCTGGTTCTGTCCGCTGCCATCTGCGCATTCGTCTGCGGCGTTACCGAGCCCTTCGAGTTCGGCTTCATGTTCCTGTGCTTCCCGCTGTACGTTGTGTACGCAGCCCTGTACGGCATCTTCACCATCATCACCTACTACTCCGGTTTCCGTGCTGGCTTCTGCTTCTCTGCAGGCGCTACCGACCTGGTGTTCTCTGCATCCCTGCCCGCAGCTGCCAAGACCTGGATGATCATTCCTCTGGGCATCGCAGCCTTCGTGGTGTTCTACGCAGTGTTCTACTTTGCCATCACCAAGTTCGACCTGAAGACCCCCGGCCGTGAGGACGAGGACGAAGAGGCCGAGAAGAAGGTCGTTCTGGCAAACAACAACTATACCGAAGTCGCTTCCGCTGTTCTGGCTGCTGTCGGCGGCAAGGAGAACGTGAAGGAAGTTGGTTACTGCGCAACCCGTCTGCGCTTTGAGGTCAAGGATAACGCCAAGGTGGACGAGAAGGCTGTCAAGGCCGCTGGTGCTGCCGGTGTCATCCGCCCCAGCAAGAACGCTTGCCAGGTGATCATCGGCACCAAGGTCCAGTTCGTGTACGACGAGCTGAAGAAGATGCTGTAACGCACACAGCATTCTGAACGGAGTTTGTGCGGGAGACTGGTTGCTCCTGCATTCCCATAAAAGCCGCCGGGAGAAGGGCAGAGCCTGCCGCTCCCGGCGGCTTTTTGCGTTCCCGCGCGGAGTGTGCTATACTGGTTCAAAAGGCAGATACGGGAGGAAAAACCATGAGCAAAGTGTACAGCTGGCGGAAACTGAACGAAAAAGAACTGACGCGGGTCTATCTGGACGAAATGCGGCGGGACTTTCCGCCCACGGAGCTAAAGCCCCTGAGCATGATCCTGAACAGCGAAGCGGACGGCACAGCCCACACATGGGGCGTGTTCGACGGCGAAACACTGGCGGCGTACCTGCTCATGGTGCGCCCGGCAGGCAGCAGGGTGAGCCAGCTGGATTACTTTGCCGTGCTGCCGGAATACCGTTCTGCAGGGCTGGGCGCGCAGCTGCTGGCCGACCTGCCGCAGCACGAGCGCGGTGCGCAGGCCATCCTCATTGAGGCCGAATGCCCGGATAAGGCGGAGGACGAAGCTATGGCTGCGCGGCGGCTGGGCTTTTACTCCCGGTGCGGCGCGCGGGACACCGGCTTCACCGAGCACCTGTTTGATGCATGGTTCCGCATTCTGGTGCTGGACTGCCCGGGTGCCGGTACCTTTGCGGACCGGCAGGCCGTGGATGCACTGGTGGACTGCTACCGCCGCACCATCAGCGAGACCGAGTGGCAGAAGTACGTGCAGTTCTACTGCCCGGACGGAACAAAATACTGCTGAGCAGAAGGCGCTCTGTGCAAATTATGTGTACAGAGCGCCTTTTTGTCATATTTTTGTTGACAGACTCCCAAAAAGTGGTACGCTAAAAGCACAGAAAAATACTTTTAGAGGAGGGCAATATTATGGCAGAAAAAATGACCCGGCGTACCTTTATGAAGAGCGCAGCAGCTGCGGCTGCAGCAATCTCTTTGTCCGGCGTGCTGACCGGCTGCGGCGGCGGTCTGGCACAGGATGAGGTACAGATCGGCGCATTTACCGCAAAAGTCTACAATGCAAAGGCTTTCTGGGTCGGCGGCACGGGCACCAACAGCAGCAATTATATCACAGCCACTGCACGGCTGACGCTGGACACGAAAAACAGCACCTTTGTTTCGCAGCAGTATCAGGGCATGTTTGTGGGCACCATTGGTGATTCTGCACTGAGCACGAATGCACCGAACGGAAGCGACAGTCTGGTCGCTTCCAACATGCCTGTTCTGAGCGCATTTCTAAGAAAGACCGAAGTGAAGTTGAAACTGAGCTTTGCGGAGGAAAAGGATTTTGTAGCGTTTAAGAATGGCACACCGGTCAAGCTGACCATTACCATCAACAATACACCGGGCTATCTGTATCTGTACTGGAACGGTGAGCAGAACGGTCTGGTCGTGACCAATGCCGCACCGCAGGCATAATAAAATCATCCCGTGAGCGTCATGCCGCCGGGCATTCCTGAAAAGGAGTGCCCGGCGGCTTTTTGTCACTTTGCCCAGCCAGAAAATGGCATTTTCGGCATATTTATCCTGTTTGTAAAATTTGAGTACAGGCTTTTCATGCCGGCTTTACGCAGGCTTGACACAGCCGCCGGAGCCTGTGCAAAAGCTTTACCTCCATTTTGCGCGTACATGGTCGCAGCGCACACGGCGGTGCGGTACAATAAGGCCGTTCCCAAGGAAAACACAGAGAAACAAGAAAACATCGGCCGGCAATGCATTCCGGCATTTATTGGAGGAAAAGAGTTATGAAAAAGATCACTCGTCGTTCGTTTATCACTGTCTGCGGCGCTGCTGCTGCGGCTATGGCTCTGACCGCCTGCGGCGGCGCAGCCTCTTCCACTGTGGCATCCTCTGCTGCGGAGTCCACCTCTTCTTCTGCCGCTGCTGAGACCGCTGCAGGCACCCTGTCCGGCAATGTGGCTACCGGCGGTTCTACCTCTATGAAGAACGTCATCGCTGCCCTGACCGAGGGCTTTGCCGAGGTGGAGCCGGGTGTCACCGTCAGTTACGACCCCACCGGTTCCGGCGCAGGCATCACCGGTGCTACTGATAAGACGCTGGACATCGGCCTGTCCTCCCGCGCCCTGAAGGACGACGAGAAGAACGACGTGGACGGCACCACCGTGGCGCTGGACGGCATCGCCATCATCGTGAACAAGGACAGCAAGGTGGCAGACCTGACCGTGGACCAGCTGAAGCAGATGTTCACCGGTGAGATCACCAACTGGAAGGATGTGGGCGGCGACGAAGGCGAGATCGTTCTGGTGGGCCGCGAGGCCGGTTCCGGCACCCGCGATGGCTTTGAGAGCATCGTGGACGTGAAGGACAGCTGCAAGTACGCACAGGAGCTGACCGCTACCGGCGCTGTCATCAGCGCTGTGGAGGCCAACCCTCTGGCAGTCGGTTACGCTTCCCTGTCCGCTGTGGGCGACACTGTTGCCATGGTCACTGTGGAGGGTGTGGAGTGCAGCGAGGACACCGTGAAGGACGGCAGCTACAAGATCCAGCGTCCCTTCGTGTTCGTCACCAACAAGAGCGTGACCCTGTCGGAGCAGGCACAGGCCTTTGTGGACTTTGCCACCAGCAAGGACGCTGCCGACCTCATCCGCACCGCAGGCGCTGTGCCGGTGAACGAGTAATTGCCGGGTGGTTTGCCGGGGAGTTTCCCCGGCGAACCGCCTGCCCCGCATCTGAACAAGAAAACTGCCGCGTCGGGCTGCCGTTTCTGCGGGCCGACGCGGCTTTTATAAAGGATTTCAGCTATGAACAAAAAATCCTATCTGAGCCGGGTGCGGCTGCCCCGCACCCTCGCCGAATGGCTGGAAGCGGTGATGAACTTCATCTTCTTCCTGTGCGGTATGCTGGCGGTGGGCTGCGTGGTGCTCATCTCGGTGTACATGGTGATCTCCGGCGTGCCGGCTATCCATAAAATCGGCCTGTTCAAGTTTCTGTTCGGCACCAAATGGGCGTCCACTGCGGCAGAGCCGCTGTTCGGCATCCTGCCCTTCATCCTGTCCAGCGTCTACGGCACGCTGGGCGCTACCATTATCGGCGTGCCCATCGGCCTGCTGACGGCGGTGTTCCTCTCCAAGGCCGCAGACCCCAAGCTGCGCACCGTGGTGGTCACCGCCATCGAGCTGCTGTCCGGCATCCCCAGCGTGGTGTTCGGCCTGCTGGGCATGCAGGTGCTGGTGCCCGCCGTGGCAAAGACCTTCGGCAAGGCTTCCGGTGCCTGCCTGCTGAGCGCCATCGTGGTGCTTTCCATCATGATCTTGCCCAGCATCGTGTCCGTGTCGGTCACGGCGCTGAACGCCGTGCCGCCGGAGTATGAGCAGGGCAGTTTGGCACTGGGTGCCACCGACACCGAAACATGGTTCAAGATCAGCATTCCGGCAGCCAAAAGCGGCATTGCCGCAGGCATTGTGCTGGGCATCGGCCGTGCCATCGGCGAGGCCATGGCGGTGATGATGGTGGCAGGCAACAGCCCCAACATGCCGGACAGTCCCTTCCGCAGCGTCACCTTCCTGACCACCGCCATCGCCAAGGAGATGAGCTATGCCGGCGGTCTGCAGCGGCAGGCGCTGTTCAGCATCGCGCTGGTGCTGTTCGTCTTTATCATGATCATCAATGTTGTGCTGAATGTTGTGCTGAAGGGAGGAAGCCGGGATGAATAAGGGCCTTTCGCCTTCCCGTCAGATGTGGAACCGGGTCATGACCGCACTGGTCTGGGCCAGCGCCGTTTTGGTGATGGTTCTGGTGGCCGGTATCATCGGCATGGTGCTGGTGCGGGGCATCCCCCACATCAGCTGGAAGTTCCTTTCTACCACTGCCAGTGTGCTGAAAAAGACCGACGGCATCCTGCCTGCCATCCTCAACACACTGTATGTCATTGTGCTGACATTACTGATCGTACTGCCTCTGGGCGTGGGCGCGGCGGTCTACCTGACCGAGTATGCCTCCAACCGGCGGCTCATCGAGGTCATCGAGTTCACCAACGAAACGCTGGCGGGCATCCCCAGCATCATCTACGGTCTGGTGGGTATGCTGGTGTTCAGTCAGGCGCTGGGCTTCCAGACCTGTCTGCTGTCCGGTTCACTCACGCTGGTGGTCATGAACCTGCCCACCATCATCCGAACCACGCAGGAATCCCTCAAGACGGTGCCGCAGGGCTACCGTGAGGGTGCCATGGGCTTGGGTGCAGGCAAGTGGCACATCATCCGCACCATCGTGCTGCCCTGCAGCATCGACGGCATCGTGACCGGCTGCATTCTGGCTGTGGGCCGCATCGTGGGCGAAAGTGCCGCCCTGCTTTTCACCGCCGGTGCCGCAGAGGTCATTGCCAAGAGCGTGGCCAAAGCCTACACTTCCAACGGTGCCACCCTGTCGGTGCTGCTGTACCTGCGTGCCTTTGAGGACGGCGATTTCGCTTCCGCATGGGGCATCGGTGCGGTGCTGCTGGTGCTGGTGCTGGCCATCAACCTTGCGGCGCGGCTGGCAAAGACTAAGCTGAAACAGAAACAGTAAAATTTGATTTTACTGTTCAAAATGGCCTCCGCATTCGCTCTGGCCATGAATAGCGGAAAATTATTTTTAATTTCGTAGATTTGAAAAATCTGCGGATTTTTCAAATCTACCTTTTCACGGGAAGGGTCGAAACGGTAAACTTCCTGTTGAAATTCAACAATGAGGTATTCTATGGAAAACACGAATGTGCCGGTGATATCGGCAAAAGACCTGAACCTCTGGTACGGCGACTTCAAGGCGCTGAAAGGCATTTCGCTGGACGTGGGCGAGCGGGAGATCACCGCGCTCATCGGCCCTTCCGGCTGCGGCAAGTCCACCTTTTTAAAGACCCTCAACCGCATGAACGACCTTGTGCCGAATGTGCGCATCGAGGGCGATGTGCGGCTGAAGGGCGAGGACATCTTTGCCCGGGAAATGCAGCTTACCGACCTGCGCCGCCGGGTGGGCATGGTGTTCCAGAAGGCCAATCCCTTCCCCATGAGCATTTACGACAATATCACCTACGGTCCCAAGTTGCACGGCGTGCGCAATAAGGCTGAGCTGGACGAGCTGGTGGAAAGCAGCCTGCGGGGCGCGGCCCTGTGGGACGAGGTGAAGGATCGCCTGAAAAAGAGCGCCCTGGGCCTGTCCGGCGGCCAGCAGCAGCGTCTGTGCATCGCCCGCGCCCTGGCGGTGGAGCCCACCGTGCTGCTGATGGATGAGCCCACCTCGGCCCTGGACCCCATCTCCACCTCCCGTATCGAGGAGCTGGCGGTTGAGCTGAAGCAGCATTACACCATCGTCATCGTCACCCACAATATGCAGCAGGCCCTGCGTATCTCGGACCGCACCGCCTTCTTCCTGCTGGGAGAGCTGGTGGAGTACGGCGACACGGAGACCATGTTCTCCACGCCCAGCGAAAAGCGCACCGAGGATTACATCACCGGGAGGTTTGGATAATGCGTAGTCAATTCGATAAACAGCTGGCCCAGCTCCACCGCGAGCTCATCGAGATGGGCGCCCTGTGCGAGCAGGTCATCGCTCTGTCCTCTCAGGCCCTCACCAACCGCGATACCGCCCTGGCGGAGAAGGTCGCGCCCCTGGACCACGAGATCGACCGCAAGGAGCGCGACATCGAGAACCTCTGCCTGCGGCTCCTGCTTCAGCAGCCGGTGGCCGGCGATCTGCGGCAGATCTCCGCTGCCCTGAAGATGATCACGGACATGGAGCGTATCGGCGACCAGGCCGACGATATTGCCGAGATCCTGCTCTGCCGCGCCGGCCGGCCTCTCAGCGCCGGCGACACCCTGCGGGATATGGCCCGGGCCACCATCCGCATGGTCAGCGAGAGCGTGGACGCCTATGTCCGGCAGGATGTGGACCTGGCCCAGCAGGTCATCGCCGCCGACGATGAGGTGGACGGCTATTTTGACCGGATCAAGGCCCATCTCATCGACCGTATCGCCAAGGACGTGGATGACGGTGAAGCCACACTTGACTTACTGATGATCGCCAAGTATTATGAACGTATCGGCGACCACGCCACCAACATCGCCGAGTGGGTGATGTTTTCTGTCACCGGCGTGCACAAGACCGAGGCCACTTGAGCCAAAAGGAGGGACCCCACATGATCTGGTGTGTAGAGGATGACGCCAGCATCCGCGATATCGAGCTGTACGCCCTGCGCTCCGCCGGGCTGGAGGCCGAGGGTTTTACCGACGGCGCCGCCTTCTGGCAGGCCCTGCAAAGCGAAAAGCCCGATCTGGTGGTGCTGGACGTGATGCTCCCCGGAATCGACGGCACGGAGCTGCTGGGCCGTATGCGCGCCTCCACGTCCCTGCGCCGCATCCCGGTCATTATGGCCACCGCCAAGGGCGCGGAGTATGACCGCGTCCGGGCGCTGGACGGCGGAGCGGATGACTATCTGACCAAGCCCTTCAGCGTCATCGAGCTGGTCTCCCGGGTCAAGGCGGTGCTGCGCCGCTGCCAGCCGGAGGGGGACAGCTCCGTCCTCCGCAGCGGCGAGGTGTCGCTGGATACCCGTGCCCACACCGTCCTGTCCGGCGGCGAACGTGTCGACCTGACCTACAAGGAATACGAGCTGCTGCGCCTGTTCCTCAGCCACCCCGGCACGGCCTACACCCGCGACCGGCTGATGGAACTGGTCTGGGGCATGGATTACTGCGGCGAGAGCCGTACCGTGGATATGCACATCCGTACCCTGCGCCAGAAGCTGGGCAAGGCCGGCGCACACATCACCACGGTCCGCGGCGTGGGCTACCGTTGGGAGGAGACCATATGACAAAAAAGATATTTCGCTCCACCGTGGCGGTGGGGCTTGCGGTGCTGCTGGCCAGTCTGGTCATTATCATGGGCGCACTGTACACCTATTTCGGCCATGTCCAGGAGCAGCAGCTCCGGGATGAGCTGTCCATCGCCGCTGCGGCCATGGAGTCCGGCGACGGCGAGGCCTACCTGTCCAAGCTGCACTCCGACAATTACCGCATCACCTGGCTTCGCGCCGACGGCACGGTGCTCTATGATACGAAGGCTGACGCCGCGGCCATGGAGAACCATGCCCAGCGCGAGGAGGTCCGTCAGGCCCTGGCCAACGGTGCCGGCGAGTCCAGCCGTTACAGCGCCACCCTGCTGGAAAAGACCCTCTACTACGCCCGCCCCCTGCCGGACGCGCCTGTCCGCCAGCCGCGTCACCATGGGTGTGCTGCTTCTGAGTATGTTCCCCGCCATCCTGGCGGTCATCGCTGTGGCCCTGATCCTCTCCGGTATTCTGGCCGGCCGCGTGTCCCGCCGCATCACCCGCCCCCTGAACACCCTGGACCTGGAGCACCCCCTGGAAAACGACGCCTACGAGGAGCTTTCGCCCCTGCTGCGCCGACTGGAGCACCAGCGGCGTCAGATCGACGATCAGCTGCGTTCTCTGCGCCGCCGGTCCGAGGAGTTTGAACAGATCACCGCCAGCATGACCGAGGGCCTGGTACTGGTGGATAACGGCGGCACCATCCTCAGCATGAACCCTGCCGCCTGCGCCGTGTTCCACACCGATGCGGCCTGCGTGGGCCAGCCTCTGCTGACCGTGGAGCGCGGCAGCGCCGTCAGCCACGCCCTCCACGATGCCATGGACACCGGCCACGGCGAGACCCGTATGGAGCGCGACGGCCGCGAGTACCAGTTCGACATGACCCGTATCCAGGCCGACGGAGAGGTGGTGGGCGCGGTGCTGCTGACCTTCGACGTCACCGAGCAGGCCTACGCCGAGCGCAACCGCCGCGAGTTCACCGCCAACGTCTCCCATGAGCTGAAGACCCCGCTTCAGGGCATCATCGGCAGCGCCGAGCTGCTGGAGAACGGCATGGTCCGGCCTGACGATGTGCCCCGCTTCGTGGGCCATATCCGCAGCGAGGCCCAGCGCCTGGTGACGCTGATCAACGACATCCTCCGCCTGTCTGAGCTGGACGAGGGCGGCAGCCTGCCCACCGAGCCGGTGGAGCTGCTCTCCCTCTGCACCGACACGGTCAAGTCGCTGGAGAGCGCCGCGCAGCAGCGCCAGATCACCATGACCGTCACCGGCGAGGCCGTTACGGTCCCCGGCGTCCGCCGTCTGCTGACCGAGACGGTCTTCAACCTCTGCGACAACGCCATCAAGTACAATAAGGACGGCGGCAGCGTCGCCGTCGCCGTGGGCCGTGACGGCCCCGACGCCGTGGTCACGGTAGCCGATACCGGTATCGGTATCCCGCCGGAGCACCAGAGCCGCGTCTTCGAGCGCTTCTACCGCGTGGACAAGAGCCACTCCAAGGCCTCCGGCGGTACCGGATTGGGCTTGTCCATCGTCAAGCACGCCGTGGCTTATCACCACGGCACCGTCACGCTGGACAGCCGTGAGGGGGAGGGCACCACCTTTACCCTCCGCCTGCCGTTGGAAGCGTAAACGCGAAAATGCCCGCCTCTGCGGGCGGGCATACAAAAAGACCACCCGATAGGGTGGCCTTTTTTGTCATAAATGCGCCTTTGCGTGGGCACAGATGGCGTCAAAGGTCTTCTGACTGATATCGTGTTCGATCTTGCAGGCATCTGTCTCCGCCGTAGCGGCGTCGATGCCCAACGCCATCAGGAATTTCGTCAGCGTGTGGTGCCGGTCCAGCATACGCTCGGCGATGGCCATACCGCTGGCCGTCAGGGTGATGAGTCCGTCCTTGTCCATCGTGATATAGCCGTTTTCCCGCAGCCGTTTGGTGGCGTAGGTCACGCTGGGCTTTGTCACGCCCAGATGCTCGGCTACGTCGATGGAACGAATATATCCATGTTGCTGCTGCATCATCAGCATCGTCTCTAAATAGTCCTCGGAAGCGCGCAGTATCTGCATAAAAAGTATCACCAACTTTCCCCAATACACTTTTAACAGCATACCACAATTTTCACAAACTTACAAGTGCGGTAAAAAAATTTCGTTCTCCCTATTGACAAAGATGGTTTGAGGTATTAAACTGTGCCATAGGTTAAGGAGGGCTAACCGTCGTGGTCCGCTATGGACCGGGAAAGCCCTTTCAGAACCGCTTTTTTCAGACACAGGGTTAGCGGAAGCTAACCGTGAAACGGAGGGATATACATGATGCCTTTGATGCTGGCAGACGCCGGAACGGAGCAGCTCATCCATAAGGTGGGCGGCAGCCCGGAGGTAAAAAAGCACCTGGAGGACCTGGGCTTCACCCCGGGCAGCACCGTCACGCTGGTGTCCGCCATGGGCGGCAACGTCATCGTGAAGGTCAAAGAGTCCCGCGTGGCCATCAGCGAGGAAATGGCCCGCAAGATCATGGTCTGATAGCCGCGCCAAGCGGTTATTGTATTTGAGAAACAGAAATATCACATAGAAGGAGAGCAGAAGCATGAAAACATTGCGTGAAGTCAAGATCGGCGAGACCGTCAAGGTCGTCAAGCTCCACGGCGAGGGCCCCGTCAAGCGCCGTATCATGGACATGGGCATCACCAAGGGCGTGGAGGTCTATGTTCGCAAGGTAGCCCCTCTGGGCGATCCCATGGAGGTCACTGTCCGCGGCTACGAGCTGAGCCTGCGTAAGGCCGACACCGAAATGATCGAGGTCGAGTAATGACCTGCGGTACCGTGTTCCGGTGCCGGAAATACGTCCGTTATTTAAATTCATCTGTATATAGGTTCAACAAGATTAACCGGAAGGAGAGACACTATGGAAAAACAGATAAAGATCGCGTTGGCAGGTAACCCCAACTCTGGCAAGACCACCCTGTTCAACGCGCTGACCGGCTCCAACCAGTTCGTGGGCAACTGGCCCGGCGTTACGGTGGAGAAGAAAGAGGGCAAGCTGAAGAAGCACGATGACGTGGCCATCATGGACCTGCCCGGCATCTACTCCCTGTCCCCCTACACTCTGGAGGAAGTGGTCGCCCGTAATTACCTCATCACCGAGCGCCCCGACGCCATCCTGAACATCATCGACGGTACGAACCTGGAGCGTAACCTGTACCTGACCACCCAGTTGACCGAGCTGGGCATCCCCGTTGTCATCGCCATCAACATGATGGACGTGGTCCGCAAGAACGGCGACAAGATCAACGTGGACGAGCTGAGCCGCGAGCTGGGCTGCAAGATCGTGGAGATCTCCGCCCTGAAGGGCGAGGGCATTATGGAGGCCGCCGAGGCCGCTGTGCAGGCCGCCAAGTCCACCAAGACCGTTCCCATGCACACCTTCTCCGGCCCCGTGGAGCACGCCATCGCCCA
>USAT01000053.1 GCA_900552725.1 uncultured Eubacteriales bacterium | reverse complement strand
CGCGCCCGCGCTCCTCGGTGAGCACGTCGGTAAACGAGCTCTGTCCCCTGCGGCGAACGCGAGACGTGTCGATGTTCGGGAACGCGCCGAACGCGCGCAAAACCTTGTCGCCGTCCGCGTCCGCGCCCGCCATCCCCAGCGCCGCCATCCGGCGGAACCAGGGCGTCAGCGCGTCAATGCTCCGCAGAAACAGGGGGAGATCCATGTCATTGTGTGCGCCGTTATTGCGCTCGTCCACCAGCCCCGGCTTGGGGGTCAGGCGAACCTCCTGCTCCAACGCCTCCGCCGCCAGACCGGCCAGATATCCGGCGGCGAAATCCGCCAGAATTTCGTTGGTGCGGCCCACGATGGCGTCCAGCCCGTGAGCGCGGCTGCGGGAGCAGATCGTCACCGGCCCGCCGCAGATAAGACAGGTGCGCGGCACGGGACGGGACAGCTTGCCGCCGTCCACGTCCAGCACATCCAGATCGTACAGCCGCCCGATGGGCGCGGCGGTCTCCAGCACCAGGCAGGCGTCCTTCAGCGCCGCCGCCGGACGGTCATACACCAGCAGCGCCTCGCACCCGGTGGTGGGCCGGATGACCTCCGCCGCCTCCGGTTGGCCCAGCGCGGCATACAGGGCTTCCAGCCCCGCGTCAAAGGCCAGCTCGATCAGCGGCGCGGACTTCACCGGCCCGGCGATATTCATGGTAAAGGACACCAGCGGCAGGCGATGGCTGTGCAGCAGCCGCTGCTGTGCGTCCGCCCGCCCGTCACGGGCGCGGAGGATGTCCTCCAAAGTGACGTTCACAGTAGGCATAGGTGGTCTCCGGTACAAGTGGTTGGATGTCGGCAAGCCGCCCCTCCGCCAGAAGGCGGCGGACGGCGGTGGCGGAGATGTTCTCCAGACGGGGGATCTCCGTAACGGAAATGCCGTAAGTGGGGAGCATTTCCTTCATTCTCCGGTTATAGGCGGTGGTGGTGGGGGAAAAGGGCTCCTCACCCACGAACCGCCGTGTGATGTGGAGGGCCGGGGCGATGTGCTGGCCGAACAGCGTCAGATCGAGATCACACCGCGCCTCCTCCGACTGCTCGTCCCGCAGGAAATAGGCAGGGAAGGTGGCCCGGCTCACCAGAAAATCGCCGCCGGAGCATACGGTCACGTTGGGAAGGTGTGCCGTTCCCTCCCGCACCAGCGCCAGCCGGTCAGCAGCCGGAAAGGGACCGCCCTCCTCCGCCACCACGAACACCAGCACATGGTCGCACTGTGCCGCTGCCGTGGTGATCAGGTGCAGATGCCCTCTCGTGAAGGGGTTTGCGTGGCACACCACGCAGCCGGTGACGCCCTCCTGCCACCGGGGCAGCGGGGACAGAAACCGCGCCAGCGCGTCTCGGCGGCGGCACAGCATCACCATGTCCGCCGTTTCCGCTACGGGATAAAACCCCAACGAGCGGAACAGCCGCAGATGCTTCGGTTTGGTGAACAGAAACGGGAAGGGTACGCCACGGGCCGCCGCCTCATTCACCAGCGCCGTCACGATCCGGGCGCAGGCGTCCTGCCCCTCGGCGGCGGGGGAGACGGCCACCTGCCGGATGACCTTGCCGCCCAGTGAGCCGCAGCCCAGCAGCGCGCCGCCCTCCGTCAGCAGTGCAGTGATGTCCGTGTGCCCCTCATCCCGCAGGCCGCCTTCGGCCAGCAGAGCGGCATAGGCCGCCCCCCACTGCGGGGGGACGGCCTTGCAAAGCAGTAATTCACGCATCCTCGTCGATCTCGCGCACCACGTCGATGATGGTGTTGTCACGGTACATCACCACGCCCACGATGCGGTCCTTATAGCGGATGGGCTCCGGTACGCCCACCAGCGCCTCGGCCCGCTGCTGCAGCTGCTCAATGGTGAACACATGCAGTCCGGCGGCCTCGATCTTCTCCTTCAGATCGGGGCGGCGGGGGTTCACGGCGATGCCCTGCTCCGTCACCACTACGTCCACCACCTCGCCGGGGGTGACCACGGTGTTGACGTGCTTGACGATGGTGGGGATGCGGCCGCGGGTCAGCGGCGCCACCACCACCGACAGGCTGGCACCCTCGGCGGTGTCGGGATGGCCGCCGATCGCGCCGCGGATCACGCCGTCAGAGCCGGTCAGCACGTTGACGTTAAAGTCCGTGTCGATCTCCAGGGCGGACAGGATCACGAAGTCCAGCTGATCCACCGCCGCGCTGATCATGTGGCTGGCGTAGTACGTCGCGCCGATCTGGTGGTGGAAGTGGTTGTTCTTCAGGGACAGCGCCGCGTCCAGATCGAAGCTCTGAACGTCCAGCACGCGGTCGATGAGCCCCTCCTCGTGCATGGCGGTAATCTGTCCGGTGATGCCGCCCAGGGCGAAGCGGCAGTGGATGCCCTGGTCGATCATCTTCTGCCGCAGGAAGCGGGCGGTGGCCAGAGACGCGCCGCCGCTGCCCATCTGCATGGAGAAGCCGTCGTACAGATACCCCGTGGCCTCGATGACGTTGGCGGCGGTCTTGGCGATCAGCAGCTCCTTGGGATCCTTGGTGTAGCGGGTGGCCCCGGACATGATGCCCTTGGGGTCGCCGATGTCGTCGGTCAGCACCACATAGTCCACGTCGTATTCCGGGATGGCCCACGGCGCGTTGGGGTAGGCCACCAGATGATTGGTGATGATGATCACGTTGTCGGCATACTTGGCATCGGTGCGGGCATAGCCCAGCGAACCGCAGGCGATGCCGTCGTCATCATCCCGGCTGTAGCCGTTGGCGTTGCCGTAGGGGTCGCAGGAAGGCGCGCCCAGGAACGCCACGTCGATGTGCAGCTCGCCGCTGCGGATGGCGCTGGCCCGCCCGCCGTGGGAGCGGAACACCACCGGGCAGTCCATAAGACCCCGGGACACCTCCTCCGCCAGCTCACCGCGGAGGCCGGAGGTCTCGATATGGGTGATGACGCCGTTCTTGATGTGGCGGATCAGCGGTGCGTGGACGGAGGCCAGCGAGGAAGCCGCCAGCGTCAGGTTCTTATAACCCATCTCCGCCAGCTTGTCCACTACCATGTTGATGACGTGGTCGCCGTTGCGGAAGTGGTGGTGGAAGCTGATGGTCATGCCGTCCTTCAGCCCCGTGCGGCGAATGGCCTCCTCCAGCGAAGGCACCACCTTGTTCTGCTGATGATACCGCTCCCGGAAGGTGGCGGTCTTTTTCTGCCCAGCCCCGGCGAACGCGCCGTGGTTGCTGATCTCGTCGATATGGGGAATCTTGTTCACTTCTACCATGTTACAGCTCCTCCACTTCGTCGGCCTTGCTGCCGGCCTCGTACAGCTCCAGCAGCCGCTTGGCCCGGGTGACCACGGGCTTGTCGATCATCTTGCCGTTCAGGCTGGCCACGCCGCTGCCCCGCGCGTTGGCCTCGGCAATGGCCTCCATAATGGCCCGCGCCTTGTTGAGATCCTTCTCGCTGGGCATAAACACCTTGTGCAGCGGCTCGATCTGGCGGGGATTGATGACGGACTTGCCGTCAAAGCCCAGCTTCTTGATCAGGGTGGCCTCAGCGATGAAGCCCTCCTCGTCGTTGACGTTGGAGAACACCGTGTCCAGCGCGGCGATGCCGGCGGCCCGGGCGGCGTTCAGGATCATACAGCGGGCAAAGAGCAGCTCGATGCCGTCGCTGCGGGTGGTCTTCAGGTCGGTGACGTAGTCCTCCGCGCCCAGCGCGATGCCGATGAGCCGGTCGCTGGCCTTGGCGATCTCCACGGCGTTCAGCACGCCGTTGGCGCTCTCGATGGCGGCCATCATGCCGGTGGTGCCCACGGGGATCCCCGCCTCCCGCTCAATGCGCTCGATCTCACGCTCACAGTCGATGACATCCTGGGCGCTGTCGGTCTTGGGCAGGCGCACCACCTGCACACCGGCCCGGACGACGGCCTCCAGATCCTCGATGCCCAGTCCGCTGGAGAGGTCGTTGATGCGCACCACCGTCTCCTTTGTGCCGAAATGCAGGGTTTTCAGGGCGTTATACACCAGAAAGCGGGCCGCGTCCTTCTCGGTATAGGCCACGCTGTCCTCCAGGTCGAACATGATGGAGTCCGCGCCGTAGATGTGGGCGTCCCGGATCATGCCGGGGTTGTTGCCGGGCACGAACATCATGCTGCGGCGCAAGCGATCCTTCTTATACATTCTGCCGCACCTCCCATGTGTAGTCATGGCTTTCCGCCGCGCGGGTCAGGGCGGTGGCCACCCGTGCCCGGACGGTGCAGTCCAGCGCGCCCTTGTCCACGGCGGTGATCACGGCGTTCTCCACGCCGTAACCGGCCACCGTCTCCCGGATGACGGCGATGATCTGCTTGCCGAACTGCTGATAGACGCTGCTGGTCAGCTCTACCTGTACACCGCCCCCGTCGGACGGCTCCACGGTGATCATAATGTCGTTGGATTCCATAGTCCCGGCATTGCCGGTGGTGATCAGTTTCATAGACGGCCTCCTTACAGCGCGGCTTCCAGATTCTGACGGATGGCTGCGATGAACTGGGCGGAGGTGACGGGATGAGTCTCAAAGCCCTCGTCCACCAGACCGGCCAGATCCTTGGTCATGGTGCCCTGATTCAGCGTGGTGAAGCAGGCGGCTTCCAGCTTGTCGGCAAAGGCGGCCAGATCGGCAAGGCCGTCCAGCTGACCGCGCTTGCGCAATGCGCCCGTCCAGGCAAAGATGGTGGCCATGGGGTTGGTGGAGGTCTCCTCGCCCTTGAGATGCTTGTAGTAGTGGCGGGTCACGGTGCCGTGAGCGGCCTCGTACTCTGTCACCCCGTCGGGGGACACCAGCACGGAGGTCATCATGGCAAGAGAGCCGAAGGCGGTGGAGATCATGTCGCTCATCACGTCGCCGTCATAGTTCTTCAGCGCCCAGATAAAGCCGCCCTTGGAGCGGATGACGCGGGCCACGGCGTCGTCGATGAGGGTGTAGAAATAGGTGATGCCCAGCTCGGCGAATTTCTCCTTGTAGTTGTTCTCGTACTCCTCCTCGAAAATGCGCTTGAACTCGCCGTCATAGACCTTTGATATGGTATCCTTGGTGGAGAACCACAGATCCTGCTTGTTGGCCATGGCGTACTGGAAGCAGCTCTTGGCAAAGGCGCGGATGCTCTTCTCCGTGTTGTGCTGGCCCTGCCACACGGCGGGCCCCTTCACGGTCTGGACGGTCAGTGTCTTTTCCGCGCCGCTCTCGCCCTTGAAGGTCAGCGTGGCGGTGCCGGGCTCGTCGGTGACCATGTCCACGGCCTTATACATGTCGCCATAGGCGTGACGGGCCACGGTGATGGGCTTTTCCCAGTTCTTCACCACCGGGTGGATGAAGGGCACCACGATAGGGGCACGGAAGGCGGTGCCGTCCAGATAAGCGCGGATGGTGCCGTTGGGGCTCTTCCACATCTCGGTCAGCTGGGGATACTCCTCCATCCGCTGCTTGTTGGGGGTGATGGTGGCGCACTTGACGGCCACACCCAGACGCGCCGTAGCCTTGGCGGCGTCGATGGTAATCTGATCCTTGGTGGCGTTGCGGCTCAGCAGGCCCAGATCGTAGTATTCGGTCTTCAGCTCCACGAAGGGCAGGACCAGCTCATCCTTGATCATCTGCCACAGCACACGGGTCATTTCGTCGCCGTCCATCTCCACCAGCGGCGTTGTCATTTTGATCTTATCCATAGTGCGTGTCCTTTCATATATGTATTGTTGTTGGGTCGGGGCGGGTTCTTGTTCCTGTCCGTAGGGGCCGGCGTCCTCGACGGCCCGCACGGTATACAATGGCATTTTCGGTAAACGACGGGGCGTCGGGGACGCCGCCCCCTACACTCGTTTACCGGCAGCCATGCGCTCAGATCCGCTTGGCGTAATAATTCATCAGGCAGCCGTCCAGCAGGATCTCCTTCTCGTCGGCGGTCAGGCCCCGGACGTGCAGCAGCAGGTCATGGACGCTGCCGTCCCGGCGGATCACCTGGGCGGGGATGTCCTCCCGGCCCTCCTCGATGGCCTTGCGGATGGCAGGAACGAACACGCAGTCGCCGGGCTCGTAATCAAAGGCGGCGTCCTTGTCCAGCGTGAAGGGCAGGATGCCCCAGTTGATGCAGTTGCTGCGATAGCGCTTGGTGGCGAACTCGTAGCAGATGTTGGCGAAGCCGCCCAGCACCTTCTGGCAGGAGGCCGCCTGCTCACGGGCGGAGCCGTCGCCGGGCTTGTTGGCGAACACGCAGGAGCCGAACTGGGTGTTGGCGGCCAAGGCCTTGGCGTCGCCCACCTTGCCCAGTACCTCCAGAATGTGGGCGGGCACGTCGCCTGCGCGGCGCTGGGCCTCCTGTGCCGCCACCTCCTTGGCGTGGGGGACGTACTCCGGTACCCGGCGGCTGAGGGTGAACTCCGCCAGACGCAGGGGGTTGGAGCGGTAGGAGGAAGTCTCGCCGGAGGGGATCAGCTCGTCGGTGGTGGTAACGGGATCGTGGATCACCGCCGCCAGCTCTACCAGCAGATTCTCGGTGAGATCGTACATCTTGGGCCAGTCGGTGATGTTGGGGCCCATCACCAGCTCCACGCTGGGATCGGCCTTGCCGAAGCCGTAGTACAGGCGGTTGTCGTACACGGACTTGTTGAAGTGATATTCCCGGCGCACCGGCGTATAGTCCACGTCGGTGGCGGCGGTGATGCGTCCGCCGTTGGCGGCGGTGGCGGCGATGGAGCGGGCGTCCATCAGACACACGGCGGCAAACTGGCCCTCGCCGGGCTTGGAGCCCTCACGGTTGGGGAAGTTCCGAGTGGTGTGCCGCAGGCTCAGACCGTTGTTGGCGGGCACGTCGCCTGCGCCGAAGCAGGGGCCGCAGAAGCTGGGCTTGATGACCGCGCCGGTCTGCAGCAGGTCGGTGGTGACGCCGTCGCGGGTCAGCTCCAGGGAGACAGGCACGGAGGTGGGGTACACGTCGAAGGTGAAGGCGCCGTTGCCGGTGCTGCCGCCCCGGATAATGTCCGCCGCCTCGGTGATGTTGTCGAACAGGCCGCCCGCGCAGCCGGCGATGACGCCCTGATCGGCCCATACGCCGCCGTCGTGGATCTTGTCGGTGAGATGGGGGTGGGCCTTGGGGAAGCGCTTGGCGGCATCGGCCTCCACCTTGGCCAGCAGCTCCTCCGCGTTCTCCAGGAACTCGTGGATGGTCCAGGCGTTGGAGGGGTGGAAGGGCAGGGCGATCATGGACTCCACCTTGCTCAGGTCGATGGTGATCATCCGGTCATAGTAGGCGGTGTCCGCCGGGTGCAGCGGCGCGTAATCCTCCGCGCGCTGATGGGCGGCGTAGAAGCCCTGGGTCTCCTCATCGGTCTCCCAGATGGAGGAGAGGCAGGTGGTCTCGGTGGTCATCACGTCGATGCCGTTGCGGAAGTCGATGGGCAGCTCACGGATACCGGGGCCTACGAATTCCAGTACCTTGTTGTTGACGAAGCCGCTCTCGAAGGTGGCCTTCACCAGCGCGATGGCCACATCGTGGGGGCCGACGCCCCGGCAGGGCTTGCCGGTCAGATACACCATGACCACCTCCGGCATGGGGGCGTCCCAGGTGTTCTTCAGCAGCTGCTTGGCCAGCTCCGGGCCGCCCTCGCCCACGGCCATGGTGCCCAGCGCGCCGTAGCGGGTGTGGGAGTCGGAGCCCAGGATCATGGCGCCGCACTTGGCCATCTGCTCACGGGCATAGGAGTGGATGACGCTCTGGTTGGCGGGAACGTAGATGCCGCCGTACTTCTTGGCGGCGGACAGGCCGAAAACGTGGTCGTCCTCGTTGATGGTGCCGCCCACGGCGCACAGGCTGTTGTGGCAGTTGGTCAGGGCGTAGGGGATGGGGAACTCCTTCATGCCGCTGGCCCGGGCCTGCTGGATGATGCCCACATAGGTGATGTCGTGGGACACCATGGCGTCAAAGCGGATGCGCAGGTTCTCCGGGTCGCCGGACACATTGTGGGCCTGTAGGATGCGCCAGGCCATGGTACCCTGTCGTGCCTCTGCCTGAGAGACGCCTGCGCTCTCCTGGGGAACACCGTTTACCAGATACATACCGTGATTCGTCAGTTGGATCATGTGATGACCTCCTTGGATCGTTTGATGACGATGGATTACTGTCCCCATTGTAAACGCACTTGGCAGCAAATGTAAACTGCTTTTTCCGTAAAAAATGCCCCAAACGCAGATTTCTCCCTTTTGACGGACGGCTTGCGTGGACGACCAGAAAAATGCATCCTTCTGCAAGAAAACCGTCAAAACGGCGGGCGAAGAGGGGGAAAACGGTTCCCGGCGTCTTTGGAAAATGAAGGTCGACCAGAGGTGAACTGCAAACCGCCGTTGGAAAATTGCACAAAACGCAGAAATTGCCCTGTTTTCAGCCGAAAAACGGCAATAATTGCACAGATCGGAAGCCCCGTCATTCCAGGAAAATTTGCCGCTTGTTTCCTGAGAGTACGCATTTCTACAAAAATGTTGACGAATACGAGAAGCTGTGTCATACTATGTGATAACATATCACCCTGTATCCATTTTTCAGGAGCATCAGGGAAGGAAGGAGTGACCACCCCTTGAGCAGACTTGACATCAAGACTCCCAGCAAAGCGCAGACCGTGGTGGATAACCTCTACCGCGACGTAGAGCGCCGCATCGCGGCGTCGCCTCCCGGCCTGTGCCCGGTGGATATGTCGCTGACCTTTTTGCAGCTGTGCCACGCCCAGACCTGCGGCAAGTGCGTGCCCTGCCGTATCGGCCTGGGGCAGCTGACCAAGCTGATCGAAATGGTGCTGGACGGCGAGGCGGATCTGTCCACCCTGGCCATCATCGAAAAGACGGCCCACAGCATCGTCAACACCGCCGACTGCGCCATCGGCCGTGACGCCGCCCGCCTGGTGGTGGACGGTCTGGAGGGCTTCCGGGACGATTATATCGAGCATATCGAGCATCACCGATGTCTGGCAAGCCTGGCCCTGCCGGTGCCCTGCGTGGCACTGTGCCCCGCCGGTGTGGACGTGCCCGGCTATATGGCCCTGGTGGGCGAGGGCCGCTGCGCCGACGCGGTGCGCCTGATCCGCAAGGATAACCCCATGCCCACTGCCTGCGCCTATATCTGCGAGCATCCCTGCGAGGCCCGGTGCCGCCGCAACATGATCGACGCGCCCCTGAACATCCGGGGACTGAAGCGCTACGCCGTGGATCACGCGGGCGACGTGCCCCAGCCGGAATGCGCGCCCGCCACGGGAAAGACCGTGGCCGTCATCGGCGGCGGCCCCAGCGGCTTGAGCTGCGCCTACTATCTGGCGCTGATGGGCCACAAGGTGGTCATTTTCGAGGAGCGCAAGCAGCTGGGCGGTATGCTGCGCTATGGCATCCCCAACTACCGCTTCCCCCGGGAAAAGCTGGACGCGGAGATCAACTCCATCCTGTCTCTGGGCATCGAGGCACACACCGACGTGACCGTGGGCAAGGATATCACCTTTGAGCAATTGCAGCAAGAGTATGACTGCCTGTATATCGCCATCGGCGCCCATCAGGGCAAGGGCGCGGGCATCCCAGGTGAGCACAGCAAAAACGTCATGTCCGCCGTGGAGATGCTGCGTGGCATCGGCGACGGCGACATGCCGGACTTTACCGGCAAGCATGTGGTGGTCATCGGCGGCGGCAACGTGGCCATGGACGTGACCCGCAGCTCCATCCGCCTTGGCGCGGACAAGGTGTCCTGCGTCTATCGCCGCCGCATCGAGGATATGACGGCGCTGCCGGACGAGGTCACCGGCGCCATGGCCGAGGGCGCGGAAATGCTGACCCTGATGGCCCCTGTCCGCATCGAGACCAACGAGAATGACGAGGCCGTGGCCCTGTGGGTGCAGCCCCAGATCCCCGGTGAGGCCGACAAGACCGGCCGTCCCCGCCCGGAGAAGGCCGACCTGCCGGAGGAGCGGATCGAGGCGGACACCATCGTGGTGGCCATCGGACAGGGCATCGAGATCGCCGGGTTCGAGCAGTCCGGCGTACCCATCAAGCGGGGCACCTTTGTGGCGGCCAGCTCCAGTCAGGTGGGCAACATGAACAATGTGTTTGCCGGAGGCGACTGTGTGACCGGCCCTGCCACGGCCATTCGCGCCATCGCTGCCGGTAAGGTGGCGGCAGCCAATATCGATGAGCATCTGGGCTTCCATCATGATATTACCGTGGAGCTCGACATCCCGGCGCCCAAGCTGAACAACTCGCCTCCCCACGGACGCATCAACACCACCGAGCGGGAGGCCGCGGAACGGAAGAACGACTTTGAGGATATCGAATGTGGCCTGACCTGCGAAGGCGCCTGCACCGAAGCAGCACGCTGCCTGCGCTGCGACCACTACGGTTACGGGATTTTCAGAGGAGGTCGAAACAGCAAATGGTAACTTTGACGATCGACAAGAAAGTGATCTCCGTGCCGGAGGGCACGACCATTCTGGAGGCCGCCAGGAGCGCCAATATCAGCATCCCCACCCTGTGCTATCTCAAGGATGTCAACGAGATCGCCGCCTGCCGCATCTGTATGGTGGAGGTGGAGGGGCACGCGCGGCTGGTGCCCTCCTGCGACAACGCCGTGGTGGAGGGCATGGTGGTGCACACCAACTCGCCCCGCGTCCGTGAGGCACGGCGCGTGAACCTGCGGCTGATCCTCAGCCAGCATGAGATCTGCTGCACCAAGTGTACCCGCAGCGGCAGCTGCAAGCTCCAGACACTGTGCAACGACTATAACCTGCTGGGTGACCACTACATCAAGGACCTGAAAAACATTCCCACCGACTTCTCCAACCCTGTGGTGCGCATTGAGAACCGCTGCATCCGCTGTATGCGGTGCATCCAGGTGTGCGAGAAGATCCAGACCATGAACATCTGGGATGTGGTGGGCACCGGTACCCGCACCACCGTGGGCGTGGGCCGCTTCCACACGCTGGGCGAGTCGGACTGCACCTTTTGCGGCCAGTGCATCACCCACTGTCCCGTGGGCGCTTTGCAGGAGCACGATGACACCGGCAAGGTGTGGGACGCGCTGGCGGATCCCAACAGGATCACCGTGGTGCAGATCGCGCCCGCCGTCCGGGCCGCCTGGGCGGAGTACTATCACCTTGACCCCAAGTTCGCCACCGCCAAGCGGATGGTGACGGCGCTGAAGGAGATCGGCTTCGACTACGTTTTCGACACCAACTTCACCGCCGACCTGACCATCATGGAGGAGGGCACGGAGTTTTTGCAGCGGTTCACCCACCGCGACCAGTACAAGTGGCCCATGTTTACCTCCTGCTGCCCCGGCTGGGTGCGGTTCGTGAAGGGCCAGTTCCCGGAATACACCACCAATCTGTCCACCGCCAAGTCGCCCCAGGCCATGTTCGGCGCGGTGGCCAAGAGCTACTTTGCCGAGAAGCTGGGGGTGGATCCCCACAACATCTATGTGGTGTCCATCATGCCCTGCACCGCCAAGAAGGCGGAGCGGGCCATCCCCAACCTGAACAGCGCCTGCGGCGATCCGGACGTGGACGTGGTGCTGACCACCCGGGAGTTCGTCCGCATGCTGCGGGGTGAGCAGATCAACCCCGCCGTCATGGAGGAGACGGAGTTTGACAGTCCCCTGGGCACCGGTACCGGCGCGGCGGTGATCTTCGGCGCCACCGGCGGCGTCATGGACGCGGCGCTGCGCAGCGCCTATTTCCTGGTGACCGGCCACAACCCCGATCCCGACGCCTTTACGGCGGTGCGGGGCATGGACGGCTGGAAGGAGGCCGCCTTCGAGATCCCCGGCGCGGGCCGTGTCCGCGTGGCGGTGGTCAGCGGTCTGGGCAACACCCGGAAGCTGATGAACGCCCTGAAGGACGGCAAGGCCAGCTACGATTTTGTGGAGGTCATGGCCTGTCCCGGCGGCTGCGTGGGCGGCGGCGGACAGCCTATCCGGGACGGTGTGGAGCTGGCCCAGCCCCGGGGCGACATCCTGTGGAGCATTGATAAGAACGCCCCCATCCGGTTCTCCCACGAGAATCCGGAGGTGCGGGCTATCTATAACCAGTATTTCCACAAGCCCCTCAGCCACCGCTCCCACGAGCTGCTGCACACCGACCTGACGGCGTGGAAAATGCCCACGGAGGAGTAAACCGCCCTTTCTGATGGAGGTAACGCCATGAAAAAGCTGATCACCCTGCTGCTGGCTGTGCTGTGCGTTTTCGCGCTGGCGGGCTGCGGCAGCACCGAATGGACGATGATAGACATGAAGGGCCAGGAGAGCCAGCTCTCTGCTCAGGACGCTGCTGCGGTGGATCAGTGCTTGAAGGGCAGTTGGGAGGACGACACAACAAACTGCGAGGTGGTGACGCTGAAGGGAGAAGGCCGGTGGGTGACATACTGCCCAGACTGTGGGATATTCAACGATCTGAACAGCGGCCGAAACCTGACCCTCAGCGACAGCGCCCGTGAGGACATGAACACCCGGCTGGGACAGTATGGCTCCCTGTGGGCCATCACGGAATGAGGTAACGCCATGAAAAAGCTGATAGCCCTGCTGCTTGCCATGCTGTGCGTTTTCGCGCTGGCAGGCTGCGGCAGCACCGAATGGACGATGATAGACATGAAGGGCCAGGAGAGCCAGC
>USAT01000052.1 GCA_900552725.1 uncultured Eubacteriales bacterium | reverse complement strand
CCGCGGTCGCTGCGGTCAGCCATATCCTGCAGCTTCTCGTCGTATTTGTCCAGGTTCACATTGGTGGCCTTGCGGGTATCCACCACCTGCTTCTGGGGCACGCGGGACATGGGCTTCTGGGGCTGGTTATTGTTGTTATTATTGTTGCTATTGCCGCTGGGCTGATTGTTCTTCGCCTGGGGATTGCCCTGCTTCTGGCCCTGGGGCTTGTCGTTCTGCTGGGGCTGCTTCTTCTGCTCCGGCTTCTTGGCCTCGGCCTTGGCGCCCTCGGCAAACACCGTGGCGATGCTGTCGATCTGGTTGTGCTGGGTCAGATACTCAAAGATGAGGCTGAGCTCCCGATCCTCCAACACCTGCATATGGTTCTTCGGCGTCTCGGCATACTTGGTCAAGATCTCCGTAATGTCCTTCGTGGCAACGCCGAAATCCTTCGCCACCTCATGCACTCTGTATTTGTTTGCTACGCTACCCAAATAAAGCCACCTCCATCTTAGTAAACAGCGGGCCGCGGCCCACCGCGTGTTGTCAAACTTCCTGCTTGCCGGGCTTCTTCCGGCTGCTGCCCTTGCCCCGCTTTACCGGCAGGGAACCGGCGAACCGATCCTCCGGACGCCGGGCGGCCTTGCGCCGTGTCCCGTTGCCTCGTCCGCCGCCCTGGCCCGGCTGTTTTATGCCATCTCTGGGCGGTTTGTCCGTGCGGGGCTTTTCCTCCGCCGCCGGAGGCTCCGGTGGCTTATCGCTGTGGATGCGGTGCTTGCCCTGCCGCAGGTTCTTTTCGTGCCGCAGCTGCTCGGCCCGGCGCTGCATGGCCCGCTGGGCCTTTACGTCAAGCTGTGCCGCCGCCGCGCCGTATTTCTCGCTGTCCATGGCCGCCAGCTTCTTCACGATGGCCCCGGCAAACCCGATCTCCGTCACGGCGCACATGGCCACGCTGCTGCGGCCCAGTGACCGCCCCAGATCGTCCTTGTCCGCCGGGATGGTCAGGCACAGACACGCGCCGGTCTGGGCGAAGGAGAACGCCCTTCGCTGGGAGGAGGGCCCGGCGTCCTGGGCCACCAGGATCACCCGCGCCTTTTTGGCGCGGGCGGCGGCGCCCACCGGCTCCTCGCCGATCTCCACGCGGCCCGCCTTTTTGGCCAGACCCAGCATGGATAATACCTGTTCCGTCATGCTTCGCCGCCTTCCATCTGCGCCTCCAGCGCGTCATAGACCGTCTCGGGGATCGCCGTTTCCAGCGCCCGCTCCAGGGCCTTGGACTTGCGGGCCTTTTTCAGGCACGCCACGTCGGGACACACATACGCGCCGCGGCCGGACACCTTGCCCCGGCCATCCAGCAGTATCTCGCCCTCCGGCGTGCGGACCACCCGCAGCAGTTCCTTTTTATCCTTCATCTCCCGGCAGCCGACACACTGCCGCTGGGGGATCTTCCGGGGTTTGACAGCCATACCGGCCACCTCCTTATGCTCAGTCCTCGCTGTGAGAAGCGGGCTTGATGTCGATCTTATAGCCGGTCAGGCGGGCGGCCAGGCGGGCGTTCTGGCCCTCCTTGCCGATGGCCAGGCTCAACTGGTCGTCGGGCACCACCACACGGCAGGCCTTGCCCTCGGCGGACAGGCGCACCTCCAGCACATCGGCGGGCGCCAGGGCGGCGGCGATGAACTGGGCGGGATCCTCGCTGTACTTGATGATGTCGATCTTCTCGCCCCGCAGCTCCTCCACGATGGCGTTGACGCGCTGGCCGCGGGGGCCGACGCAGGCGCCGATGGGGTCGATGTTCTCATCCTCGGACCACACGGCCATCTTGGTGCGGTTGCCCGCCTCGCGGGCGATGGAGCGGATCTCCACGCTGCCGTCGTAGATCTCGGGCACCTCCAGCTCGAAGAGGCGCTTCACCAGGCCGGGGTGGGTGCGGGAGATCAGCACCTGGGGGCCGCGGGTGGTGCGGCGCACCTCTACCAGATACACCTTCACCATCTGACCCTCGGTCAGCGTCTCGCCCTCCACCTGCTCGTTCTGGGACAGCACGGCCTCGGTGCTCTCGCTGCCGGTGCCGATCTTCAGGATCACGTTGCCGTTGCGGGGGTCGATCCGGGTGACGGTGCCGGTGAGGATCTCGTGCTGCTTGGAGTTGAACTCGTCATAGATCATGCCGTGCTCCGCCTCTCGCAGGCCCTGGATGATCACCTGCTTGCCGTTGCCGGCGGCGATACGGCCGAATTCCACGTTCTCCACCGGGATGTTCACCACGCCGCCCAGCTCATTCTTGGCGCTGCGCTTGCGGGCGTCCTCCAGAGAGATCTCGTTGGCGGGATCCATGACCTCCTCCACGATCTCCTTCTGGACGTACATCCGCAGATCGTGCTTGTCTTCGTCCACGTCCACGATCACATTCTCCACGCCCTCGTGATCCCGCTTATAGGCGGTGGTCAGAGCCTGAATGATCTTGCCCATCATGAAGTTCTGGGGGATGCCCCGTTCCTTCTCCAGCATGGCCAGCGCCGCGAAAATCTCATCACATTTCATGATCTTAACTCCTTCTATCTAAAACGAAACTTGTTGATTAAAACTCTACCCGCAGGCGCACCAGCGCCACCTCGGCCTTTTCAAACCGTACCGGCTCCGCGCCGCCCATATCCAGCAGCACCGCGCCGTCCTCGAAGCCTGCCAGCTTTCCGGCAAACTCCTTCCGGCCGTCCCGGTTCTTATAGGTCTTGACCAGCACCGGCTGGCCCATGAACCGCTGAAAATCCGAGGGCCGCTTCAGCTGCCGCTCCGCCCCGGCGGAGGACACCTCGAACATATAGCTGGATTCGATGGGATCCACCTCGTCCAGCAGGTCGCTGACCCTGCGGCTGACGGCCTCGCAGTCCAGAATGTCCACGCCGCCCTCCTTGTCCAGGTAAAGCCGCAGGTACCACTGGCCCGCCTCACGGACGTATTCCACGTCCCAAAGCTCGCAGCCGTTCTCCTTCACGACCGGCTCCGCCAGCTCCCACACGATGTCGGTGACTTTTTTCATAACGTTCCTCGCTTCATTTTTCAAACGATTTCCGATTTTTAAGAAACGGATTTTGCTCAACAAAAAGAGCGGACGGAACGTCCACTCTCAGTCAACACATACTACCATATGGTATATTACCATATTCACAGGGCGATTGCAAGGGGTTTCACGGAAAAAAACGCCCTCAAAAGGCCGGTCATGTACCTTTTTTTCGACAGAACACCCCCTGTCTCCAGGCAAAACAAAGGCCCCTGCCGAAGCAGAAGCCTTTGTAGAAAACAGGGCACAAACTCAGCGCTTGGAGAACTGAGGGGCGCGGCGGGCGGCCTTCAGACCGTACTGAATCAGTTTTTCGCCTTTTCCCCTGTATTTTCAAGGGTTTCTGCGTTCTGTCTTGCCGTTTCCCCTACGAGTTAACCCATCAATTAAGCCGATTCTTTTTCACTATTTGTGCTGAAAGCTTGGTTTATCACCGGCGCCAGTTCCCAAGGCTTATTGTACTTCACCTTGGCGTAAATGTCCATAGTCACCTTGCTGTTCTCGTGCCCAGCCAAATACTGAACAGTCTTTGGATCGACGCCTTCATGAATCAGATTCGTGATATAGGTGTGCCTGAGAAGATGCGGCGTCACATGAAAATCCAGAGTATAGTAGATGCTCTTGTTCGTTCTGCATGGTGATTTCCATTGTTTGGTTCTCCTTTTGCATCGCGGGCATTGACCTTGCCCGCGCCTTCATATGTTTTATTTGTGTTTAATAAACCGTTTAGATAAAAAAAGAAGGAAAGGTTTTTTATAAACACCTTTGGGAACGGGAATACTTTACAATAAATTTACATTCAGGCTATTTTGATAGCTGGAAAAGGAGGCGCATCCCATGAAAAAAGAAACTATCAACGATTTGACAACAGAAAAAACAGAACTCAAGCGAGAAATAGGTGCCTTTGGTGGTGTTAGCATTATTGCTGGTATCATGATCGGCTCCGGTATCTTCTACCTGGGCGCCTATGTGCTGCAGCGCGTGGGCATGAACAGCGGCCTGGCTCTGCTGTGCTGGATCATCGGCGGTGTCATTTCCCTGTTTGGCGGTCTGGCCTACGCGGAAATGGGCGCGGCCATGCCCCAGTCCGGCGGCCGTGTGGTCTACCTGAATGAGGCCTTTCATCCCATCGTGGGCTTCATGAACGGCTTTGTGGATTGGCTCATCGGCGGCCCCGGCTCCGTGGCTGCTCTGGCCCTGGCTCTGATGGGCGTGTTCCAGCCTATTTTCCACCTCAGCGACTTCGGCTGCAAGATTGCCGCCGTTGTACTCATCTTCGGTATCACTGCCTATAACATGGTGGGCGTTAAGCTGGCCTCCGTGGTGCAGAATGTCTCCATGGTCGCCAAGATGGTGCCCGTTGCCATCATTCTGCTGGCCGCCCTGTTTGTCGGCCGTGTTACCCCCGACCTGTCCTTTGGCTCTGCCAGCGTCTATGCCGCCGAGAACAACACCAGCGTTTTCAGCATGATCGCTCTGGCCGTGGTGGCCTCCCTCTGGGCCTATGAGGGCTGGACCAACCTGAACACCGTGGCCGAGGAAATGAAGAACCCCCGCAAGAATCTGCCCCTGGCCCTTATCATCGGCATCGGCGGCGTTACGATTCTCTACACCCTCTTCAACTTCGCCATCATGAAGGTTCTGCCCCACGAGGAGATCGCCGCCATGATCGACGCCGGTGACCTGTATCTGGGTACGGCGGTTGCCAAGAAGCTGCTGGGCAGCGCAGGTGCCGTGGTGGTTACCGTGGGCATGGTTCTGGCCATGTTCGGCAGCATGAACGGCCTCATCCTGGCCCAGCCCAGAATGTACTATGCCATGGCCAAGGAGGGCCACTTCTTCAAGAGCTTCACCAAGCTGAATAAGCAGAAGATCCCCTATGTGCCCGTCATTGTCCAGGCTGTCATCTCCAGCGCCCTGGTGCTGCTGCGTAACCTGAGCGAGCTGACCGACATGGTGGTGCTGAGCAACCTGCTCTTCAATGTTATGATCGTTCTGGCTGTGCCCATCCTGCGCAAGAAGTTCCCCAATATCGAGCGTCCCTACAAGGTGTGGCTCTATCCCGTGTCCATCATCTTCACCGCCATCGTGTTCGTGGCCCTGTTCGTCAACTCCGCCATTGAGAATCCCCTCCTGGGTTCCATCGGCTTCACCGTGCCCGCCCTCGGCGCCGTTGTTTACTGGATCTTTGACCGTAAGCTGAAGAAGGAAGCGCGAGAGAACAAGGAGGCTAATGATGGCTGAGCTGTATTATAATGCCAAGGTCTATGTAGAAAAGGGTCATTATGAGCAGGCAGTTTTGGTTGAGGACGGCATCATCCGCCGCATAGGCAGCAGCGATGCCCTGCTGGCCGATGCCCCGGCTGACGCCACCCGGGTGGATTGCGGCGGCCGGACCCTGATCCCCGGTCTCAATGATTCTCATATGCACTTTGCCCAGTTCAGCGAGACGCTGAACCAGGCCCATATCGCCGATGTAAAGTCCATTGCGGAGCTGATCGAGGTATGCCGCAAGTTCGCCCAGGAGCATCCCCAGCGGGTGAAAAATGGTCTCCACGCCCTCGGCTGGAACCAGGACTATTTCACCGACGGCAGCCGCCTGCCCGACCGGCATGACCTGGACAAGATCAGTACCGACTATCCCATCGTGCTGGAGCGTGTCTGCGGGCACATTGTCTCCGTCAACAGCAAGCTCCTGGAGATCCTGCAGAGCACCGGCGAGATAGACAAGTGCAAGGGCGAGGATTGCCTCACCGATGAAAATGGCGTGCCCAACGGCATCTTCACCGGCAACGGCTGCAATATCGCCAAGCGTCTTATCCCGGAGTTTACTCTGGAGGAGCGCCATGAGTTCATGAAGGATGCCATGGACTATGCAGTTTCCCACGGTCTCACCAGCGTCCAGAGCAACGATGTGGGCACCACCTTCCTGGATACCCCCGCTGCCTTCCGCCTGCTGCACGAGATGTACGACAATGGAGAGGGCAAGGTTCGCTATCGCCACCAGGTCTGCTTCAACAACCTGGAGGATTTCGAGGAATACCTGACCCGGGGCGAGTACGCCGTGGGCGAGTATAAGAAGGGCTCCTGGCTTACCCTGGGCCCCCTGAAGCTGTTTAAGGACGGCAGCCTGGGCGCCCGCACGGGTCTTATGTCCCACGGCTACGTGGGCGATCCGGAAAACCACGGCCTGGAGTGGATCAACGTGGAGGATATGGACCGCTACTGCCAGCTGGCAAAGGAGCATAATCTGCAGGTGATTACCCACTGCATCGGTGACGAGGCCGTGCGCCGCACTGTGGAGTGCTATGAGCGGGCCTTCGTGGATGGCAAGAACAAGCTCCGCCACGCCGTTGTTCACTGCCAGATTACCGACCGTGCCCTGCTGGAGCGCATCGCCAAGGACGATATTCTGGTGTTTGCCCAGCCCATTTTCCTGGATTGCGATATGAATATCGTGGAAAAGCTGTGCGGCAAGGAGCTGGCCTCCACCTCCTACGCCTTCGGCACCCTTCTGCGCATGGGCGTGCATCTGTCCTACGGCACCGACTGCCCTGTGGAGGACTGCAACCCCTTCACCAATATCTACATGGCCGTTACCCGCAAGGATAGACAGGGCCGTCCCGCAGGCGGCTTCTATCCCGGCGAGTGCGTGGATGTGGAAACGGCTATTGACGCCTACACCATGGAGAGCGCTTATGCGGAGTTCCAGGAGGACGTCAAGGGCCGCCTGAAGCCCGGCTATTATGCAGATATGGTCCTGCTGGATCGGGATATCTTCACCGTGGATCCCATGGAGATCAAGGATATCCTGCCGGTAATGACCGTTGTGGGCGGCAAGGTAGTCTATCAGCGTTAAAGCGCGAAGCATAACATATAGGCTGCTCGTTTCAGCACGTCTGATTAGACGAGCTGAGCGGGCGGCCTTTTTTCACAAAAATACTGACCGGAGTGCAGCTGCTCCGGACGAATAGGGAGGAATTTAATTATGGGTGTAGAGAGCAGATACGGTCTGAAGTTTGGTTACATGGGCCATGGTCCCCGCAACCTGATTACGGATGTGCCGGGTGTGCGTGTGGGCCATGTGACGCTCCACGACGGCGAGGTACACACTGGCGTCACCGCCATCATCCCCCACACGGGTGATGTATTTCACGAAAAGTGCCTGGCCGGAGCCCATGTAATCAACGGCTTCGGAAAGAGCATCGGCCTGGTCCAGGTGCAGGAGCTGGGTACGCTGGAAACCCCCATCCTGCTGACCAATACTCTGTCTGTGGGCACGGTCTCCACGGCTCTGGTGGAGTATATGCTGGAGCGGAATGATGACATCGGCCTGGACGCCGGCACTGTGAACTCCCTGGTCATGGAGTGCAACGACGCCCGCCTCAGCGATATCCGCGGCCTGCACATTACCAAAGAGCACGCTCGAGCGGCTCTGGATGCGGCGGCGGATACCTTTGCCGAGGGCGATGTAGGCGCCGGCGCCGGCATGGTGTGCTATTCCCTCAAGGGCGGCATCGGCTCCGCCTCCCGGCTGTGCCGGCTCTATGGCGAGACCTATACCGTCGGCGCCCTGGTCATGACCAATTTCGGCACCCTCCGGGACCTCAAGGTCGCGGGGGACTCTGTAGGTGAGCGGCTGTTCTGGCAGGAGCAGTCGGAGCTGAAGGATAAGGGCAGCATTATCGTCATCATCGCCACGGATATTCCCCTTTCAGCCCGGCAGCTGGAGCGGGTGGCAAAGCGCGCCCAATCCGGCATTGCCCGTACCGGCGGCATTTCCGGCAACGGCAGCGGCGAAATTGCCCTGGCCTTCACCACCGGAAACAAGCTGGCCCATTACAGCAGCGATCGGCTGGAATCCATCCGCCTGGTGTACGAGGAGGATATTGACGAGGTGTTCCGGGCGGCTATCGAGAGCGTGGACGAGGCTATCATCAGCTCCATGCTCCACGCCAAAGCCGTAACGGGCCGGGCAGGCAACCATTATAAGAGCCTGGCAGACCTCTATATGACCGAGAAAAAATCCGAAAAGTAAGAAGGGGACAGGCTGTGAAAAAGATTATCGGCATTATCGGCGGCATGGGCCCTTTGGCCACTGCGGACCTGTTTGAAAAAATCATCCGCGCTACCGCCGCCGCCCGGGACCAGGACTTTCCCCATGTGATCGTGGACTGCAACACGGATATTCCCGACCGGACGGCGGCCATCCTCATGGGCGGCGAGGATCCGGTACCCCAGCTGGTGCGCTCGGCTAACACCCTGGCGGCCGCCGGGGCCGACGTCCTGATCATGCCCTGCAACACTGCCCACTGGTTCTACGATGACCTCTGTCTCCGGACCCACTTGCCGGTGCTGCACATGCTGCGCCTGACGGCGGACCGTTTGGAGCGGGCGGGCGTAAACGCCGTGGGCCTTTTGGCCACCGACGGAACCATTCAAACCGGCATTTATGAAAACCTCCTCTCCGGTCGTGGCATACGGGTCATCAAGCCCGATGCTCCCGGTCAGCGCCGGGTCATGTCCGCCATCTACGATGGCGTCAAGGCCGGAAACTTAGGTGCCATTGACGTGGCAGCCCTGCGCTGTACCCTGGATGCCATGATAGCCCAGGGGGCGGAGTGCTTTGTCCTGGGCTGCACGGAGCTTCCCATTGTGTTTGCCCAATGCGAGCTGCCCTATCCCGTGGCGGATCCCACGCAGATCCTGGCCGAGGCTGCTGTTTCCTTCGCAGGCTATCCCGTGAAAAAAATGTAAGGGGGACTCTATGCATATTGTAACGGAAAAAGCGAAGCATTTCTGCGGGGATCCGGAGCTTTTGGCCCACCGGATGACCTGCCGGGGTGTACCGGGGTGCAGCGTGGCCCTGCTGCAGGGGGGACAGGTGACCCATTCCGCTGTCAGCGGCGCTGCCGGCGCCGCCCCGGTGACGGAGGGTACCCTCTTTGAGTGCGCATCCCTGACAAAGCCCCTGTTTGCCGTGCTGGCCCTGCAATTAGCTGATGAGGGGCTGCTGACCCTGGATGGGTCGGTGCCTGCCCGGCTGGGAGGCGAGCCCTGGTCCCAGGATCCGGATTTTGCAAAGATCACCCCCCGCCACATCCTCAGCCACAGCTCCGGCTTGCCGGATTGGCACAGCCGCCCTATGCCCATGCTCTTTGCCCCGGGTACGGCCTATAGCTATTCCGGCCAGGGCTATTACCTGCTGCAGCACTTGGCGGAAAAAATTACGGGACAATCCCTCCCAGAGCTGTTTGCGGGCCATGCTTTCACGCCCTTTCAAATGCACCGCTCCGCCGTGCTTTGGACGCCGGGGGTGGGCAGCGCCATTTCTCTGGGCTTTGATGCGGAGGGCAATCCTTGCCGCGTGCGGGATTGTGTGGATCTAACCGGCAACGCCCCGGAGCCTAATGCTGCCTGGTCCCTGTATTCCAACGCTGCGGATTACGCCCGGTTTATTTCCGGCCTGCTCTGCAGCCGGGGTGGGCTGCGGGAGGACACTTATCACCAGATGGGCTCCGTGCAGAGCATCGCCGATGATGACATTGCCTGGGGCCTGGGTGTGGGCCTCATACGAAAGGAACCCTCCGTCCGGTGGCACTGGGGCGATAACGACGGCTTCAAGTCTTTGGCCCTGTGGGATCAGCAGACGGGTGACGGCCTTGTGGTCACCACCAACAGCGACAATGGTCTCTCCCTGTGCTTTGACCTGGCGGCAGAGCTGACGGACGCAGATTTCCTGGCAGCCATGGCCGCCTTCATAGAAACGGCGGAATAGAGGCTTCCCTTTTCGGGCGGAGTCTGCTATACTCTTTCTGTAAAGAACACTGTAGGATGGGAGCAAATGCCATGGATCAACGAGACCTGCTCATCAAAAACGGGAAGATTCTCTGTATGGATGGCGATGTGCGCGCCGATTGGCTTTTGACCCAGGGCGGTAAGATTGCCCGCCTGGGCGTGGGAAAGCGCGACCCGGAGTATATCTCCGGCACCGTGCAGATCATTGATGCCGGGGGCCGGACGGTATTGCCGGGGTTTATTGACAACCACTTTCAGGTGGTGCGTACCGGCTTGGAGTGCGGGTATGTAGATCTGTCCCATGTGCGCAATTATGACGAGATCGGTCAGATTATCCGGCGTGAGGCGGCCAGCCGCAGCGTTGTCACTGCCTGCTGGCTGGACAGCAGCCGCCTGGAGGAAAAGGCCCCTCCGGACCGCAAGGTCCTGGACCATTACTGCGCCGATAAGCCGGTTCTGATCTTCTCCTTGGACCATCACACCATAATCCTCAATACCGTGGGCATCCTGTATAATAAGGTTCCCTTTACCCTGCCGGGCATCCATATGGATGACAGCGGCATTCCCACAGGCGTATTTACCAATCAGGCGGAAAACCGGCTGGAGGGCAACGTGCTGGACGCCTATTCCTATGATGACTATGATACCGCTGCCGCCCGCACTGTGGGCATAGCCTTTTCCCATGGCCTTACCACCGTGGCCGCCATGGAGTGCCGGGGCGCCAAGGCAGAGCAGAGCCCTCTGCGCACCAGCGAGTTCTTGGTGCACTATAAGGACCGCTATCCTCTGAGTATAGAGATTTTCTATCAGACCACCGAGTATAAGCGTGCCCTGCAGCACGGCCTCAAGCATATCGGCGGCTCCCTGTATATCGACGGCACCATGGGCGGCCGGACAGCGGCCCTTTCCTTTGACTATGCCGATGAGCCCCACCGGAAGGGGTGGATCTACATGACGCAGGATGCGCTGACACATTTTACCATGGAGTGCTGCCAGAACAATCTGCAGATTGGCTTTGACGCCATTGGCGACGCCGCCATCGAGACCGTGCTCCAGGCGCTGGAGGCCGCCGCGAAACACTATGACGTGCGCTCCATGCGCCACCGCATTGAGCATGCGGAGCTTATAACACCCTCCCAGATGCAGCGGGCTGCCCGCCTGGGCGTCATTTTGTGCATGCAGCCCGCCTATGAGGGGCTGTGGGGCTATCCTGGCGGTATGTATCAGCAGCGTCTGGGCGATCGTTACGGCACTACCAACCAATTTCGCCGGATTATCGACAGCGGTATTACCATCTGCGGCGGTTCGGACCCACCCATCACCAACCCCAATCCCTTCCAGGGCATCCACTACGCCGTCAACCATCCCGTTGCCGCCAATAGCGTAACGCTGCAGGAGGCACTGGAGATGTATACAAGCCATGGGGCCTATGCCCTCTTTTTGGAAAAGAAAAAGGGGAGCCTCCGGGAGGGGAAGGACGCCGATATTGTGATCCTGGACCGGGATATAACGCAGATGGATCCCCGGCAGCTGAAGGACGTTCAAGTGGATATGACCATCAAAGACGGGCGGGTCGTATTTGACCGGAATGAATGAGTATGTTGTACATTACGTTTATGGGCGGGCCCCGATTTTTGCTGGACGATGCGGATGTCAGCGATCAAATCAGCAGCAAGGCTGCCGCTATCATCGCCCTGGTCCTGATGAGGGAGACCCGGCAAATGCGCCGCAGCGACATCATCAGCTATCTTTGGAGCGAAAGCAGCGATGATGCCGCCAAATACAACCTGCGCTTCAACCTCTGGCAGATCAAAAAGGCCCTCGTGCAGGCGGATGGTGAGTCGCTTCTGCTGGTGTCCAAGGATGATATCAAGGTCAATCCCAACTTTAGCTTTCTGTGCGATATATCTGAGATCGAGCAGGCCAATCTCGAAGATATCAACTCCATCGCAGAGCTGAAGCATCTGCTGTCCCTGTTCCGGGGCGACTTTTTTGAAAACTGCAGTCTGCACAATTGCGAGAACTTTTTGGAGTATATCATCCAGCGCCGGTACTACCTGGAAAACCGAAAGCTGGTGGTCTATCACCGCTTGATCCGGCTGACCTATGAAAACGCGCTGGATGACGATTGCCTGCAGTTTATGTCCGCCTGCGAGGAGATCGACCCCTATAACGAGGACATTGCAAGAATCCGTTTGGAGATACTGATCCGGCGGAGCGCCTGGCGGGATGCCGTGCAGTACTATCAGATGTTCTATAGCCGGCTGCTGCGGGATGTGGGGGCCGAGCCCTCTCCGGAGCTGCAGGAGCTGAGCAAGCAGTTCCACTTGCAGAAAACCAGGGATGTGGAGGAAAATGTGCTGCATTTGGAGGTCTGCACCATTCCGTCCCTCCCCGGCGGCTGGATGTCCCAGGTGCTGAAGGCGCTTTGCCAAAGCAATCAGATCACCTGGAGCGACCATCTGACACAGCGGCAGCTCTCGGACCTGGCCTATTTGCAGCCTATCCTGCCTGCGCAGACGCCGACATGCGTACCCATGGTGCGCGTAGCGGAGGCTTTTATAGACCTGATAACCGGCCTCTGCACGGGGAAACAGGCCCACAGGCTGGAGATTCGCTCCCTGAACGGCGCCCCCTTGGATGCGCTAAGCCGGGACGTGGCAGAGGTTCTGCAGAAGAAATGCAGCCACAAGCTGGTGATCCTGTAACAGAAATTCTGCGTAGGCCATGTGGCTTTGCCGCAAGATAAGATAAAAGATCCGCTCCTTGATCGGATCAAACAGATCCTCAATGCCCGCCCACTGTCTTCCGCTGGCCGCTG
>USAT01000051.1 GCA_900552725.1 uncultured Eubacteriales bacterium | reverse complement strand
CGGCAAGCGCATCTCCATCAAGGATACCCGCGGCATCATCGACGCCATCCTGTCCGGCGCCATCAAGACCGCGCCCACCAAGATGATCCCCCACTTCAACTTCGAGGTGCCCACCGCGCTGCCCGGCGTGGATCCCGCCATCCTCGATCCCCGCGACACCTATGCCGACGCCGCCCAGTGGGAGACCAAGGCCCAGGATCTGGCCAGCCGTTTTGTGAAGAACTTCGCCAAGTATGAGACCAACGAGGCCGGTAAGGCTCTGGTCAAGGCCGGCCCCGAGGTATAAGCTGCGCCACCGGCACGAAGAGCGATACTGAACAAAAATACCGGAAGCTGTCGGCTTTCGGTATTTTTTATAGCAAAACATTGACATAATGGCGGGTATATGGTACTTTTGAGTAGAAAATACGGCCAAAAGGGGGAGCAAAAAACATGCTGGAAGTGAAGCTTTTGATCTCGGACCTGGACTATGACGGTGTGGTGGATCTGGTGGTGCCTGCGGTGTCCCAAAAGCTCGGCGCCAAGGGTGGACTGGTGGGCCGGATCGCCGGAAAAAAGGAGAAGCTGCTGGCTGCGGCCCACAGGTTCCTGGCCAAAAAGGATCAGGATCAGCGGGATCAGTTTGTGGCGGACATCGCCGCGAAGAAGCGCAGCCTCATCGTGGAGAAGGTCTCCGCCCTGGCAGAAAAAAAGGGCGTGACCGTCCAGATCTGCGATATCTCCGTCCGGAAGATCTGAAAAAAATTTGAAAAAATACCGCCAAGGGTGAAACCTTTGGCGGTATTTCAGCGTCTATATACCAGGACTATTCTTTCAGCCGTTCTTTTTCAGGGCGCTGACGGCGGCGCGCAGGGCGTCCACGTTCTCCTGAGTGGTGGCCCAGCTTCCGCAGAAGCGAACGCCGGAGTGGGTGGCATCCACCCGCGTCCAGTACTCGTAGCCGAACTCCTTGCCCAGAATGGCCAGCTCGTCATCGGGAATGATGGGATACTGCTGGTTGGTGGGGGAGTCAAACAGCAGGGGATAGCCGTTGGACACGAAGATGTCCCGGATCTGGAAGGCCATGTCGATGGCGTTGCGGGCGATCCTGAAGTACAGATCGTCGGTGAACAGGGTGTCGAACTGGATGCCCAGCAGACGGCCCTTGGCCAGCATGCCGCCCCGCTGCTTCATCATGAAGCGGAAATCCTTTTTCAGCGCCGGGTTCATGATGACCACCGCCTCGCCGAACAGGGCGCCCACCTTGGTGCCGCCGATGTAGAACACATCGCACAGACGGGCCAGCTCCGGCAGGGTGATGTCATTGGCCTCGCACACCAGGCCGTAGCCCAGGCGGGCGCCGTCGATGAACAGGGGCAGACCGTAGGCACGGCAGATGTCGTAAACGGCCGTCAGCTCGGCCTTGCTGTACAGCATGCCGGTCTCGGTGGGCTGGGAGATGTACACCATGCCGGGCTGGACGATATGCTCAGTGGATTCATCGTGCTTGTGCCATTCCACATAGTCGGCGATCTGCTGGGCGGTGATCTTGCCGTCGTCGGTGGGCAGGGTGATGACCTTGTGGCCGGTGGACTCGATGGCGCCGGTCTCGTGGCAGTTGATGTGGCCGCTGACGGCGGACAGCACGCCCTGCCAGGGCCGTAGGATCGAGGCGATGACCGTGGTGTTGGTCTGGGTGCCGCCCACCAGGAAGTGAACGTCGGCGTCCGGCGCCTGGCACGCGGTCTTGATCTTCTCTCGGGCGGCGGCGCAGATCTCATCCTCGCTGTAGCCGATGGTCTGCATCATATTGGTCTCGGCCAGCCGGGCCATGATCGCGCTGTGTGCGCCCTCCAGATAGTCACTGTTGAAATAGATCATGATGGATGCTCCTTTTTGAAAGTTGTCCTTTTCTCATTCTAGCTCATTCCCCGGATTAAGTAAAGGGAAATTTCCAATACGGCTTGCCAAACAGCACGAAATCTGATACAATAACGAAGATGACAAGGAGGCTTGTTTGATGAACAATACGACACACGATAATTATGGATATCCCGAAGGCGGCAAGCGCGTCAGCGGCGGCCAGCGCAGCAGCGGTCAGCGCAGCGAAGGACAGCCCCGCCGCAGAAGAAAGAGAAAAAAGAGCCGGGCGCTCTATTATGTGATCCTGCTGGTGCTGCTGGGCATCCTGGTGTTCTCCGCCACGAAGATCATCAGCTACTTCAAGCAGCAGGCCGATGCGGCCGACGCCCAGAAGAATGCGCAGCAATTCATTACGCCGGGCACCTCGGATAACACCGGAGACGGCGATTCCACAGGCACAGACGGAGATAAGACCACGGAGACAAAGCAGCCCGAGACCATCGACGTTGACTTTGACAAGATGATCGCCAAGTATCCCGATGTAGTGGGCTACATCTATGCCGCCAACACCAATATCAACTACATGATCCAGCATGGAAACGGCAATGATTACTACCTGACCCACGACAGCGAAGGGAACAGCAACAACAACGGCAGCATTTTCGTGGAACAGCTCAACAGCGGCAGCTTCTCCGATGGCAATACCATCATCTACGGTCACAATATGAAAACCGGCATGATGTTTGCCGCCCTGCGCAATTATCACACGGACAAGGGCTATTACGAGGCACATCCCTACATGTATATCTATACGCCCAGCCAGGATTACCGTCTGGACCTGTACGCCGGCTTTGTCTGCGACCACGATGACGAGATCTATGCAACCTCTCTGACCCAGTCGCAGCTGGAGGCCATGGCGGCCAAGTCCGACTTCAAGTCTACCATCGGCACGCCTACCGGCCGGACGGTGACGCTGTCCACCTGCTCTTATGAGTATAACGACGCCCGCTATGTGGTCATCGGCTCTCTGGTCCCCATTGATTGATGAAGTAAATACGGATAACAGGAAAGACCTGCCGCATTTGCGGCAGGTCTTTCCTGTTGTTGGGGGTATGAGAGGATGCCATAGAGATATGATAAGCGTCAGGCGTAACGCTCTTCGCAGAGGGGGCAGCCCTGCCGCCGATGCAGCGTCGTATAGATCTGCCGGGCGGGCGTCTGGCCGGCGGTGGGCCGTATGGCCCGGGACATGCGCCGCAGGCGCTCCGGTGTGGCCAGCAGGGACATGGCGAGATCTGCCAGGGCCTTGGGTGTATCGGCAGTCACGGCGGCACCGCGGCTCAGGAAGAAGTCCAGATTATGGCCCTCGCAGCCTGCCACGGTGTCCATCAGCACCATGGGAAGGCCGCAGGCGGCGGCCTCGGTGGTGCTCAGTCCGCCGGGCTTTGTGAGAAACAGGTCGGCGCTGTGCATCAGCTGGGGCACATTGTCCACCATGCCCAGGATGCGGATGTCGGGATGTCCGCCGAGCTGTTTCTGTAGCTTGGCGGACAGCTCCTCGTTTGCGCCGCAGACCACGGTGAGGATCTGATCATAGGAGAGGCGGAGGGATAGCTCCTCTGTCAGCTCACGGATGGGGCCGCAGCCGATGCTGCCGCACATCATGAGAAGATGCTGATGCTCCGCCGGAATATCCAGCGACGCCTTGGCTTCGGCCTTGCCGGTGTCCTGATAGAATGCCGCCCTGACCGGCAGGCCGCTGGGGATTATCTTCTTCTGTGGGATACCTCTGGCGGCGAATTCGTTGATCAGGGACGCCTCCGGGATGAAATAGCAGTCCACATTGGAGTCCTCCACGCTGGGACTGCAGGTATAGTCCGTGGCCACAAAGCTGGTGGTGATGGCCATAGGGTGCCGCTCCAGCATGGCGGTGACCGCCAGGGCGGGGAAAACGTGGACGCAGATGATGTTGTCGTACTGTCCGTCACAGATGAACTGATACAGCCGCTCCGCCCCGGAGGTCAGATAGCGGTGCACCGAGGTGCCCTCCCGGAACACGGAGGGCCGGTTCTCCACGTTGCGGTACCCCGCCTGATAGAGCTTGGGGGCGTGACGGTAGATGCGGGAGTGCCAGTCGCTGATGAAGCGGGAGGCGCGGCGGGAGATGAATTGCAGCGCGTCCACGATCTCGCAGCGCTCACCGTGGGCCGCGTACTCCGCCTGTATGGCCTTGGCGCAGGAGTTATGCCCCTCGCCCGTATTGCAGCTCAGTATCAGCGTGCCCATGTGTGACCTTCCTTTCTTGTTTCCGTTGCTGTAAAGCAAGCAGCCTTTGCAGGCGTGGGCGGTTGTAGCGTTGGATGATGATGAAGGGCAGATTGCCCAGCAGAATATACACGGCGGTCACGACAGCGCCGCCTACTCCCGGCCAGATGGCCAGACAGGCAAGCCCCGTCACCGACAGCAGCACATGGATCAGCTCCGCCACACAGGTCTCCTGGATCATGCGGGGCAGGTCGGCAAAGGTCTCCTCCGTCAGCTTCTTGGCGGGCATCAGGGCGGGGAGAAGGCGGCTCATGTCCGGCACCTTGCTCTGCCATTCCTTGACGCGCAGCGCCCGGAACAGCTTCTGCTCGCCGGGCCGGGCGCGGTAGGGGAAGGCATCGCCGCAGAACCAACTCTTCGGCAGGATGCGGCCCAGCAGAAAGCCGGCGACCCCGGTGGCCGCCAGATAGAGGGCGCAGCGCAGAAACGGCATGGCGAGATACTCCTTTCCCTGATTCTCTTCCATAGTGTTCCACTTTTTCTGTTATTCTAAAACACAAATTACAACTGAGCGTCAAGCCAGCCTCAACTTCTGTTGACATTTGCGGGAAAAAGAGGAGCGCCCCGGCCTTTTTCTAAAGGCCGGGGCGTTTCCGTATGAAATTATGCCAGGGGCAGCGTTACCGTGAAGCGGCAGCCCGCTTCCGGCAGATTCTCCACGGCGACGGTGCCGCCGCTGAACGAGACGATCTGCCGCACCAGCGCAAGGCCCAGGCCGTTGCCGCTGACCTCGCGGGAGTTGTCCACCTGATAGAACTTGTGAAAGATCCGCTCCTGCTCCTGCGGCGGGACGCCGGGGCCGTTGTCATCGATGGTGAACACGGCGCAGTCCCCGCTCTGGCGCAGGCGCAGGGCGATCATGCCGCCCTGGGGATCAAATTTGATGGCGTTGTCGATGAGGTTGCTCCATACATGGCTCAGCAGGCTTTCGTAGCCGCTGTACTGGATCTTGTCCAGCTCCACGTCAAAGTCGATGTCCTTGGCTGTCCACTTCTGCTCCAGCGCCACGATGGCCTGGCGGATCTGCTCATCCAGCCGGAAGCCGGTGCGCTGGGGCTTAATGGTCTGGTTGTTGATCTTGGACAGCAGCAGAATGTTGCCCGTCAGGGCCGACAGCCGGTGGGTGTTGTACAGGATCTTCTCAATGTAGATCTGCTGCTCCTCGGTGGACTGCTGGTGATCCTGCAGGAGGGAGGCGTACCCCTCGATGGCGTTGATGGGGGTCTTGAACTCGTGGGAGACGCTGGAGATGAAGTCCGTCTGCAGCGTCTCCGTGGCGGCCAGCTCCTGCACCATCAGGTTGAAGTTGGCGTAGATGTCGTTGACATCCTTCAGCTTGCTGCAGCACTGGGCAGTGATCTGGAAGTTGCCGCCCGCCACCTCCTTCATGGCCGCGCCAAGGCGGGTGATGGGGTCGATGAAGGAGTGGGTGATGTAGTTGGTAATGACACCGCCCACCACCACGCTGAACAGGATGGCCCAGACAAAGATGGGGATATCCAGCGTGACCCCCAGCCAGCGCCGCAGCAGCCAGCCTGCCAGCTCCGACAGCAGCACCACGGCGATAAACTCCATCATGCAGATCAGAAAGAACTTGACCCGCAGCGAGACCTTCGGCGCGATGTCGTTTTTCACAGCTTCACCACCTTATAGCCCACACCCCGCATGGTGACGATCTTGAAGTCGGTGTTGTCCCGAAACCGCTCCCGCAGGCGGCCGATGTGGACGTCCACCGTGTGGGTGTCAGCCTCGGAGTAGCCCCAGATGTCGTCCATCAACTGCTGGCGGGTGAAGATGCGGCCGGGGAAGGAGACCATCTTATACAGCAGCATGAACTCCTTCTGGGGCAGGGTCATGGTCTCCTTGCCCGTGTGTACCGACAGGGAATCGCACTCCATCACCGTGCTGCCGATGACCTGCCGCCGCTCGTTGGCCATCTGGGCCCGCCGCAGCAGCGCGCCTACCCGCAGCACCATCTCGTTGACGTTGACGGGCTTGACCATATAGTCGTCGCTGCCGGACAGGAAGCCCAGGCGCATGTCGTCAAAGGCGTCCTTGGCGGTGATCATCATCACCGGCGTGGTCATTCCCGCCTCACGCAGGGCACGCACCAGCTCATAGCCGTCCATTTTCGGCATCATGATGTCGGAGATGATCAGGTCGAAATAGCTGGCCTCTACGGCGCTGAGGGCCTCTTCGCCGTTAGATACGCCGGTGACGGCATAGCCGTTCTTGGTCAGTACATGCTGAAAGAGCTGCCGCAGCTCACTGTCATCCTCGGCGATCAGTATCTTGAACATGGAAAGATCCTCCTGTGTGCCAGTTTACGCAGCTATTATAGCACAAAACCCGCCGCCGGGCATCAAATATTCCTCAATCCTGGTTCAATATTTGTTGAGGTTGGAGCGGGAATTGTGGACAATGGCGAACAACGCTTGTCCATAAGCACGGATACATGTATAATATAGACAATAACAGCTAAAAAACGGCAAGGAGCTGATATTATGCGTGATGTGCCGTACTATGCCCATGTTCGGGAAAGTGCTGATGGCAATAAGGAATATCAGACGGTTGCCCAGCACCTGACGGGCACGGCTGAACTGTGCCGCAGCTTTGCAGCAGCCTTCGGGGCGGAAGCTGACGGTGAGCTAGCGGGACTGGCCCACGACATCGGTAAATGCACAGATGCTTTTCAAGATCGTCTGCTGAATGACGGCCCCATTGTTGACCACGCCACAGCGGGCGCAATGGCCTGCGCTATGCGGGGCAACCGCTATGCTTCGGCCTGCGTGGCGGGGCATCACGGCGGTCTGCCGGACTTCGGCAACATGCGGACAGCCCGGAAGGACGATGGTACATTCTATGGTCGCCTATTGAAAGGCCGTGACGAACAGTGTCTGGAGCGCTGCGGTGAAAGTGGCGTGACGTTACCTCCACCGACGGTCTCTGCGGCGCAGAAGTTGGATCCCCTGCAAGCGTCTTTCTGGACAAGGATGCTCTATTCCTGTCTGGTGGACGCCGACTTTCTGGATACGGAACAGTTCATGAACGGTGAGCGAGGGCGGGGCGGATACGATGATATCCCCACGCTGCTGGCACGGCTGCAAGCGTATATCGAGCCATGGCAGCAGCCCAAGACAGAGCTGAACCGGCTGCGCTGTGAGATCCTGAACACCTGCCTGAATACAGGCAGTAAACCAAAAGGCATTTACACATTGACCGTCCCTACCGGCGGTGGAAAGACGGTGGCGTCGCTGGCCTTTGCGCTGCGCCATGCGGCGGAACACGGGATGCAGAGGGTGATCTACGTCATCCCGTATACCTCCATCATTGACCTGAACGCCCAGGTGTTCCGGGATATTCTGGGAAGCGGCAATGTACTGGAACACCATTCCGGCGTACAGTTCGACCTCTCCGACGGCGCACCGACGGAGGACGTCCGGAAGGCACTGGCCGCGGAGAATTGGGACATGCCGGTGGTGGTCACCACGGCAGTACAGCTTTTTGAGTCCATGTATGCCGCCCGTTCCTCCCGGTGCCGTAAGCTGCACAATCTGGCCAATAGCGTCATTATCTTCGACGAAGCGCAGATGCTGCCGCTGCCGCATCTGCGGCCCTGTGTGGCGGCCATGGCTTCACTGGCGGAGTAATTTCATTCCACGGTGGTACTATGTACCGCAACGCAGCCGTCACTGGACGACCTGCTGCATACCTATGCGCCAGACCGTCCTGTAACAGAACTCTGCCCGCAGACGGCTGCACTGTATGACCGTTTCCGCCGCGTGACCTTCCGGCAGGTTGGAACGCTGACCGATGAGGCGCTGGCGGAGCATCTGGGCGGGCAGCGGCAAGTCCTCTGCATCGTCAACAGCCGCAAGGCGGCCCAAAGCCTATACGCGCTGCTGCCGTCGGAGGGCAGCTACCACCTGTCCACCCTGATGATCCCGGCCCAGCGCCAAGCGCTGCTTGGGGAGATCAGAGAACGACTGAGACGGGACGAACCGTGCCGGGTGGTATCCACCTCGCTGATTGAAGCGGGTGTTGATGTGGATTTTCCTGCCGTATACCGGGAACTGGCGGGGCTGGATTCCGTCATGCAGGCGGCGGGCCGCTGTAACCGTGAGGGAAAGCGTCCTGCAGACGAGAGCGTTGTCACGATCTTCGAGCGGACGGAGCTGCCGCCGCTGCTGTTTCAATCCGCCATCGGCGCGGCCAGAGAAGCGCTGGGAGAGGATCGTGACCCTGCCGCGCCTGAGACGATGGCGCAGTACTTTCATAGTCTGCGCGATCTATCTGGTGACGCGCTGGACAAGCAGGGCGTTATCAAGGCATTTACGCAGGACATCGAGGGCTGCGAATTCCCGTTCCGGACGGTGGCGGAGACATTCCATCTCATCGACCAGAATACATACACCGTCTACATTCCCTATGGCGAGGGTGCGACCTTGCTCCGGCAGTTGCAGGACGGCGAGTGCTCCAAGGGGCTGTACCGTAAGCTGGGCCGCTATGCCGTCTCCGTATATGATAAGCACTTTCAGGCGCTGTACAATGCGGGAGCGTTGCTGACGGCGCGGGAGGTTCCCGCATTGGACAGCGATAGCGCGATTCTGACGGATCTGACGCTGTACAGCGAAACCATGGGCCTGTCTCTGGAGCCGGAGACAGGTAAGGCGGAGTTTATCTGATGTTCGTTCTATGATATTTACAAGTCAAGCAAAAAGAGGGGAGTGATCTTATGGCGATACGAGTGGAAGTGTGGGGTGATTATGCGCTATTCACACGACCGGAAATGAAAACGGAGCGCGTCAGCTATGACGTCATGACGCCGTCGGCGGCACGTGGGCTGTTGGAAAGCATTTACTGGCACCCCGGCATGAAATGGTGCATTGACCGCATCCATGTATGCAGTCCCATTCGCTTCACCAACATTCGCCGCAACGAGGTGAAGGACACCATCAGCGCCCGCAAAGTAAAAACTGTCATGGAAAAGGGACAAGGGGAACTGTATCTTGCCACACCGGAGAGCATCCAGCAGCGGGCAGCCATGGTGCTGCGGGACGTACATTATGTGATCGACGCCCACTTTGACTTGACGGAGAATGCGGCGCCCGGCGACAACGCCGGAAAGTTTCAGGATATCATCAAGCGCCGCCTGGAACGGGGCCAGTGTTACAGTATGCCCTATTTTGGCACGAGGGAATTCCCCGCCCATTTCCGCCGCTGCACGGAGCTACCGCCCTGTCCGGATGAACTGAAGGGCGTCCGTGATCTGGGCTGGATGCTGCTGGATATGGACTACACCAATCCCCAGAACATCACGCCCCGGTTTTTCCGTGCAAGCCTGACGGATGGCGTAATGGTTGTTCCGCCATGGGACAGCGAGGAGGTGAGGGGATGATCCTGCAAGCGCTGACGCGGTATTACGAGGATCTGCTCCAGCGCGGCGAGATCGCCGCTCCCGGATGGAGCCCCGCAAAGATCAGCTTTGCCCTGTGTCTGGATAAAGACGGACAGGTGACACAGGTGATCCCCACAATGGAAGAGGTGACAATGGGGAAGAAAACCGTCCTGCGTCCGCAGTCAATGATCCTGCCGTCGGCGGTGAAGCGCACTGTTGGCATTGCATCCAACTTCCTGTGGGACAACTCCGCCTACCTGCTGGGTGTTGACCAGAAGGGGAAGCCGGAGCGCAGCCGGGACTGCTTCCGCGTCGCCGCAAGCCTGCATCACGCCGTATTGGATGGCGTGGATTCCCCCGCTGCCAGAGCGATACTGGCGTTCTTCGACACCTGGCAGCCGAAAAAAGCGATGGAGCACCCAGCCCTGTCCGGACAGTACGAGACGATCAGCGCGGGCGGAAATCTTCTGTTCCGGGTGGATGGCCGCTATGTTCACGAGGACGCTGTCATCCGCGAGGCGTGGCAGCGGTATCGGGACGGCGCGGACGAGGACGCCGTGAGGATGCAGTGCCTTGTCACAGGCCGTGAGGATGAGATCCCCGCCACCCATCCCGCCATCAAAGGCGTGTGGGACGCCCAGTCCAGAGGTGCGGCGCTGGTGTCGTTCAATGCGCCGGCCTTTTGCTCCTATGGGCGGGAGCAGAACTACAACGCGCCGGTAGGCAAGTACGCAGCCTTTGCCTACACCGCCGCCCTGAACCATCTGCTGGCGGACAGAGACAACGTGCAGGTCATCGGCAATACCACCATTGTCTGCTGGGCGGAGGGTGCGGATCCTGTTTATCCCGATACATTTATGGCTTTCATGTCCGGCAATATGCCATCGACCATATCGAACAACGCCCTGCGTGCGGCCTTGAAAAATCTGGCAAAGGGGCTGCCCTGCGAGGAGTTGGGCGTCGATCCCAACCGTACCTTTTACATTCTGGGCCTGGCGCCTAACGCGGCCCGGCTCTCTGTCCGTTTCTTCCTGCGGGACAGCTTCGGCAGGCTGATGCGGAACGTCAACGACCACTATGAACGGCTGGAGATCGTGAAGCCCGCTTACGCAAAGCCCGGCGTGCTGTCCCTGTGGGCGCTGCTGCGGGAGACGGTTCGTGACCCCAAAAAGCAAGTTCCCTCACCGGCCATGGCGGGCGCCACGGCGCGAGCCGTCTTTTCCGGCGGACTATACCCCGCGTCGCTGCTGGAGGCTGTCATGCTCCGCATTCGCGCGGAGCGGAATATTACTTGGGGCCGCGCGGCCATCATCAAGGCGTATTATCTGAAAAATCCACATAAAGACTGTCCAGAGGAGGTTTTGACCGTGAGTCTCAACGAAGCCAGTACCAACATTCCTTACACGCTGGGCCGGTTGTTCTCTGTTTACGAAGCGGCGCAGCAGGCGGCAAATCCCGGCATCAATACAACCATCAAGGATAAGTATTTCAACTCGGCAGCGGCTATGCCCGCCAGCATTTTCCCAGTGCTGAACAATCTCTATCAGAAGCATCTGCGGAAGCTGGAGACCGGACAGCGCGTCTATTTCGACAAGCAGGTCAGCGCGTTGAAGGGCGTGTTGAGCGAGAGTTACCCCACCCGCATGACGCTGGCCCAGCAAGGCGCTTTCGACCTTGGCTACTATCACCAGACACAGAAGCGGTATACGAAAAAGGAGGAGAACGAAAATGTCTGAGCCTATCAAGAACCGGTATGAATTTGTGGTATTTTTCGATGTGGAAAACGGCAATCCCAACGGCGACCCCGACGCGGGCAACATGCCCCGCGTAGACCCGGAGACCGGCTACGGTCTGGTGACGGACGTCTGCCTGAAGCGAAAGATCCGCAACTATGTGGAGATGGCGAAGGAAGGGGAGGGGGGCTACCGCATCTACATCAAGGACGGCGTACCTCTGAACACCAGCGACAAGGAGGCCTGCGCCTATGTTGGCGTGGACGCGGACAAGCTGAAGGACGCTAAGAAGAAGGACGAGCATCTGGACGAAAAGCTGCGGGACTTCATGTGCCGGAATTTCTATGATATCCGTACCTTCGGCGCGGTGATGACCACCTTTTTCAAAGGTGCACTGAACTGCGGTCAGGTACGCGGGCCGGTACAGCTGGGCTTTGCCCGCAGCGTTGACCCGATCATGCCCCAGGAGGTCGCCATTACCCGCGTAGCCATTACCAGGGAAGCAGATGCAGAGAAGAAAAATACCGAAATGGGACGCAAGTACATCGTGCCCTACGGCCTGTATCGGGCGGAGGGTTACGTCTCCGCCAATCTGGCCCGCAAGACCACCGGCTTTTCTGAGGATGACCTGAACCTTCTGTGGACGGCGATCCTGAATATGTTCGAGAATGACCGCTCCGCCGCCCGCGGCAAGATGGCCGTGCGGGAGCTGATCGTGTTCAAGCACGACTCCGAGCTGGGCTGCGCCCCTGCCCATAAGCTGTTTGATCTGGTGAAGGCCGCGCACAAGGACGACGTCACCACCCCTAGAAGCTATGAGGACTACACCGTTACGGTGGACGAGGCGGCTCTGCCCGCCGGCGTTACCTGCACACGGCTAGGGTGATCTATCTGGAGGAAAACTTTCTTCGGCTCTCCGGTTTACGCCATTTTGTCGCGCCCTATTTGGGCGCGAGGGTTAAATTTGGGATAAATAGTGAGATCATAGTTCCACTCCAGTCGTCCCCCGTAAGGGGCACGTGGATTAAAATAACGGCAAGGCGGCGGGAACGCGGGTACACTGCTGTCGCGCCCTGCAAGGGGCGTGTGGATTGAAACATAGCCTTGGCCCGGCCTATATTGGTAAGCGGTGTCGTGCTCCGAAAGGAGCACGTGGGTTGAAATCCGTCTGCGCCGGTGGTCACATCGGCCACCTTATTGTCGCGCCTTGCAAGGTGGGCGTGGGTTGAAATGCAAAGAAAAATACCGCCAGAATCAGGTCAATGGCTGTCGCACCCCATATGGGGCGCGTGGGTTGAAATTCAAAGATATTTTCTACCTCACGGGATGCAAGCAGTCGCGCCCCGCAAGGGGCGCGTGGATTGAAATGTTCCGTTTACCACGCAGGAGTTTTTCTATGGCGGTGTCGCGCCCTCTTACAGGG
>USAT01000050.1 GCA_900552725.1 uncultured Eubacteriales bacterium | reverse complement strand
GAACATTCCGCGCATGGCGCCGCCTTCCAGGATCAAACCAGTTTTCATTTCTTTTCACGTTCCTTTCCCTCTGCTTGTGCAGCCGGAAACCCGACGTTTCCGGCCTATTTGGTGATCGGCTGGACAAACCGAGATTCTTCCTTACACAGGCCTATTCCTCAACCAGCCGCCCGCGCTTTTTCCATCCTTGGAACTCCAGCAATGCCATGAGAACGCACAGCAGACAGGTCAAGACATCCGCAATGGGTACAGCGAAAAGTGCGCCGTCCAATCCCCAATATTGGGACAGCAACAGCGCCAGCGGGATCAATAGGACGCCCTGCCGAACCAGCGGGATCAGCAGAGAGCAGGTGGGCTTTCCGATGCCCTGAAAGAAAGATGCCGTGGTCATGTGCAGCCCATACAGGAAAAATGCCATCATGTAAAGCCGGAAGCAGTGCTGCGCACAGTCCAGATAGAGGGGGTTATCGGAGACAAACAGCATGGCGAGCTGGCGCGGAAACAGCAGATAGATCAACCACCACAGCGCGGAGATCACCAAGGCGATTCCCGCAGCCATGCGGTAGGTTTTCCGCACCCGCTCATAGTTCTTCGCGCCAAAATTGTACCCGTTGATGGGCTGGATGGCGGAGGATACGCACACAAACATGGAGTGGGCGATTTGATAGACCTTCATCATCATGCCGTACACGGACAGGGCAATATCGCTGCCATAAACGCTGACTGCCCCATAAACACGCATCAGGTTGTTGAGGACGATCTGCACCAAGGCGGTCAAGCCCTGTGTGAGCAAACTGGGAAAGCCCAGCTTCAAAATTCTCAGAGTCAGTGTCCAAGTCGGGCGCAGGGCTTCTCTTGTGAGATGGACAGTTTGCAGACGACGCAGATAGAGAAGGCACAGCACACCGGCAGCAACCTCTCCGATCACGGTGGCGATATCGGCACCTACGACGCCCATATTCAGTCCGAAGATAAATACCGGGTCGAGGATTAGGTTGATGACAGCACCGGTCATCATACATTTCATCGTGTACTGCGGAGAACCGTCAGCACGTATCATGGCGGTAAACGCAGGGCAGATGAGCTGAAACGGAATGCCGCAGGCAATCGCTCGCAGATAAGCAGCCGATTCCTCATAGGCGGTGTCCGTTGAGCCAAAGAGCCTTACGATCTGCGGCGTGAAAATGCCGCAGACCAACGCCGTTACAATACCGCTGATGACGATCCAAGTCACTGCATGACCGAAGATCTGATCCGCCGTCTTTTGTTCCCTGCGCCCCAAGCACAGATTAACATTGGCAGCACAGCCGTCCCCAAGCATCAAAGCAATTGCATTGACCAGAATGGATACCGGAAACGCAACATTGACTGCTGCCATGCCGGTGATCCCCACACCCTGCCCCACAAAAATCTGATCGACAACATTATAGAGATAGTTGACCATGAGGGTCAGTGTTGTCGGAACAGAGTATCGGAACAAGAGTTTGGATAGTGGCTCTATCTCCAAAGGGCTGCTGTTTTTTTGTGTGTTCTCCACGACGCATCATCCTTCCTTTTTTCTGGATTATCCCCCAAGGAAGACTGCCGCAAAGAAAAAACATCCAGCGGCAGCTTTCTCCCAACGGGAGCATTGCTGCGCCGGATGCAAAACTCAATCTCTCGGATTTTGAGCAGAAAAGGGCATCCGGCCGCATACCGGAAAGACTTCTTCTCCCTTCCAGACCTAACTGTTGGCTTCGGTATCGCACCGAATTAGCTGAACGCTCGCGGGCTGTCACCGCCAGTAGAGAACACGCTCGTTTCCGAAGAAAACTTTATACGATTAGTCTATCATGGATTTGCAGCGCTGTCAATGAAAGATGTGGATGTACACAGCAGAACTATGAATAGCGAATCGTTCGTAAGGCCGCGAGTTATCATCGTGCAATATGCTTTTTATATGTTCCAAAAGAGAAGCTTCTCAGGAGCGTTTCGTACTCTCTTGAATCAAAGTGATCAATATCAGATGCCAGCACAGAATAGGTTTCGCCTTCATCAATAAATCTGCATCCGGTATCAAAAATCCCGTTCCTGCTATAAAAGGAGATCCTCTTTTCTCTCTGCAAAGCATTTTCGGCAGAAGGATCAAGTGATTCGACATGGTGGACTTTGCCAGCTTGCCGGGAGCGATGTCCGTCAGCCACAGATCGATGTGTTTTGCCAGCGTGAGCTGCTGGATGGGCTGCGGCGTGTGACGGCATTCACGCTCAAAGAGGACAGCCTGCTCGTTGAGCCACTTTTCGACCTGCTTGGGTGTCAGTTCTTCTGGCGGGTGGACGGTTTTCTGCTGGGGCTTGATACGCTTGCCGTTGTAGTCATAGCCCATGGAGACCACGATGAGATAGCTGCTGCCGCGCTTGCGGATGCTTGCCATATGCGACGCCCGCGATAGAAGCGGCACTGTCCGACTATGCCGCGCGGTATTCTTCCTCTCTGTCCATTCCCATCAGCCGGGACAATCAACTGCGCAGGGCGGCATACCTCTGCGCCGAGGCGCAGGATACCTCTGAGGCAGAATTGACCAAGGCGGTGTGCGAAAAGCTGAAGGTATCCTCCAAGGCAGCTGAGACACTGTTGAAGGAATATCAAACTACTTGTTTCTTTATACCGCTTGTAGCCCCTTGCACACCGTTGCTTATAAAAGTTGTGGTAGAATTGTTTACAGTTTTTATATATGATTTGAACACAGCTTTGCTGTGGGTATTTAATTTCGGTTTGCCAAACAGATCCCGTCTAGCTTTGATTTTCCTCTATAGGGCAGCAGCGGAGGGGCGACGCACCTCCGCTGCTGTTTCTGCCGCAGGGAAGGGAGCTATCCCATTTTGTGCTGCGCCGCGCTTTTGGGGACACCTGATCGCGCCTATCCTTTGATACGCTTGCCCGGGATGTATCACAGCTCAGCCAAAAACATCCCGCCCCACAGTAAATTGTTGTTGTAATTTCCGGCGGGAAATGGTATACTGAACATTACGAATGAGTTTGATTGCAAGGAGATACAACGCTATGCCTGAAAATAAAGAGTACATGACCCACCAGGAGGAGCTGGGCACCATCCAGATCTCCGAGGAGGTGGTGGCCTCCATCGCGTCTGCCGCCGTGCTGGAGGTGGAGGACGTCACCGGACTGATGAGCGCCAACGTGTCGGACTTCATGGGCGGCAAGAAGATGACCGCCAAGGGCATCCGGGTGGAGATGGACGGCGACGCCATCATGGTGTATGTGTTCATCACCGTGCGCTACGGCTGCACCATCGGCGAGGTGGCCAAAAAGGCACAGAACGCCGTGTACCAGGCGCTGGAGAGCACCACCGGCTATCCCGTATCCGCCGTGAACGTCCATGTGGGCGGCATCAGCTTCAACTAAACGAAGAAAAAGAGAGAGAAGAATATGACACGCAATACTGCCCGTGAGATCGCTATGCACCTGGCGTTTGAGCTGAGCTTTACCGATCTTCCCATTGGGGAGTTTCTGGATCAATACCTGTCGGAGGAGAAATTCGCCGAGCTGGCGCCGGAGTGCGACGTGTACGCGCAGCGTCCCAACGCCAAGCAGGAGACGTATATCCGCCGTCTGGTCTCCGGTGTGGCGGAGCATGCCGCCGAGCTGGATGCCTACATCGAAAAGTACGCCAAGGGCTGGCGCTTCGAGCGCATCTCCCTGGTGGCCTCGGCCATCATGCGGCTGGCCATGTACGAGATCATGTACATGCCCGACATCCCCCACGGCGTCGCCATCAACGAGGCGGTGGAGCTGACCCGCAAGTACGACGAGCCGGAGACGGCCAAGTTCGTCAACGGTATTCTGGGCAGCTTCCTGCGGCAGGAGATCAAGGAGTAAACACAGAAGGGCAGGGCAGACGCCCTGCTCTTTTCGTAGGAGGCACTATGGAGCAGCACGTTTTCAGCGTGACGGAAGTCAATCAGTATATCAAAAGCATCATCGACGGCGTGCCCCAGCTCAGCGAGCTGCTGATCCGGGGCGAGCTGTCCAACTATAAGATCTACCCCTCCGGCCACCACTACTTCACCCTGAAGGACGGCGAGAGCGCCATCCGCTGCGTCATGTTCCGGGGCAGCGCGGGGAAGCTGCGCTTCCGGCCCGAGAGCGGCATGCAGGTCATTGCCGGGGGACGCATCAGCGTCTATCCCCGTGACGGCGCGTACCAGCTGTACTGTACGTCTCTGTCGGCGGACGGCATCGGCGATCTGTATGTGGCCTTCGAGCAGCTGAAGGAGAAGCTGAACCGGGAGGGCCTGTTCGACCCCGTCCATAAGAAGCCGCTGCCGCTGTACCCGCGGCGCATCGCCATCGTCACCTCGTCGGCAGGCGCGGCGGTACACGACATGATCCGCATCCTGCGGCGGCGCTATCCCATCGCCAAGGTGCTGCTGCTGCCGGTGCGGGTCCAGGGCGTAGAGGCGCCGCCGGAGATCGTGGGCGCCATCCGCTACGCCAACCGCTGGCAGCTGGCGGATGTGCTGATCGTGGGCCGGGGCGGCGGCTCTATCGAGGATCTGTGGGCCTTCAATGACGAGCGGGTGGCGCGGGCCATCTATGCCTCGGAGATCCCGGTGATCTCCGCCGTGGGGCATGAGCCGGATGTGACCATCTCCGACTTCGTGGCGGATCGCCGGGCGTCCACGCCCTCCAATGCGGCGGAGATCGCCGTGCCGGATCAGGCGGAGCTTCTGAAGCGGCTGGACAGCGCGTCGCGGGGCATGGCCCAGGGGACGCTGAACACGCTGGAAAAGGCGGACGCCCGGTGGAAGGCCCTGGCGGCCAAGCGGGTGCTGACCGATCCCATGGCGTTTATCGACGACCGGCGGATGCAGCTTGACAGCGTGCAGCAGCGCATGGGACTGACGGCCCACCGGCAGCTGGGCGCACGGCAGCAGCGGTTTGCCGCGCTGGCGGCGTCGCTGGACGCCCTCAGCCCGCTGAAGGTGCTGGGCCGGGGCTATGCCATGGCCCAGACGTCGGACGGCACGGTGCTGCGCAGCAGCGGACAGGTACAGGAAGGCGACCGGATACATGTGCAGCTGGGGCAGGGCGCGCTGGACTGCACCGTTGACCATAAGGAGGAATGACATATGGCGGCAAAAAAGACGTTTGAGGAAAACATGGCCCGGCTGGAGGAGATCGTGGGCAAGCTGGAAAAGGGCGACGCCCAGCTCAGCGACTCCCTGAAGCTGTTTGAGGAGGGCACGAAGCTGATCGCCCAGTGCCGGACAGAGCTGGACAAGGCGGAGCAGCAGGTGGTCAAGCTGATGAAGGGCCCCGACGGCGCTCCCATCGAAAGTGATTTTTTAAGCGAGGAATAAGTAAGCGAGGAATAAGTAAGCGAGGAATACTATGGATTACGAAGCGAGATACCAAGAATATCAGCAGGCCATCGAGAAGTATCTGGACGGCCTGTTCACCGGCGACGTGGCCTATGGCCGGCTGTACGAGGCCATGCGCTACGCCATCCTGGGCGGCGGCAAGCGCATCCGCCCGGTGCTGACGCTGGAGTTCGCCCGTCTGGGCGGCATCGACTGGCACCTGGCGCTGCCCTTCGGCTGCGCGCTGGAGCTGGTGCATAATTACAGTCTCATCCACGATGATCTGCCCTGCATGGACGACGACGATCTGCGCCGGGGCAAGCCCACCTGCCACAAAGCCTACGGCGAGACGCTGGCCGTCCTGGCGGGCGACGCTCTGCAGCCGGAGGCGTTCCGGCTGATCCTGGACGCGCCCATGCTGCCCGCCGACACCAAGCTGGAGGCACTGCGGGTGCTGGTGCGGGCCTGCGGCGCCGACGGTATGGTGGGCGGCCAGGTGCTGGACACCGTGTACAACGTGGACACCGCCGAGGGCCTGACCCAGCTGAACCGCCTGAAAACCGGCGTGATGATCTCCGGCGCGGCGGAGCTGGGCTGCGTGGCCGCCAAGATGAACCAGGGCATGCGCTCCCAGGCGCTGGCCTACGCCGACGGCATCGGCCGGGCCTTCCAGATCCGGGACGACATGCTGGACGTGGTGGGCGACGCCGCCGTGTTCGGCAAGCCTATCGGCTCCGACAAGGAGGAGGGCAAAGTCACGTTCGTGGACGTGCTGGGCCTGGACGGCTGCGCCAAAGAGGTAGAGCGCTGCACGGAGCAGGCCAAGGCCGCCGTGGAAAACTGGTCGGATCACATGTTCCTGTGGGAATTGGCCGACCGGATGGTGGGCCGGAATCAGTAAAAGTGACCGGATCGCCCTGACAGCCGAATATGGGAAAAAGCCCACCGTACGGTGGGCTTTTTTGCATGTAAAAGGGGCGTTATTCCGCCGTATTCTGCGGATTGGGGATGTTTACGCCGATGCCGTTGATCTCCACACCGTCGTCGGCGGGGATCAGGATGTACTTTCGCCCGTCGATGACGCGGGCCTCGATCATATAGCTGTACTCCGGGGCCACGGCGATCTTCACCTCCGGGGTGGTGATCTGGAATTTGCCGCTTTCGATGATGTTTTTGGGGTTCAGCTCGGCGTCCTCGCCGTACTGTTTGCGGCACTCCTGCTGGAACGCCTCCACCTTTTCGGCGGACACGCCGCTGCCGGACAGCATGTCGCCCACCTCGCGGACGGACAGGGTCAGGGGCTGGGGATCCTTGCTCTCCTTATGCTCATCGATGCGGCCCCGGAGCTGCTCGTGGACGGACTGCACCACGTCGTAGCTGCAATCCTTCTGCAGGGTGTCGCCCAGGGCGGTGCTGAATATGTTCTTCTGCTCCTCGGCGGACATGGGCGGCTCGGCCACGCGGAACACGGCGTCGATGACCTCCTGATGGAGCTCGGCGGCGTTCTTGCTGTAAAAGAGGGCGTTGTAGATGTTGGCGGCGCGGTCGTCAAAGGCGGGGAACAGGAAGCCCAGCTCCGGCGCCAGGGCGATATGGCCGGTGGAGGCGCTGTGGAATTCGCTGTCCTCGTTGCTGTATTTCAGTTCCAGGGTAGGGGCCTTCACGGGGCAGATGCTGCACACGAAGTACTTGTACACCGCGTCGGAGCCGTCGGCAAAGGTCTCATCGTCACGGCCCTTATAGGGCACATCGTAGGCGTCGGCGGCCAGGAGGATGAGGTAATTGGTCTCGCCCATGTCCATGGCGTCGATGATGCGGCGGCACAGCTCCTCCCGGGAGTGCCTGTCCTGGAGGGCCGTCTGGCGGACGGTCTGCAGCAGGCGGTGCTCGTCGCTGCCGGTCACCTGAGCGGTGGAGAATTCGATGTCGATGAGATTCCGGCCCAGGGTGCCGGACAGGGCCTTTTTCAGTAGGGTCAGGTACATCTCCTGCTCCTCCTGGGACATGAGGCCCAGGGAGGCGTCGATGTTGGCGATGATCTCCTTGCTGCTGTTGACATAGCAGCCGTAGATCCGGCTGATGGCGTTTTTGTCCAGCTTGAAGCGGCGACGGATCTCGTTGAGTTCCTTCTGATTCATGGGGTACCTCCTGTGGGGTGGTGGGGGGATAGGGGGAAAAAACAGCAGTATTGTACCACACCGGGAGGGCGGATGCAAGGCGTTATGACCGGGGGACCTCCACCACGCTTTCCGCCACCCTGATCAGCTCGTCGCCATCCAGATACGCCTGCAGGCTGAGGCACATGTTGTCCTCCTCGTTGATCCAGATAAGCATATTCCCCTCGGTTCCGTTTGTGTAAATGTACAGCTTGCCGGGGTGACCGTGGATGGTGACGTCTGTCACCGTGGCGGAATCGGTGGTGGACATCAGCGCGGTGCCGCTTTCCATGGGGAAATAGGTAAAAACAAGGTAGTAGGTGCCTGGGCCAGGGTACTCGAATTCTGTCGTATTGGTGAATTCGTCGGGGCGGCAGGTGTATTCGCGGTCGGTGCTGTAACCCGCGGGAATGTAGGTGGGCTGATAATCCATGAGGATCACGTCATCGTGATCGCTGCTGAAGTGGTAGAGAATATGGGTGTCATACCGATAGACGAACCATTGGCTGATGGCGGCGTATACCTTAGGGCTGACCAGCATCAGGATACCCAGGGTCAGCACGCAGGCAAGCAGGATGGCGGCCGCCATCCGGGCGGCCCGTCTCCAGACGGGCCGCTGGCGACGCTTGGCCCAGCCCTTGGGATCGGCCACCAGAGCCGCCATGGACTTTCGGAACCGGGGCGTGGTGTCCACCTCTCCGGTTTCGGCCAGCAGGGCGTCCAGATCCTCCGCCGCGGCCTCCAGCAGCAGGCCGCGCAGCAGGGTGTTGTCACGGTATTCCGTCATACCAGCTCCTCCTCTCTCATGCGCTCTGCCAGCAGCTTGCGGCCCCGGAAGATACGGGTGTTGACCGTGGCCTCCGGCAGGTGCAGCGCCTGGGCGATCTCGCGGGTGGTGCGCTCCTCCACGAACCGCATTTCCAGCACGGCGCGGTATAGCTCCGGCATGTCCCGGATCAGGGCCACGATGGCCGCCGCGCCCGCCTGACTGTCATGCTGGGGCAGAAGGGTCTCCAGCTCCTCAGTGGGTATCTCTCTGCTGCGCTTGCGCAGCAGAGAGATACATTCGTTCTTCACCGTAATAACGCAGTAGGCGCCGCGATTCTTTCCCTCCAGGGTACGGATCTTGGGAAAATTCCGGATGATCTTGACCCAGGCGTTTTGTACGGCGTCCTCCAGGGACATCTGGTCGGTGGGAAAGTACCGTCTGGCCAGGCGGAGCATGGCCTGGTGATACTGGCTGTACAGGGCCAGGAACGCCTCTTTTTCGGCATCGGTCTCCAGCAGGGATAGGTAGATCAGCAAAGCGTGCGCCTCCGTTTCGTCTGGTGAGGGAATTGGGCTTACAGTATAGCACAGGGGGAAATCTTCGGCAAGAAAGGAAAAAAGGTGAAAGAAAACCGACTGCTGGGGCGTCTATCAGGACAGAGTGCGCCGCGCAACCTGAAATTGCGCCGGTTTTGCGCAAACGCAACCTGAAGTTGCTGGACATCCCAGCCGGGAAAGGGTAGGATACAGGGGAAGAGAAAAATTCCTTTGCGCTGTCAGGAATGACCCCGCGGCGACATATGGTAGTAAAAGGTCCTTTTCACCACAGCATGGCGGCGCGGAGGACCGGTACATAGCATAACGCATGGAAAGGGAAGAATCTTTCAAAAACTCCAGAATTTATGAAACTTTTTTGCAGCAGACAGCGTCTATCTGAATAGAGAGATATTTACGGGAGGGTGGATGGATGGAAAAGACGGAACAGACGAAGAAGCGCAGGCCATGGCGGGCCGCGGCGCTGGTGGTGCTGGCGGCGGTACTTCTGGTGGGCGTGGGCGTGCCCGTGCATCTGGCCGCCAAGCGGAGCGCCTACGATGCCTGGCAGAACGACATGCTGAAAAACGGGCCGTGGGAAGAGCAGGCGGCCTGGGTATCGAAGGACGAGGTGTTCTATCTGGTCTGCCGGATGGCCGAGGGGCAGTCAATGGCGGAGGTAACGGCCTTTGTGGAAAAGGACGGGGCATGGATCACCTGCAAGCCCCAGTGGCCTCACGGTGTAAAGACACTGACCTTTACGGATGAGGACGCCGATGAAACGCTGTTTACCGCGGATTTCGATCTGGACGGCGCGGGCCGTCTGAAGCTGAGCAACGTGGACAACGTGGCGCAGGAGATGGAGGGCAGCGTGATCCTGAAAGGGAAGTGCTTCCTGCTGGAGAAGCGGCCCTATACCGCGGCGGAGGGCCTGCCCGTGACAGACGCGGCGTAACGGAAGCCGCGAAGAAAGCGTAAGACCGGGACACTTTTCCCGGGAAACAGCGTCTATACGGGCAGAGAGAAGAGAAAAAGGCAAACTCAACCAACCGTCGGTTGTGGCGGCGGCGATCCGGGAATAGAATGGAGACACCAGAGAAAGGGAAAGGAGCTTGTCTATGAAGCGGAAGGCTTTGCTGATGTTGTTGGCGGCGGCGCTGGCGCTGGCCCTGCTGGGGTGCGGCGGCGCGGAGCTGCGGGCTGTGGAGCGGTGCGCGGAGCAGTATTTGCAGACGTTCCGGCAGGATGGGATCGAAAAAGCGGTGGCGTACTGCCACTTCGAGGCAAACGACGTATACTCGCAGGATGAGCACCGGGCGCTGTATGTCCGCTCCGGCTGCGCCATTCAGGACTATCGCATCCGCGGCATCGACAAGGTCAACGACGGGCTCTATGCCCTAACGCTGGATCTGCAGGACGCGGCGGGGCAGTGGAAAACGGCCTATCACTTCGTGGGCCGCATCGACGGGACGTACCGCTACATCACCGGCGTGACCCATGTGCCCCAGGCGCTGCGGGAGGGCCTTGCCCCGGAGGCGTACCGGACCACGGACATCCGCTTCGTGATCAAAGGCATCGGATAACAAAACCCCCCATCGGAGAAACGACTCCGGTGGGGGATCTTTTATTTGGTCTGGGGCAGGCAGCCGCTGTACTGCCGCTTCAGGAAGGTGAGGAACATGCGGGCGGCGCTGTTGGCGGCGGGCAGGGTCTTGACCGCCACGCCCAGACGGCGGGACACCGGCTGATCCAGCGGGATGGCCCGCACCCGATCCTCGTAGCCGCCCAGGGAGAAGGCGGACAGCACCGACACGCCCAGGCCGCCGGCCACCATGGACAGGATGGCGGCGTCATCCGAGGCGGTGACCGTCAGGCGCGGGGCGTCCGGCGGCAGCAGCGGCTCGATATACTGCTCGGGACTGGAGAGGAAGGGCTCCTGCAGCAGCCGTTCCAGGGAGATGGTCTCCTCGGTCCAGGGAAAGTCCGGCGGCACCACCGCCACCAGCGGCGCGTCGGTCAGGGGCGTCCAGTGAAAGCCCTTGGCGCAGGCCTCGTCCACCAGGGCCAGTTGGATCTTGTCCTGCTCCAGCGCGTCGGCCAGTTCGTTGCCCTGAACCAGCACGTCTACCTTGATCTCCGGGTGCAGCTTGCGGAATTTTTGCAGCAGATCCGGCAGGCGGGAGCGGGCGATGCTGGCAAAGCAGCCGATCCGCAGGCCGCGGCCGTACAGCTCACCCTGCACCTCCGCTTCGCCACGCAGGGCGTCGCAGGCGCTGATCACCTGGTTGATATAGGGCAGCAGATGCTCCCCCTCCTCCGACAGGCGGACGCCGTGGCTGCTGCGCAGCAGCAGCGTGCAGCCCAGCTCGGCCTCCAGCTTGTTGACCAGGTGGGTCATGGCGGACTGCGTATATCCCAACTGCGCGGCCGCCTTGCCGAAGCTTCCGCACTGTACGGCGGTCAGCAGGACGCGCAGCTTGTTGTCATCCATAGGGAACCTCACTTTCTGCGATTTGTACAAAAATACTTTTACTGAATTATAAATATAGCACAACAAAGCGGCGGCTTCAATGACAATTCTGTGAATTATTTGTCAAAATCCTGGTGAAAATTGTAAATATTGTGAGAGCCATTAGTTTTATTCATGCCCCGATGAATTACGCTCAATTCTCAAGTCATGAAAAAAATGTTACTCTATATGAGCGGAATGCATGACACTGTGTTGAGTTTCGCGGAATGAGGAAAAGCTTGATTTGAGGAGAAAGGTATGAGTATGCAAAAGAAAAGTAATACGGCACGGGACGTGATCGTCATCGGTTTCGCGCTGTTTTCCATGTTTTTCGGCGCGGGAAACGTGGTGTTTCCCCCGTATCTGGGCCTGGAGGCCGGCCCCCAGTGGCTGACCGGCTTTGCCACCTACTTTGTGGCGGACATCGGTCTGGCGCTGCTGGGCATGTTCGCGCTGCTGCGCGTGGGCAGCAGTGAGGCGGTGCTGCATCGGGTGGGCCGTGTGCCCGCGGAGATCCTGATGTGCGCCATCATCCTGTGTATCGGCCCCATGGTGGCCATTCCCCGCACCTCCGCCAGCACCTATGAGATGGCCATTGCCCCCAACATCTCCGGCGTGTCTCCGGTGATGTTCTCTGTGATCTTCTTCGCGCTGATCCTGGCACTGTGCATCAAGGAATCCGCCGTGGTGGACATCGTGGGCAAGATCCTGACCCCGCTGCTGCTGGTGGGCCTGTTCGCCATCATCATCAAGGGCGTCGTGACGCCCCTGGGCGATATCGCCGCCCTGCCCCAGATCAACAACGTGGCCGTTACCGGCATCAAGGCCGGCTATCAGACCATGGACGCGCTGGCCGCCCTGCCCTTCGGCATCATCGTGCTGCAGAGTGCTGCCAGCAAGGGCTACTCCGGCAAGAAGTCCACCCTGCGTATCGTGGGCGGCTCCGCTCTGCTGGCAGGCGTGCTGCTGCTGGCGGTGTACATGGGTCTTGCCTATCTGGGCGCCACCGTGTCCACCCAGTATACCGGCGCCGAGATCGGCCGCGCCCAACTGACCATGGCCATCGTGGAGGGCCTGATGGGCAAGGTGGGCATGGTGATCTTCGGTGTGGTCGTGGGCCTGGCCTGCGTGACCACCGCCGTGGCCCTGACCAGCTCTGCCGCCGCGTACTTCGCGGAGCTGTGCCGCGGCAAGGTGCCCTATAAGGCGTTTGTCATCGTCATCTGCGTGTTCAGCGCCGTGGTGTCCAACCTGGGTCTGGATCGCATCGTGGCGGTGGCCTCCCCGGTGCTGGATGTGGTGTATCCCCCCACGCTGGTGCTGATCTTCATCGCCCTGATCATTCCCAATGCCCACAACCGCGTCAGCCGCTGCGCCGTCATCGGCGCGTTGGTGACCAGCGTGCTGTGCACCCTGCACACCTATGGCGTGTCCATGGCCTTCGTGGAGCGCCTGCCCCTGTACAGCCTGGGCCTGGCCTGGGTCGTGCCCGCCGTGGTGCTGGGCCTGCTGGCTGCGCTGCCCGGTTTGTTTACCCGTTCCCGCTCCCGCTCGGGACAGACCTTCCACAGTCCCACCCAGGAGCATTGACAATAGCGGTAAAGCCGCCTCTCCTTAAAAACAAGACCGCCGCTTTAGCCAAAGCCCCGTAAGGATGTTTTTTGAAAGGGATACGGTGTAACCCCGTTT
>USAT01000049.1 GCA_900552725.1 uncultured Eubacteriales bacterium | reverse complement strand
GCATCACCGGCGACCTGTTCAAGGTCGTCCCCGAGCTGATCGAGTCCATCAAGGCTGCCAAGGCTGCGAAATAAGAGGTTCCTCCCTCAAAAAACAGGCTGTCTTCGCAACAGCCTGTTTTTTACCCCCAAAAGGGCCCTTTATGTACCCCAATAACACCCCTTAATGTACTCGGAGCGCCCCCTTTATGCACCGTATTTCTTGACGTTCCGGGCCGGTTTTGCTATACTCTTACCTTGTTGAACAAAGGAGGCGGCGCCCATGGAAGCCCATGAACTGCACATTCAGCTGGATCCCGCCAAGCGGGCCAGCGACGATATTTACGAGCAGCTCCGCGCCCTGATCACCTCCGGCGCGCTGAAGCCCGGCGACCGGCTGCCCTCGGAGCGGGCCATGATGGCGGAGCTGCAGCGCAGCCGCCCCACCATCCGGGAGGCGCTGAAGCGGCTGGAGCAGGGCGGCTACGTCACCTCCACACAGGGTGCCTCCGGCGCGGTGGTGCAGGAGCTGAGCCTCCACGCCGCCGAGGAGCCGCTGAAGGACATGATCCAGCTCAGCCAGGTGTCCCTCTCGGAGCTGAATGAGTACCGGCAGAGCAACGACTCCACCATTGCCGCCTGGGCCGCCAAGCGGCGCACGGAGGCCGATCTGTCCGAGCTGCGCCAGTGCGTGGCGGAGGCGGAGCAGTCGTTGGCGGACTACGCGCGGTTCATCGAGCTGGACGTGCGGTTCCACAGTCTGCTGGCCCGGGCCAGCGCCAACCGGGTGGCCATCATCGTCACCGAGGTGCTGGGCAACGTGGAGAAGGAGACGCTGCGCAAGAAGATGCTGACCCTCAGCGAGGCGGGCCGGATGGATCTGGGCCGCCGGATCCTGGACACCCACACCATCATCCTCAAGGCCATCGAGCAGCAGGACAGCCGGGCCGCCCGCAGCGCCATGCAGACCCACACCAAGGCCGCGGGCCGCGACCTGCAGGTTTAAGGAGGAGCCGTCATGACCTTACAGCAGCTGAAATACGTCTCTATGGTGGAAAAATGCGGCTCCTTCAGCCGGGCCGCCCAGAAGCTGTACGTCTCACAGCCCAGCATCAGCAACCTGGTGAACGCGCTGGAGGAGGAGCTGGGCATCACCATCTTCACCCGCTCCTCCACCGGCATCGCCATCACCAATGAGGGGCGGGAGCTGCTGAAGCTCAGCAACCGCCTGCTGCGGGACGCCGACTACATCAGCGAATACTTCCACAGCGACGCCGAGGGGCCGAAGCCCTCCTTCTTCGTCAGCAGCCAGCACTACGACTTTGTGGTCAGCGCCTTCGAGGAGTTCGTGGACGGCCTGGACGCCGACCGGTACACCCTGGGCCTGAACCAGACCCAGACCGGGATCGTCATCGACGACGTGGCCAAGCAGTACAGCGACCTGGGCGTCATCTTCCTGTCGGACGTGAACCGCCGCCACATGATGAAGGTGCTGGAGGACAACAACCTGGAGTTCCACGCCGTGACCCAGGCCGCGCCCCACGCCTTTCTCTCCGTAGAGCACCCGCTGGCAAAGCGGGCGCTCGTGACGCCGGAGGAGCTGATGGACTACCACTGCATCGTGTATGAGCAGAACGCCGATTCCCCCGGCTTTTTCTCGGAGGAGATGATGCTGCCCAACTTCTATCCCAGGAAGGTGGTGTACATCAGCGACCTGTACGTCAGTACGGCGCTGATGCGGAGCTGCAACGCCTATGACGTGGGCACCGGCGTCATCTCGCCCCGGCTGGCACAGGAGGTGGCCTGCGTGCCCATCGACACCGACGACCGGGTGGACATCGGCTGGATCGGCATCCGGGGCAAGGCCCTGCGGCCCATCGAGCGGGCTTTTCTGGACTGCATGACCCGGCAGTTGGGCGCACAGGAGGGCTAAAGCTTTTTCCTATGGGGCGTCATAACTACCCGGTATTTCCCTCCTGACGAAAAATGTGATATGCTGACAGGCAAGAAAACAAGCTGCCTGTCAGCATATTTTTTATGGGGGTGCGCTATGAGCCAGTTGATCATGAAGCATCCGGATTTTCAGCCGGAGAACGTAAAATTCGACACCGTGGAGGTTCACGCCGGTGAGCCCCGGGATCCCTACGGTTCCCTGATCCCGCCCATTTATCAGACCTCTACCTTCTATTTCGATTCCACCGACGACGCCGTGGAGGCGTGCAGCGACTACGCCGAGAGCTTCGCCTACAGCCGCATCACCAACCCGTCCCTGGACTACATGGAGCAGAAGCTGGCGGCGCTGGAGCACGGCAAGGGCGCGGTGTCCTATGCCTCCGGCATGGGCGCGGTGGCCGGTGCGCTGTTCGCGGCGCTGAAATGCGGCGACCACGTCATCTTCACCAAGGCCAAGTACTCCGGCACCGAGGACATCACCAGCGACTGGCTGCCCCGGTTCGGCATCGAGCACGACTCCTTCCGGGCCGATCATCTGGAGGAGCTGGAGCCCCTGATCAAGCCCAACACCAAGGTCATCTATGTGGAGACCCCCGCCAACCCCACCATGATCCTGGTGGATCTGGCGGAGGTGGCCGAGATCGCCCACCGCCACGGCGTGAAGGTCTTTGTGGACAACACCTTCGCCACCCCTTACAACACCAATCCCCTGGATCTGGGCGTGGACGTGGTCATCCACAGCCTGACCAAGTACATCGGCGGTCATGGCGACCTGCTGGGCGGCGCGGTGATCTCCAACGACACCGAGTTTTTGCGCCAGTGCCGTCTGGGCACGCTGATGCACTTCGGTGCGGTGATGGCACCCTTCACCGCCTTCCTGATCTGCCGGGGCATCAAGACCCTGGGCGTCCGCATGCGGCAGTACAACGAAAACGCCCTGAAAATCGCCCGGTGGCTGGAGGCCGATCCCCGTATCGAGACGGTGCGCTATCCCTTCCTGGAGTCCAACCCCCAGTGCGACATCGCCAAGAAGCAGATGCGGGGCGGCGGCGGCATGATCACCTTCGACGTGAAGGGCGGTCTGGCGGCCGGCAAGAAGTTCATCAACAGCCTGAAGCTGTGCACCCTGGCGGTATCCCTGGGCGATACGGAGACGCTGGTGGAGCAGGCGGCGGCCATGACCCACACCATGATCCCCAAGGAGGTACGTGAGGCGGCGGGCATCACCGACGGCATGATCCGCATGTCGGTGGGTCTGGAGGACGCCGACGACATCATCGCCGATCTGGATCAGGCGCTGGGTCACTGAGAGAGGAGGACGCTGACTATGAAATTTTTCGTACAGCAGGCCGTGCTGGACGCAGGCGTGAAGATCCTGTTCCCCGTGATCCGCGGCATGGACAACACGGTGGAGTCCGACGAGTGGAAGGCCTATCGCACCCAGAAGCTCCACGAGCTTTATGCGCAGTACGCGGAACTGGACGTACACGCCGACCTGGTGCTGGAGGGCTTCAACATCCTTCACGACGAGACGGGCGTGAAGCGGCGGAAGAACATCCCCGCCAGCGAGAACCTCATCAAGCTGCTGAAGAAGAACCAGGGTGACATGTTCTACATCAACACGGCGGTGGACATCTACAACCTGCTGTCGCTGGAGAGCAAGCTGGCACTGGGCGCCCACAACATCGACAAGGTGGACGGCAACGTGACGCTGCGCTTTACCGACGGCACCGAGCGGTTCGTGCCCCTGGGCCAGACCGAGCCCATCCCCGTCGCGCCCCACGAGTACAGCTACTGCGACGACAGCAACGAGGTGCTGTGCCGCCTGGAGATCCGGCAGGTGAACAAGACGGCGGTGGAGGAGACGGCGAAAAACGTTTTCTACATCGTGCAGGGCAACAAGGCCACCCCCGACGAGCTGCTGTGGGACACCGCCCGCAAGCTCATCGCGGAGACGGAGAAATACTGCGGCGGCAGCGGCGAGATCGTTGTGCCGGAGATCATATAAAAGAAGAAAAAGGGGCCTTTCGGCCCCTTTTCTTCTTAAAAATATCATGGAAAATACTGTTCACTTGACGGAAAGGCTGTTTTGCACTATAATTCTTTCATATGCACCGCGCATCGGCCCTGTGGGCCGGCGCGCAGACAAAGGAGGAACCCCCGTGAAACGAGTAACATTTCCCGCCATGCTGTTGGTGCTGGCGCTGCTGCTGACGGCCTGCGCCGCCGGGCAGAAGTCCTTCCAGCGGGGCAGCGTGGAGGGCCAGACGTATACCAGTGACTTTTTGGGTCTGACGTGCACCGCGCCGGAGACGTACAGCTATCTCAGCGACGAGGAGATCGCCGCGCTGAACGACATCGCCCTGGACAGCATGACGGACGAGGCGCTGGTGGCGGAGATGCGCCAGCGGCTGGAGGCGGGCAGCCAGGTACAGGACATGTATCTGATGACCGAGGACGGACGCCAGTGGGTCAGCATCACCGTGGACAAGGTGACAGACGGCAAGACCGCCATCGACATGGACGCCTTTCTGACCGAGGGCATCGCCCAGGCCACCGCCGCCTATGAGAGCATCGACGGTATGGAGGACGTGACCTCCGCCGCCCAGACCACCAGCTTTCTGGGCAGCGAGTACAGCAGCATCCTGACCACCGCCGTCTACAACGGCTTCCCCGCCCGGTCCCTGCAGGTCTGCATCCCGGTGGAGCAGTACATCTGCGTGGTGACCTTCACCAGCTATGTGGAGGATCACACCGACGAGATGATGGGCTTCTTCAGCGCCATCCAGAAGTGACATACCGCGAAAAAGGACGTGTCCCCCCGGGGCACGTCCTTTTTTTGCCGCAGGCGGTTGACCGGGCGGGAATTTTACGGTACACTGATCTTACAGGGAACCCGATTCTATCTTTTGGAGGAGAGACTATGGAAAATCTGATCCCCGCATTGATCCTGGCCGTGGTGTGTGCGCTGATGATATGGCTGGGACTCCGCAATCGAAAGGGCGCCATCAAGGCTTACGAGGACGACAAGCAGCGGTATACCGGCACCGCCACCATGACGGTGGTGGATCTGCGGGAAGAGAACGTGGAACGCTGGGAGGATCAGGAGGACGGCACCAGCCGGCTGGCCCGGTATACGGTTCATCTGCCCACCTATGAGTACACAGTGGACGGCAAGACCTACACCTATTCCAGCAACCAGGACTGGGGCAGCAATAAGGGCGTGGGACGGCAGGTGACGGGGTATTACGACCCCAAGCGGCCTGACCTGATCCGGGAGGATAAGCCCCGCAAGCCCCTGTTGGGCGGCGGGATCTTCTTCGTGTTCGCGGCGTTCTGCCTGCTGGCGGAGATCCTGCTGATTTGGGAAATGATCATGTACGGACTATAACTTATCGCGTAATAAATATCCTCCGGCATAGCCGGAGGATATTTATTACACTATTTAATCAAGATACGGCTTCAGATATTTGTTGAAATGCTCGACAAGATCCTTATCTGTCATCTGAGGACGCCACATAAAATAGTTCTTATCATATTGATCAAACCAAAACGCAATTTCTCTGTTGCGTTTTGGATCACGGGTAATATCCCCCTCCAGCACGACCCAGAATGGCAGTATATCTTCACTTGTAATTCCGCTTAGCTCTCTATACTTCTTCATAAGTCCAGGTGTAAACAGCTTACACATTCTCTCATGTGCATTACCGCGTCCCGCACTAGGCTCTTTTCCCTCAACCCAGCCATCTTGGCGTTTTATTTCACCAAAGAGAATCTTACCGCTTTTCTTATTGCGAATGGAAAAGTCCGGAGATACACCCCAGCCTCTTTTTTGCGCATTCTTCATAGCCGCCTTGCTGGGATTGAATATTTCAGATAATGTTTTCTCTGACAGTACTACATGTTCATACAGGTGCTTTAAGTCTGTTGGGTGATCATTGACCTCATAAACGGATAAATCAAGATTCTTCCTGAGCGCTGCAATCAAATCTTTTTCGGCAGAGCCCGCAAGTCCGCCTGGACCAGATTCGGTTTGCCAGTTATCTCTCTTTCTTAGTGCATTACCTGCCATATGTAACCTCCCTATAGTCCCTTGAAAAGTTCTTCAAGCGAAACGCCAAACCCACGAGCGATCTTATCAATATTATTGATAGAGACATTTCGCTTACCGCTCTCTACAGAAGCATAATAAGTTCTATCCATGTCGATTGACAGTGCAAATTTTTCTTGGCTCAAACCTTTGGCATTTCTGAGATCTCGAATCCTCTCTCCAAACTGCTTTGTAATCATAGGAGCACCTCTCTGTTCGACATAATTGTATGCGTTTGACGTTTTTAAGACAACGGATTATAAGTAACACACATCTTGACTATAAATAGACTACAGGCTATAATTGTCTACGACAAACATCAGTGAGCAAAATGGAGATTCATATGGCGAACAATCAAAAGAAAAACACAACTGCATATTCGTTATATAGCATCCAACAAAAAAAGCGGACAAAGGTCAACCCCCTTGAAGATATGTATCCGCGTTTACCAGATAAGAAATATCAGGTCATTTACGCAGACCCACCATGGGATTATGGCGGAAAAATGCAATATGACAAAACTGTAATCAAATGCGAAAATGAGGGATTTGAAAAAAAAATCTTTTTAAGTTCAGCCGAGTTTAAATATCCGACGATAAAGCTCAAAGACTTGAAGAAACTGGATGTTGCGTCTATTTCCGATGAGGATTGTATCTTATTCATGTGGACAACCGGGCCGCAGATGGCTAATTCCATTGAACTTGGAGAGGCTTGGGGGTTTGAATATAAGACCATTGCTTTTGTGTGGGACAAAATGGTTCACAATCCAGGGCGGTATACACTTAGCCAGACAGAGTTTGTTCTGGCATTTAAGAAAGGCAAGTTTCCTCAGCCGCGCGGTGCAAGAAACGTCAGGCAAATGGTCACCGTTCATAGAGGTGCGCACAGTGTAAAGCCAACAGAGGTCATTGATGGAATTACAAAAATGTTTCCGGAACAGGAAAAAATTGAACTATTTGCCAGAAGCAATCATCTCGGATGGGATAACTGGGGACTTGAGATACCCACTAGCGAAATTAAAATTGAGGCAGGACTAACCTTGGGAAACCCGTAAAGTAAGCAGAACTATTCAGATATAATTTTGCCTTTGAATCAAATCCGGTAAAATAGAAAGCGGCATGACTTCGGTCATGCCGCTTTCTGTAATAAAGAAATTATACTATTCCATTCTTATAGCCATCCGGACAGCCGTCCGCGGCGCTTTTTTCATTCCTCTGTATACCGGCGGGGGACGCTGGGGCTGGTCAGCACCAGGTCGTGGGGGATCACCGCCACGTCGCTGGGGCGGCAGCCAAGGCCCGTCACATCCACCAGGGTATGGGTCATGCCCGGTGGGCTGATGACCGGGACGCGGGTGCCGTTGATGGTGACCCAGCGTTTCCGCTGCTGCCAGCAGGCCCGGAGGCCCCGGTAGCGGTAGGTGAACGCGCCGTCCGCTGTGCCCACATCCAGGACGGCGATCTCCGTATCCCGGCGCAGCAGGGCGTCGCCATAGCCCACCCGGTCGCCCTTCTTCAGGCGGTGCACGGTGCATACGGCGGCCTGCAGCGTAGCCGCCGGGGTGCCGCCGCCGATGCCGGTGAGGCCGGAGCCGATGCGTACCGCGTCCAGGCGGTACTGGGGCACGTCCGCCGTATGGGTGGCGGCGATGTGGCGCAGCCCCACGGGATAGCCGTCCAGCTCCAGCAGCACCCGGCTGAACCGGGCGAACTGCGCCAGGGCGGCGGCAGGGCCGCGGAAGTGGGAATAGATGCCCTGCACCTTCACGTTGGGCAGGTCAAAGACCCGCTTCATGTCCTGCACCTGCTCCGGCAGGAAGCCGAAGCGACCAAAGCCGGTGTCCACCGCCAAGTGGATCCGGGCGTCCATATGCAGGGCGTCGATGGCCTGAGCCTGGGCCAGGCTCTCCACCGAGAGGATCACCCGCCGCTGGAGCAGGGCGCGCAGCAGCGTCGGATCGTGGACGCAGCTCATCAGCAGCAGCTCCGTGTCCGGCTGTGCCAGCTCCAGCGCCTCCTCCACGGCGGCGCAGGCGAACAGGGTGACGCCCTCCTTCGCCAGCAGCCCGCGCAGCTGCTGTGCGCCCAGGCCGTAGCCGTTGCCCTTGAGAACGGGGATCACCTGACCACCGCCGGCATAGCGCCGGTAGTTGGCCAGGACGGCCCCGGTATTGACGAGTAATTCTGCCATAATGGTTTCCTTTCGCGCAGGCTGCCTGTTTCGCTTTTTTCCAGCATACATGAGGCAGCCTCATTTGTCAATCTGTCAATCTATGGTAAAGACGCACGAGGACGGCAAAATGTTTCAGCCCCTCCCCGACTTTTCGCCGTTTAGTATGGCAGAACGGACAGAGGAATATGCCGGGACAGGAAAAAAGGAGGCCGTCGGCCTCCCTTTTCTTATAAATTGTGGATGATGGTCTCGGGGGGCCGGATCACCACGCGGGCGTTGTCCGCCACCGACTCGGTCAGGAAGGCGTTGCCGCCTACCACGGCGTTCTCGCCGATGGTGGTCTCGCCGCCGAAGATGGAGGCGCCGGAGTAGATGGTGGCGCCGTCGCCCACGGTGGGATGGCGCTTGCCGCTGCTGTGGGCGCGGCCGCCCCGGGGACTGAGGGCGCCCAGTGTCACGCCCTGGTACAGCTTCACATGGTCGCCGATGACGGTGGTCTCGCCCACCACGATGCCGGTGCCGTGGTCGATGAAAAAGTAGCTGCCGATCTGTGCGCCGGGGTGGATGTCGATACCGGTGCGGCTGTGGGCATACTCGGACATCATGCGGGGGATGGTGGGCACATGGCGCAGGTACAGCTCGTGGCTGACCCGGTAGGCGAAGATGGCGAACAGGCCCGGATAGGCCAGGACGATCTCCTCCCGGTTCTGGGCGGCGGGGTCGCCGTCAAAGATGGCGTCGATATCCGTCAGCAGCAGCTTCTGGATGCGGGGCAGTTGATCCACCACCTCCCGGGCGATGCGGGGCGCCTGATCCTCCTGCTCCACCGGCAGGGCCAGGGCGATCTGCTTGGCAAGGCCGGTCTCGATCCGCTCCAGCAGCAGCGCGGCGTAGTCCGCCGCCGCCAGGGTCATCAGGGCGGGGTCGCCGAAGTAGGCGGGGAACAGCAGCTGGCGCATCTCCTTCAGCAGGGCGATGATGGCCTTGCGCTCCGGCAGGCGCAGGCGCGCGCCATACATGGGGATATCGGCGTTTTTCATGGTCTCGGCCATGATCTTGGCCGCGGTGCAGATATGATCCTCGTACATGATTATTCCTCCGACCAAAGGGGTGTGGACAGGTAACGGCTGCCATCGTCCGGCAGCAGAGCCACGATGGTCTTGCCCTTGTTCTCGTGGCGGCGGGCCAGCTCATCGGCGGCCCACAGGGCCGCGCCGGAGGTGATGCCGGCCATGATACCCTCGGTACGGGCCAGCAGGCGGCCGGTGTGATAGGCGTCCTCGTCGGTGACGGTGACGATCTCGTCCACCAGGCTGGCGTCATAGTTGCCGGGGACGAAGTTGGCGCCGATGCCCTGCAAGCCGTGAGGGCCCGCGTGGCCCTGGCTCAGCAGGGGTGAGGCGGCGGGCTCCACCGCCACGATACGGACGTTGGGGTTTTGCTCCTTCAGATAGCGGCCGGTGCCGCTGATGGTGCCGCCGGTGCCCACGCCCGCCACGAAGATGTCCACATGGCCCTCGGTATCCCGCCAGATCTCCGGGCCGGTGGTCTTATAGTGGGCGGCGGGGTTAGCGGGGTTATCGAACTGGCCGGGGATGAAGCTGTTGGGGATGGAGGCGGCCAGCTCCTCCGCCTTGGCCACGGCACCGGCCATGCCGCCCTCCGCCACCAGCACCAGCTCCGCGCCGTAGGCCTTCAGCAGCGCACGGCGCTCGGCGCTCATGGAGGCGGGCATGGTGAGGATCACGTGATAGCCCCGGGCCACGGCCATGGCCGCCAGGCCGATGCCGGTATTGCCGGAGGTGGGCTCGATGACGGTGCCGCCGGGCTGCAGCGCGCCGGTGGCCTCCGCCTGATCCAGCATCTCCAGGGCGACGCGGTCCTTGGCGCTTCCCGCGGGGTTGAAGCGCTCCAGCTTTACCAGGATGGCGGCGTCCAGTTGACGCCGGCGGCCGTAGTTGTCCACGCTCAGCAGGGGGGTATTGCCCACAAGCTGGGATACGGAATGATAGATGGCCATAAGATCTGTCCTTTCTTTTCTCTATAATGATCTTTTTTTCATTCGTCTCATGCTATGCGCAAAAAAACAGAGGGTGTATGAAGCTCATACACCCTCTGCGTGAATCAACACACCTTCCGCGCCTATTTCTCGACGCGGTGGGAAACCGTATGACCTTCCAGCGCACAGCGAAGCGTGCCCATGCAACACATGGACAGACAGCTATCACAACAGGCGCGAAGCATCATACGATGTTTTCTCCCTTTCAAAAGTCTACTGTTATTATAGGCTTATCCCTGGGGCCGTGTCTATGGGCAGGACGCACAAAGTCCGCCGGAGAGAGGCGGCAGATGTTCAGCAAATAGCCGAAGGCCACGGCTCCTTGGCCACATAGAACATGGCCAGCGCGCCGGGGCCCACATGGCTGCCGGTGACGGGCTCGTAGTCCACCACGATGATACGGGCCTTGGGGTCATGCACCTTCAGCATGGCGGCCAGGGCCAGGGCCTCGTCCCGGCATCCGGCGTGGGCGATGCCCACGGGCCAGCGGCCCAGCAGCTCGGCATTGGCGGCGAAGTTGTCGGCCAGAGCCCGGACGGAACGCTTGCGGCCCTGCACCTTGCCGAACACCACGATGCGGCCCGCCTCGTCCCCCTTCAGCAGGGGCTTGATCCGCAGCGCGGTGCCCACGGCGGCGGACACGGCGGACACGCGGCCGCCCCGGCGCAGGTGCATCAGGTCGTCCACGGTGAAGATCTGGCGGATGCGGGGACGCAGCTCCGTCAGCTCACGCACCGTCTCGTCCAGGGGATAGCCCGCCTCGCGGCAGGTGGCGGCGTGGAGCACCTGGATGCCCTCGCCCAGCGAGGCGGCGCGGGTATCGAACACCACCAGGCGGCGATCGGGATACGCCTCACGCAGCTCACGGGCGGCCATCACCGCCGACTGGTACGCGCCGCTGATGCCGGAGGACATGCCCACATGCAGCACGTCCTGGCCCTCCTGCAGCAGGGGCTCCCACAACCGGCGGTACTGATCCATGGAGATCATGGAGGTGCTGGCGGGGGTATGGCGCAGCATTTCATAGTAGGCGTCGCCGTCAAAGGCGGTCAGGTCGAGGCACTGGTGCTCGACATCGTCGACAATATAGGAAAAGGGCAGCAGGTATAACTGGTGCCATTGCAGCTCCGCGGTGGGCAGATTGGCGGAAGTATCGGTGGAGATGGCAAAGGACATAATGAATACCTCGTTTGTATCTAATGATGCATATTATTATATCGACTTTTTGAGACATGTCAATACCGTGGCGCGGTTTGACTTGTCATTTTTCACAGTATGTGTTATACTTCTGGTAAATACGCATCCGGAGAGAGGGAGACACATGCACGAAAAATACGATTCCCGGCTGGTGGCCGGCAAGCTGCGGCGGTGGAGCCACTATCTGCAGCACTATCGCCTGCCCACCTGGGAGCAGATTCCCACGCTGGGCCTTTATATGGATCAGGTGCTGACGCTGCTGAGCCGCTACCTCCCCTTCCTGCCCAGGAAGGAGAAGGAGGAGCAGATCATCACCACCAGCGCCATCAACAACTATGTGCGCATGAAGCTGATGCCCGCGCCGGAAAAGAAGAAGTATAACCGCATCCACATCGCCTATCTCATCATGATCTGTGCCTTGAAGCAGAGCCTGACCATGTCGGAGATCCAGAAGATCCTGCCCAACGGACTGACGGAGGAGGAGGTCAAAAAGACCTACGAGGCCTTTGTGGAGCAGTACACCGACTCGGCCCGGATCTTCGTATCCATGGTGGAGGGCATGGCCGCCCAGCTTCTGGCGGCGGACACGGCGGATCAGGCGGACGTGAACAGCTTCGTGCTGTCCACAGGGGTGATGACCAACTTCTCCCGCCTGCTGACCACCAAGCTGCTGGATCTGCAGGACACCCCCTTCACCGAGGAGGCCGTGGCGCTAAGAGAACCGGAGTAACAGCAAAAGATAAAAATCGTAGGGGCGGACGACTCTGTCCGCCCCTACAATGTTTTACCGCACCAATGACAAAGAAAGAACACCCCCGCGGGGGTGTTCTTTCTTTGTCATTTCGTGTGGAAGTACAGAATACCCAGCGTGCGGGGACCGCAGTGGCTGGAGACCGTGCAGCCGGCGCGGGTGTGCAGCACCTCTTCAAAGGGCTGATAGCTCCGCACCGCCTCGGCCACCTGGGCCACCTCCTCCGGTGTGAAGCCGCCGGACTCGGTGATGAAAATGCGGTGGAGGTCGATGTCGTCGTGGCCCTCCAGGCGCTCCTTCACGTATTGCAGCAGGCACTTCTGATAGGCGCCCCGGTACTTCTTGCCCACGCCCATCTTGCCGTCCTTCACCTGGATGCAGGGCCGCAGGGACAGCACATTGGCGCCCAGAGCCGCCACGCTGGAGCAGCGGCCGCCCTTGCGGAGATAGCCCAACTGCTCCACCACGAAGCTGACGTCCAGCAACTCACGCCGCTGGTTCATCCGCTTCTGGATCTCCTGGGCGGTCAGCTCGCCCTTTTGGGCCAGCTCCGCCGCCTCCAGCACCAGCAATCCGATGCCGGTGGAGAGATTGCGGGCGTCCACGGGGTAGACATTGCCCACTTCCGTCGCCGCGATGCAGGCGTTCTGATAGCAGGCGGACATCTCGCCGGAGATGTGGAAGTGCACCACCGCGTCGGCGCTCTCCAGCTCCTTGCGGAAGAACTCCACATAGTCGTACACCGACACCGCCGCCGTGGAGCACATGCTGCCGCCCTTCTCTACATGGGCGTAGATCTCGTCGGGGGTGATGTCCACGCCATCCACCAGGGATTCGCCGTCCCGGACGATGTACAGGGGCGAGATGCCGATGTCATAGCGGGCGATCAGCTCGGGGGACAGGTCGCAGGTGCTGTCTGCGGAAATTTTTATATTCATATGTATTTGTTCCTTTTGAATCAATGCCCGGAAGCGGGCGGGATATCTTTATGGTATCATAACGCGGCCCATACCGCAAGCTTTTTTACAGATACCGGTCGATCCGCTGACGGAGCTGGGTCAGCTTCTCCTGGAGCTTCTCCCGGTTTTCCTGGGCCCGGAGGCGGTTCTCCTGCACCTCGTCGTGCCACTGGCGGACATCCTCGTCCATGGCGGCGCGGCGCTGATCCCGGGCGGCCCGG
>USAT01000048.1 GCA_900552725.1 uncultured Eubacteriales bacterium | reverse complement strand
GTGGGGCCGAGGATCAGGCCGGTGATGATGGGCACGATGACGGCCAGCAGAGCGGGAGCGACCATCTCATGCAGAGCGCCCTTGGTGCACAGAGCCACGCACTTGCCGTACTCAGGGTCGGTCTTGCCTTCCATGATGCCGGTGATCTCGCGGAACTGACGGCGAACCTCCACCACGATGGACTCGGCAGCCTTCTGCACGGCGCTCATCGTCAGGGCAGAGAACACGAACGTCAGCATCGCGCCAACGAACATACCAACCAGAACAGACGGCTTGGTCAGGGTGAAGTCCAGCACCTCGCTCGTGCGGGTCTGGACGATGTTCACATAGGAAACCAGCAGAGCCAGAGCGGTCAGGGAAGCGGAGCCGATGGCGAAGCCCTTGCCGGTGGCGGCGGTGGTGTTGCCCAGGGAGTCCAGCGCGTCGGTGCGCTGACGGACCTCCGGCTCCAGGCCGGCCATCTCGGCGATGCCGCCGGCGTTGTCGGCCACGGGGCCATAGGCATCGGTGGCCAGGGTGATGCCCAGGGTGCTCAGCATGCCGACGGCAGCCAGAGCGATGCCGTACAGGCCCATGCTGGCGTTGGTGGAACCACCGGACAGGAAGAAGGCCAGCAGGATGCAGACGGCCACGATGATGATGGGCAGTGCGGTGGACAGCATGCCCAGGCCCAGACCGCCGATGATGATGGTGGCGGAGCCGGTCTGGCTCTTGCTGCTCAGCTCCTGGGTGGGCTTATAGGTGTCGGAGGTGTAGTACTCGGTGGCCTTGCCGATCAGCACGCCGGCCACCAGGCCGGACAGAATGGCCACATACAGGCCCCAGTGCTCGATGCCCAGCAGCTTCCACACCAGGAAGAAGGAGATGATGGCGATCAGCACGGCGGCCAGGTTGGTGCCGCGGGACAAGGCCTTCAGCAGGGTACGCTGGTCGGCGTTCTCCTCGGTCTTGACGAAGAAGGAGCCGATGATGGAGCAGATGATGCCCACAGCTGCCATGACCATGGGGATGGCCATGGCCTTGAAGGCCTCGCCGGAGAAGGCGGCCACGCCCAGGGCGGAGGCGGAGATGATGGAGCCTACATAGCTCTCGTACAGGTCAGCGCCCATACCGGCCACGTCGCCCACGTTGTCGCCCACGTTATCGGCGATGACGGCGGGGTTGCGGGGGTCGTCCTCGGGGATACCGGCTTCCACCTTGCCCACCAGGTCGGCGCCCACGTCGGCGGCCTTGGTGAAGATACCGCCGCCCACACGGGCGAACAGGGCCATGGAGCTGGCGCCCATACCGAAGGTCAGCATGGCGCTGGTGATATTGGCGGCATCCAGCTTGAACACGAAGCGCAGCAGCATGAACCACACGCTGATGTCCAGCAGGCCCAGACCCACCACGGTGAAGCCCATGACGGAGCCGGCGGAGAACGCCACGCGCAGGCCCTTATTCAGGCCGTCGCGGCAGGCGTTGGCGGTGCGGCAGTTGGCCTTGGTGGCGATGCGCATGCCCACGAAGCCAGAGAGGCCGGAGAAGAAGCCGCCGGTCAGGAAGGCGAAGGGCACGAACCAGGTCAGCAGACCGCAGGCTGCCATGATGCACAGCACCACGATCATGCAGGCAAAGAAGATGCCCACCACGGTGTACTGCCGCTTCAGGTACGCGTTGGCGCCCTCGCGGATGGAGCGGGAGATCTTGCTCATCAGAGGGGTGCCCTCGTCAAAGCTCAGGACGCGCTTGCCCGTGATGAACGCGAACAGCAGCGCGATGATCGAGCCAATAAATGTGGCTATGACCAGATACTTTTCCATAATGTGTTTTCCTCTTTCTTCCCCGGATGGGGAATCTTTCATTTTTGTTCCGCACTATATTATAATAAAAACCTACTTTTTCCGTCAAGTTTTCAAATTATTTTTCAGTGAAAAATAATTTTTGTACGATTTTTTCGTCGATTTGCATAAAAACATTTTTTCGTTCAACATCCCGTAAAATCCGGAATCGGCGGCTGTTTTCGCAATCACATTTCAGATTTTTGCCAGAAATGTGTTGTTCTTGGAACATAAGCGCAGCTTAATTCTGACATAAGAATTTTTTTCTGAAACGTTTTTGCAAAAAACAGGAATAAATTTTGCTGTCTCTTTCTGTTTTTCTCCAATTTTGCGCGTTTTGCGTCAGATTTCTCATATTAGTTCATCCGATTTCGCCCTTGGCATTTTGCACAATGCCGTTTTTGAACTTTCCCGGGGTAATATGTCTGCCGCATTCCCGCGTTATCACGAAAAAGACCCGCCGAGAACGACGGGCCTTTTCACAGAAAGGAGATCATTTGATCGTTGCTTTTTCACGCTTGGCAGAGAGGTACTGTACGACCACGACAACGGCCACCAGCGCCAGGCCTGCCACGTCGGTGAGCGTACCGGGGATCATCATGCCCAGACCGCCGACCGCCAGCAGGATGCGGAAGACCCAGGACAGCTTCTTATACAGATGCCCATTGAGGGCCGCCGCGATGCCGAAGATGCCCAGCAGGGCGCTGATGCAGATCTGGGTTACCTCCCACCAGCCGGAGATGTTCTCAAACAGCAGGGCAGGGGAGTAGGCAAAGATGTAGGGGACGATAAACGCGGCGATCGCCAGCTTCGTGGCGTTCAGGCCGGTCTTCATGGGGTCGGATTTGGCGATAGCGGAGCCCGCGTAGGCAGCCAGCGCCACAGGAGGCGTGATGTCCGCCACGATGCCGAAGTAGAACACGAAGAAATGGGCGGCCACCACGGGGATGCCCATCTTGATCAGGATCGGGGCGCAGGTGGAGGCCATGATGCAGTAGTTGGCGGTAGTAGGAACGCCCATGCCCAGGATAATGCAGCAGACCATGGTCAGCACCAGACCGATAATGGTGGCGTTGCCAGCCAGACCTACGATGCCGTTGATCAGGATGGAGGCCAGACCGGTGACGGTGATGCAGCCGGCGATCATACCGGCCACGGCGCAGGCCACGCCGACGGTGATGGCGCCGCGGGCGCCGGCTTCCAGTGCCTCGAAGATCTTCTTGGGGGTCAGGCGTTCATCTTTATTCAGGAAGCCCACAACGACGGCGGCCAGAATGGAGACGGCGGCGGAGAACTGCATGGTCTTTGCGCCGGAGGATACCAGCCACACCAGCAGGATCAGCGGCAGCAGCAGATAGCTCTTGCGGCCCAGATCCTTCCAGGCGGGCATTTCGTCCCGGGACAGACCCTTCAGGCCCAGCTTCTTGGCCTCCAGGTGAACAGCGATGAAAATACCGGTGAAGTACAGCACGGCGGGCAGGATGGCCTTGACTGCCACATCCTTATAGGGTAGGCCCATGTACTCCGCCATCAGGAAGGCGGCAGCGCCCATGATGGGAGGCATGATCTGGCCGCCGGTGGAGGCAGCCGCCTCGACAGCGCCGGCAAACTCCGGCTTATAGCCGGTCTTCTTCATCATGGGGATGGTGACCGAGCCGGTGGTAACGGTGTTGCCCACGGAGGAGCCGGACACCATGCCGCACAGGGCGGAGGAGATGACCGCCACCTTGGCGGGGCCGCCGCTGGACCAACCGGCGATGCGGTTGGCGAAGCTGATGAAGAAGTTGGCGATACCGGTGCGCTCCAGGAACGCGCCGAAGATGATGAACAGAACGATGTAGGTATAGCAGACGTTGACGGGGGTGCCGATGACACCGTTGGTGGTATAGAACAGCTTATAGATGATGTTCTTCAGCGCCTGATAAAAGTCGGGATTCCAACTGAGCTGGTTGTAGAAGGTGTACACCAGCAGCACGCCTACCACGCACAGAATGGGCAGGCCCACGCAGCGGCGGCACAGCTCCAGCAGGATCAGGATGCCCACCGCGCCGATGACCACATGGATGGGCTCGATGCGGGTGGCCAGCTTGATCAGCGTCATGGCGTTGAAAGCGAAATACAGGAAGCAGCCGGTGCCCACCAGCATCAGCACGATATCATACCAGGGCATGAAGTTGACCTTCACATGGCCCTTCTTGATGGGATAGGTCAGAAAACCGATGAATACGATGCAGGCCAGGAACAGGCTCAAACGGGTCTCCGGCAGAGCCGTGGACCACAGGGTCATTGCGATGCAGTACAGAGAGAACGCCGCCATCAGCCCGCCGGTGATCCAGCGGAGGGGGCCGTCCCAGATACGGGTGTTGGATTCGCGGTCATATTTGCGCATCACCGCGTCCAGATCGGCTGCCATATCCTCGCCGGAGGCGGCGGAGGTATCGACAGCCGGGGCCTCTTCGACCCGTTTTTTGAATAGCTTCATAGTGGATCTCCTTGGTGTGGTTTTGGGGATGCTATGCCAAAGAACAGCGAGAACTACGGCGGGACGGGCCCGCCGTAGTCTCAATAGAGGTTTTTCCTGTTAATGTTCCGTACAGCTTTTACTGAACGGTGAAGCCCTTCTCGGCAAAGTACTTGGCGGCGCCGGGGTGATACGGCACGGAGGTGATGGAGGAACCGAACTCCAGGCTCAGCTCGCCGTACTTGGCGTGGCTGCTGACCAGATCAGCGGCGTTGTCAAAGATGTCGGCGGTCAGGGCATAGATGGCATCCTCAGACACATCGTTGCGGGCCAGGATCACAGCGGCCACGGCCACGGTGGTCACATCCTCATCCAGACCGTACACATCCTTGGGGATGACGGTCTTGGTGTAGTAGTCGGAGGTCTCCAGCAGCTTGGCGATATGCTCGTCATCCAGGCTGACCAGATGCACGTCCTTGGTGGTAGCCAGGTCGGTAACAGCAGTGGTGGGAGCGCCGGCCACGATAAAGGCGGCGTCGATCTTGCCGTCCTTCAGGTCGTTGGCGCTGTCGCCAAAGGACTGATAGGTGGCGTTGATCTGGGTAAACTCATCGTTCTCGTTGACATCGCCCAGGCCGTAAGCGGTCAGGATGTCCTTGGCGTTGAAATACACACCGGAACCGGCGGCGCCCACGGAGACCTTCTTGCCCTCCAGGTCGGCCACGGTCTTGATGGTGGGATCAACGGTGACGATCTGCACCTGCTCCATGTACAGGGCGGCCACGGTGGAGAAGCAGTCCACCTTGCCGTGCTCCTCAAAGATGTTGGTGCCGTTATAGGCGTAAGCCATTACGTCGGACTGGCAGAAGGCCATCTCGGCGTTGCCGTCCTGCAGCTCCTGCACGTTGGACTGGGAGCCGTTGCCCACCAGGCCGACCACGTCGACACCGGCGTTGTTGGTGGCATGCTGAGCGATAACGCTGCCGAAGGCGTAATAGGTGCCGGACTCGCCGCCGGTGACGAAGCGCAGCTTGGCCTTGACGTCGCTGCCGCCGTTATCGCCGTTGCTGCCGCCGCCGCAGGCCACCAGGCTCAGAGCCATGACCAGCGCCAGGATCAGTGCAAAAAACTTTTTCATGATATACTCTCCTCGCTTTAATTGTGCCGCGCGCCGCGGCCAAACGGATTCAACGGACGTATTATACTCCCGCGCCCCGTTTTTTGCAAGTCAAAATGAAGAAAAATTCATTTTAATTTTTGCAAAGTCTTTACACCGCGGATCGCCGCGCGAGTTTTCTTCCGGTTTGGCCGGGTGATTCTTCGGTTTTATGCGGGATATGCACGGAGATATCCATATTTCTATTGCCGCGAAAGCCCATGCCTTTTGGCGGCTGTCTTGCAAAAATTGCAATAAAAAGGCATCCGCCCTGCAAAACGCATCGTTTTGCAGGGCGGATGCACCAGATATTGTGGTCGCCGGTCATCTGCTGCGCTTGAGGATCTCGCACACCAGCGCGTATACCCGTTCGGTGGAGGGCACATTCAGCCGTTCCCGGACAGAGTGTACGTCGTGCAGCTCTGGCCCCATGGAGATGGCGTCCAGTCCGGGGATCTTCTCGATCAGCAGACCGCACTCCAGGCCGCCGTGGGTGGCCTCCACCACGCCCTCCTTGCCGGTCAGGTCGTGATAGGCCGCCAGCACCGTGTCCCGGAACTGCGAGTTCCGCTCATACTGCCAGCCGGGGTACCTGCCCCGCTCGGTGACGGTACCTCCGGCGAACTCCACAATGGAGTGGACCCGCTGGGCCAGCATCTCCTTCTGGGAGGCGATGCTGGAGCGGATGGAGAAGGTGATATACAGGCCGTCCTCCTCCAGCTTCAGCACGCCCATGTTCAGGGAGGTCTGGGTCAGGCCGGGGAAGTCCACGCTCATGGCCTGCACGCCCTGGGGCAGCGCCAGCAGCGTGTGCAGCATCAGGTTGGTGGTGACCTCGCTGATGGCGGCGGTCACGTCGGCCTTGCCGCAGGTCAGGGAGATGCCGTCGTCGCAGCCGGCGTATTCGTTTTTCAGGATGGCGTCGAATTCCGCGATGAACGCCTCAAACGCCGCCTCTTTTCCGGCGGGGATGGCCACCGCCGCGTCGCAGCGGGAGCAGATCACGTTGTCGAACTGGCCGCCGGAGACCGCCGCCAGCCGCAGACCGTGAAAGCGCTCCATGGCGCTGTACAGCACCCGGCCCATCTGCTGGTTGGCGCTGGCCCGGCCCAGATGGATGTCCGCGCCGGAGTGGCCGCCCTGCAGGCCGGAGAGCGTAACGGTATAGCCGCTCATGCCGTCCACCGGCTCCATAGCGCCGGGCAGATGGCAGTCCGCCCGCAGTCCGCCCGCGCAGGACACCGTGAATACGCCCTCCATCTCGGAGTCCAGATTCAGCAGCTTCCTGCCCTTCAGGTCGGAGCAGTCCAGCGCGAAGGCGCCGTCCATGCCCACCTCCTCGTCCACGGTGAACACCGCCTCGATGGGCGGATGGGCCAGCGTGTCGTCCGCCAGGATGGCCAGGATCATGGCCACGGCGATGCCGTTGTCGCCGCCCAGCGAGGTCTTGTCGGCCCACACCCATTCGCCGTCCGTCCGCAGGTCGAGACCCTCCGCGGTCATGTCCTTGGCGCAGTCGTCGGTCTTGGCGCAGACCATGTCGATATGGCCCTGCAAAATGATGGGCGCGGCGCTCTCATACCCCGCGGAAGCGTCCTTCCAGATGATGACGTTGTTGCAGCTCTCCTGCCGGTACCGCAGGCCCAGCTCCCTGGCGAAGCCCACGCACATATCGCTGATGATCTTGGTGTTGCCGCTGCCGTGAGGCACAGAGCAAAGCTTTTCAAAATACTCGAATACCTTTTCGGGCTTCAGTCCGGATAAAACTGCCATAGTATTTACCTCCAAATTGAAATGACAAGGCTGATACAGCCCATGCGGGCAGCATGGGCTGTATCAGATCGTTATTACGCGTCGGGAAGCGTGGTGTCCTCGCTGCCGGGGATCAGATCGTCGCCGGTGGAGGGATCCTCCTCATCGGGTTCCTCGGTCACGACCGGGACGAACTCCGTCAGATATGCTTCCTCAGGCAGCCCGGCCAGATAACCGGGGATGTTGATGATGACGCCGTCCATGTTCTTGGGGATGGGGATCTTGTAGGTCTGGACTTCTTCCGCACCGTTCTTGGTCTCCATGACCTCCAGCGTCACGGTAAAGGTCTGGCCCAGGCAGGTGGTGGAGCCGCGCTCCTTGTCGTACAGCTTGGTCAGCTGCTCACCGTCCACGGTGACCGTCACCTTATAGGGGGCCTTGTAGGTCTGGCCCTCGTATTCCAGGGTCTTGTTGTCCAGATAGATGGTATGGCCGCGGCCAATGATGCTCATGATGATGCCGATCACGATCAGCACTACGATGGCGGCGATCCGGATGATCCATTTGCGTGCTTTCATTCCGTCTTACCCTCCTCTTCCAGCTGGGCCTGAGCCAGCATCTGGCCCAGCATGCTCTGGGACTTGCGCTTCTTGGCCTCGTACATGACCAGTGCGACCGTGATAACGGCGTAAGAGATGAATACGCGGAAATACTCGCCGATCATGGAGTCGCCAGTGATCTTGGTACCGGCAAAGGGCGCCACCACGAACATGGTATGGAACAGGATAACGCCCAGGAACACATTGCCGATGGACGCCTTTTCCACGGACGCGCCGCCCACCAGCAGCGCCGCGATGCAGAACATACCCACATTGGTATGGGCGGTATAGGTGGGGAAGTTGCCCATGTTCTGCAGATAGATGATCATGCCGAAACCGGCGAACACGGTGGACATGACGATGGAGATGATACGGGTGCGCTCCACGTTGATACCGGCGTCACGCGCCACTTCCATATCCTGGCCCACGGCGCGCATATCCTGACCCAGCTTGGTCTTACGGAACCAGACGATGAACAGGCAGGCCAGCGCGATGATGATCAGGGTCAGCACAGGGATCTTCACGCCGCCCACATAGACGGCCAGGGCGTTATCAATGCTCTGGCGCATGGGCAGCAGGCTGACGGTATTGCGGATACCGTAGCCGCGGGGCAGCTTCAGAGAGTTATGGGCGATGGGGATAATGGGGCCCATCATGTACAGCACCACCAACTGATACACACCGCCCATAAAGAAGGCGATGAAGTAGCTGGTGATCATCTCACGGCCCTTGGCCCGGTTCAGGATCTTGCCGCACATCAGGCCCAGCAGCACGGAGATGGGAATGGAGATGATTGCCGCCAGGATCAGACCGGGGATGCCCCAGATCTGCCAGTCGGCCACCAGGATCAGGCCGATCTCACCGGCCATGGCGCCCAGGGTCATACCAAAGTTCAGACCCATACCGGCCATGATGGGGATCAGCAGGCTCAGGATCATGAAGGAGTTGCGGCCCAGGCGGGTCATGACTTCATTGAGCACATAGCTGGGCGAAAAGCCGGACAGCGGGATCATGATCAGGCAGATGATAATAAACAGCACGGGCACCGAGTTGTCGCGGACAATGCCCACAGGGCTGAAATTCTTCCGTTTTCCTTTCATGCTCAGCGCCCCCTTTCAGTCTTTCTGGTCAGAGCGTACAGGATCATACCGTTGGAGACAACGATACGGATGACCTCGGACATGTCCATGTGGAAGGCGGAGTTCATGACCGTGGGGGTCATGGTGACGATGCCCTGATAGAGGAACGTACCGATGATCACGTTGGCGATAGACGCCTTGTTTACCGAGGCGCCGCCGATCAGAATGGCGGCCACGGCGGGCATTGCCATCCAGAAGGGGCCCATGTACAGCTGGATGAAGCCGAAGCCCTGCTCGTACACCAGGATGCCCACGGCGCCCAGCCAGGTGGACATGACCACGGAGATCAGGCGGATCTTGTCCACGTTGATGCCGGCAGCCTTGGCGAAGGCGGGGTTGGAGCCCACGGCGGTCATGGCGGTGCCGGTCTTGGTGTGCAGGAACGCCCACATCAGGAAGGCCAGCAGCGCGAAGAACAGCAGGCTTCCGGTGGGGATCACCAGATTGATACCCAGAGCCTCGTTCAGGTCGATCATCAGGAAGTTGGCCAAGGCCTTATCATAGAAGCCCTCCAGGGAGACGACGGTACGCAGGCCGGTACCGGCGAAGCCCCAGACCATGGTGGGGCTGTGATACGGCAGCAGCAGCCACATCATGCACATGAAGGACACCGAGGAGAAGCCCACATAGGTGGCGACCATCATCTCGCCGCCCTTGATCTTGTTCAGCAGCCAGCCGTAGCCGCCGCCGAACAGCAGCGCGAAGGGGGTGGAGATCAGAATGGCCATAATGAAGCTGGCAAAGCCGGTAAAGCCCAGCTCGATGGACAGCGTGGCGCCCAGCAGGCCGGAAATGATGCCCAGAGGCAGGCCGAAGTTCAGGCCGCAGCCGGAGTGGATCATGGGAACCATGGCCAGCACCAGAACGGCGTTCCAGCTGAAGCGGGTGATGGTGTTGGTCAGCTGGGTGGTAAAGTCCGCTCCTACGATAGGCGCCGCGATGAACAGCAGCAGCAAAAAGCCCGTAATGATCAGGCGGGGCAGGCCGAAGCTATCCACCAGTTGTGCAAATTTCGTCTTGTTGCCAAGACTCGTCGTTACATTTTTGCCCATCTTGTCCTCCTTACTTCACCTGACTGACCATCAGCATGCCGAATTCCTCGGCACTGTGGTCAGCCGGCAGGATACCGGCGATCTTGCCGCCGGAGACGATGGCGATCCGGTCACAGGTCTGGCGCAGCTCCTCCAGCTCGGAGGAGATCATCACCACGGTGATGCCGCTCTCGCGGTTGAACTTTTTCAGCGCCTCCAGCACCAAAGCCTTCGCGCCGACGTCGATGCCGCGGGTGGGCTCGGAGACAAACAGGAAGCGGGGCTCCAGCGCGAACGCCTTTGCCAGACAAATCTTCTGCTGGTTGCCGCCGGACAGCTCTCTCGCCTTCTGCAGAGAGCTGGTGCACTTGATCTGCAGCTCGTCGATGTATTTCTGCGTGACCTCGTGAATGGCCTTTTCGTCGCGCCAGGTGAAGAACAGGCGCTTCTTCAGGAACTTGTTGTGGATCTGCATGGCGGGGAAGGCCACGTTCCACTCCAGAGACTCGTCCAGCAGCAAGCCCACGCCCCGGCGATCCTCCGACACGAAGGCTAGAGAAGCATCCAGGCACCTGCGGGGACTGTTCAGGGCAATGGGCTTGCCGTCAAACTCCACGGTGCCGCCGGCCTCATACAGGCCCATGATACCGTTGGGGATGCCCAGCTTGCCCTGACCGGCCAGACCGCCGATGCCCAGGATCTCGCCTTCCTTGATGTCAAGGTTCACGTTGCGGACGATCTCGCCGGGCATATCCACCCACAGCTTGCGGATGGACATGATGGTCTTGGCATCGGGATCGATCTTGATGTCCTGGGCCGCGGCGCCGCTTTCCACATTGCGGCCCACCATCCATTTGGTGATGTCGGACACGTCCGTCTCCTTGGCGGGGGTGTCCTTGACCACATAGCCGTCGCGCATGATGACCACCTTGTCGCAGACGGACAGGATCTCATGGAGGCGGTGGGTGATGAAGATGACCGCGATGCCCCGTGCGGACATACCGCGGATGGAGTCCAGCAGCGCGTCGGCCTCTTTCTCCGTCAGCACGGCAGTGGGCTCGTCCAGGATCAGCAGCTTCAGGTTTTCCTTACTGAGCTCACGGGCGATCTCGGTAAACTGCTTGTGGCCCACGGGCATGCTGCTGATGACCATTTTCTGGTCGATCTCCACGCCCATTTTTTCGATGGCGCTCTTGGCGCGCGCATCCATTTCCTTATAGTTGAGAGTGTCCATTCTGTCGCCGAACACTTCTGAGATGACGTTTTTCTTTTTCGGCTCACGGTTGAGCAGAATATTTTCCGTGGCGGTAAAGCCCGGGATCAGGGAAAATTCCTGGTGCACCATGCCGATACCGGCCTTCAGTGCGTCAAACGGCGTATTGAAGGTCATCTTCTCGCCGTTGATAAGGACGTCGCCCTTATAACCGCCGGTCTCGCGGATCACGTCCATGCCGAACAGGATTTTCATCAGGGTGCTCTTGCCGGCGCCGTTTTCGCCGACCAGACCCAGCACCTCGCCCTCTTTCAGCGTGAAGTTGATGTCCGTCAACACCTGGTTTCCGAAGAAGTCCTTCTGGATGTTGCGCATCTCCAACAGGGGAGCATTCTTATTTTCCATAATATACCCTACCTAAAAGTAAACAGGGGGGAGGATTCCCTCCCCCCTGTCCTATACCTTGTGCTTTACAAAAGCGATGTCAGCTGATGGTGAAGTACTTCTCGGGGATCTCCACCTCAGCGTTGCCCATGAACTTGCCGGGATCGCCCATGATGTAGGTATCCTGATAGATCAGGAACACGTTCTCGGACTTGACGCCGGTGGTAGCGTTGGTATAGCCGGCGCCGTTCCACTCAGCCTTGGGAGAGTACTTCTGCAGGGCGGAAGCAACATCGTCCATGTCGGTCAGCTCGGCAGTGCCGTCGATGACGTTCTTTGCGTGCTGGGCCAGACCGGCGGACAGGGTATAGCCATAGGAGTAAGCCCAGGTGCCGAAACGGCCGGCGCCGCCCTTTTCATTGATGGCGGACTCGACCTTGGCCAGGATCTTCTCGAAATCGCCGGCTTCCTCGGTCAGGTCCAGACCCAGAGCGCCGGGATAGCCCATCAGGGGAGAGGGCAGGTCAGCCTCGATGAAGTAACCGCCGTATTCCAGCAGCTGCTTCAGCAGGGGCTCGGTGTGCGCGTCGTTGGTGCAGAAGTAAGCGGCCTTCTCGCCGTACTTGCCGACCCACTCAGGCACCTTCTCCAGGATGTAAGCCTGAGCGCCGGACACGCCAACGTCAGAGGTGGGGTCGGGAGCGGTCTCTTCCACCAGAGTCATGCCAAACTCCTCGCAGGCGGCCTTCATGATCGCCAGACGGCGGCTCATGGTCTCATAGGCCAGATGGCGGGGGAAGGAAATGTGCACGAAGGTATCGCAGCCCAGCTCATGAGCGGTGCGGATGATCAGATAGCCGCGGGACACGAAGTCGTTGTTGCAGACCAAGTCAGCGGCGGAGCCGATCTCGGGCAGGTCCTCGTGAGCCTCACCAGCGATGCAGATGATGTCGGGGCGGGTCTCTTTGATCTTACGGAAAGCCTCAGTGGTGCCAGGCACAGCCTGGTTGACGATGATGGCCTTCATATCGGGATCAGAGGACAGGTTCACGATGTTCTGAATGGTGGTCTCCAGCTCTTCGGTGAAGTTGTCGGGATAGATGGCCAGCGTGACCATATCCTCGCCATACTCCGCCTGGAAAGCCTCGGCGCCGCGGCGGTCGTCCTCAGACTGAGAAACGGAGCCGGTCACGATGCCGATCTTGTACTTGGCGGGAGCGTCGGTGTCGCCATCGGTGTTGCTGCCACCATTGTTGGGGGTGTTGCCGCCGCCGCAGGCCACCAGGGTCAGTGCCATGGCCAGCGCAAGCAGCAAGCTCAGAAACTTTTTCATACTTACCTCCTGATTTTTCATTTTTTTGCAAAAGGGTGCTAATGGGGTACAATAATTTTACCAGATAGGTTCATTATTTGTCAATACGAACGCGGCCACGGTCGGCGGGCATCATAGCGACACATGTCTGCAATGCGCGAACAAATTCTTGCTCTTGGTGTAAAATTGCACAAATTCCGGCACCTTTTCTCAACTTTCTTGCGTTATTTTTGGTTCTAATTCCAAACGTCGTTTTTCGTATCAGGAAAACATTTTCTTTCTACGGTGTGTCTGCGGCCCGATTTTTCCGGTTTCCGACTGGCGAAATGCTGGAAACGGCGGGGTTGGGCGCAAAAAAGCAGTGTGCCGTCCGGCAATTCGCCGGACGGCACACTGTATGAATATGCGAAAAACTGTATTTTTATCGAGACTCAGTCGCGGGACTTGCTGTCCACGATCTCGTGCAGCTTGGCGCTGAAATCGGCCAGCGTCATGGCGCCCAGATCCTCGCCCTTGCGGGTACGGACGGAAACGGTGCCGTTCT
>USAT01000047.1 GCA_900552725.1 uncultured Eubacteriales bacterium | reverse complement strand
AGGCCTGCTATGAGGAGCAGAAGAAGGGCAAGACCCCCGAGGAGTATCTGGCGCTGCCTGCCCGCTACGCCCTGGTGGAGGTGGTCAACAACCACGACGACGCGCTGCAGTTCGAGCCCATCCACCGCGTGCTGTTCGGCGTGGATCACGAGAAGTTCATGAACGCCTTCCGCGCCGCCTATCCCAACGCCTACGAAGGCAAGGGCGACGGCCACACCATCGAGTTCGTGTGGAATGGCGAGAGCCATTTCATCACCGTTCCCGATCCCAAGGTTCAGTTGGCCGTGGGCACCCTGCAGGGCGTCATCGACCAGTACCTGAAGGACAACGGCGGCGAGGTGGACTACATCCACGGCGACGACGTGACCCGCGAGCTGGGCAGCAAGCCCGGCAACATGGGCTTCCTGCTGCCCGCCATGGGCAAGGAGCAGCTGTTCAAGACCGTCATGGCCGACGGCGTGCTGCCCCGCAAGACCTTCTCCATGGGCCACGCCCAGGACAAGCGCTACTACATCGAAGCCCGCAAGATCGTCAAGTAACAACCGATTTCAGAAAAAAAGCGCCGCAAGGCGCTTTTTTGTCAGGAGGACGCTGTATGAAAAAGCCGCTGATCAATTTCAAAACAGCCCGGATCATTGAGATCGTTTCCATCGTGCTGATGCTCATTCTGTCGGGGCTGACGGCGCTGCTGGAGCTGAGCAAGGCATTCCTTGCCGTATCCATCGTGGGAGGGCTGACGGTGTATGTCGTGACAGCTTTGCTCTTTGACCGCTGTCCTTGCTGCGGCAGAGATCTGAGCAGGGTCTCACTTTTACGGGACAGTTTCTGCCCCGGCTGCGGTGCACCGCTGGAGGAGGATCCACTGCCGCGCCATGTGGAGGAGAAAGCCTGCGCAAAGGTGAATCTTACGCTGTCCGTGGGGGAGAAACGTCCCGACGGATACCATGAGGTAGAGACGGTGATGACCGGCGTGGGGCTGCACGATACCGTGACGCTGTACCGGAACGCCGGGCCATGGGACAAGCTGGAGTGTGATCCGCCGGTGACGGAGCGGGCAGGAGACAACCTGTGCATGAAAGCGCTGCGGGTGTTTTTTGAGGAATTCGGGCCGAAAAAGGATTTCGTAACCATTCGGCTGGAAAAAACGATCCCTACCCAGGCGGGACTGGGCGGCGGCAGCAGCGACGCAGCGGCGGTGCTCCGCGCCCTGCGGACGTTGTACGCGCCGCAGATGATCGACGGACAGTTGGAGGAGATGGCCGCGCGGTTGGGCAGTGATGTGCCGTTCTTCATCCGGGGCGGTACGGCGCTGGCCACCGGCCGGGGCGAAAAGCTGGCGGCTCTGCCGGACATGCCGCCCTGCTGGCTGGTGATCGTCAAGCCGGAGGAGAGCCATTCCACCGCCGCTATGTACGCCGCCATCGACAGCGCGCCGCAGCGCGTCAGTGGCGACAGCCGTGCTGTGCGGGAAGGGCTGGAAAAGGGGGACCTGTCCGCCGTCGCAGCGGGACTGGGCAATGACTTCCAGCAGGTGCTGCCGGAGGACAGCGCTGTGCCCGCCATCGTGGAAGCTCTGCGGCAGCGGGGCGCGCTGAACGCTCAGATGACCGGCAGCGGCAGCGCCGTGTTCGGGATCTTTGCCTGTCGGGCTGGCGCGGAAGCGGCGGCGGAGGCGCTGAAAGCGACATATCCCCGTACTTTCTGCGTGGAGCAGGTATAAAATACGCCATAACCGTCCATATTGTAGGAAAATTCCTGCAATAAGGACGGTTATTGTACCATGAAACGATGGAAAAAATGGGAGCTGGCGCTGCTTCTGGGATTGTGCGCCGCACTGATATGGGGCGCGTGGTCGGCCCAGCGGCAGGATGCCCTGGCCCGGAAGATGATCCGCCTCCACGTCATCGCCAACTCCGACAGCGCCGAGGATCAGGCGCTGAAGCTGGAGGTACGCGACAAGGTATTAAACTTTACAACGAATGTATTGCAGCGCTCTGTCGATATGGAGGATGCCCAGATGCAGCTTCAGGACGCACTTGACCGTATCGAGAACATCGCCCAGCGGGAGATCGTCAATCAGGGCTATGACTATCCGGTAACGGCCCAGTTGACCAGGACGGAGTTCCCCCTGAAGGAGTACGACGGTTTTTCCCTGCCCGCCGGGGAGTACATGGCCCTGCGGCTGGTGATCGGCGAAGGGGCGGGGCAGAACTGGTGGTGCGTGGTATATCCGCCCCTGTGTACCGCCGCGGCCACGGACATGCCGGAGACGGCTATCCGGGCGGGCCTGTCCGGCGATGACGTGAGCCTCATCACCGAGGAGGACGCCGGGTATGTGCTGAAGTTCCGCTCCCTGGAGCTGTGGGAGCAGTTGCGGCAGTGGCTGGGGAAAAAATGACAGCGAAAGGCGCATCGGCCATCTGACCGGTGCGCCTTTCGCCTGCAAAAAATGAAAAGAGAGAGAGAAGTGAAGAAAAAAGGAGAGAGAATGAAAAAAAGTTTTTTATTGTTTTTTCTGAACTGAGTACATCATACCGCGGAAATCTTAAAAAATCCTGAAAAGGATGTAACCATTCTGTGAAGTAAAGTAAAACAATTTTTGAACGGCGCCCCGCGGCAAGCCGAGAAGCCCCACCGGAAAGCGGTGGGGCTTCTCTATATGATCGCGGCGCTTAAACAGAGCCGCGTGTGATATGACGGAAGATACCGCCAATGCACAGAAGCCCCGTGACGCAGGCCAGAGAGACGGTGACGTAGGTCAATGCGGAGAGCTGGGGGATCAGGATGCCCACAACGGTGCAGAGCAGGCACAGCGCGACGCCCGCGGCGATCAGCAGCAGGTTCTTCATGGCGATAACTCCTTTCTAAGTCTGAACGATGTTTCCTTCCTACCTTTTATGTCTCTATTATATGCGAAAGGGCGGTAAACATCATTACAGATCCATTGCGCTTTGGTTACAGCTTTGGCTACAAAATGGTTACAAATGGACAGGGGAATTTTTTCTTGTGTTTGCATCGGATGTTTGCTATAATTATACTGTTATTGGTAATTTGGCGTAATAGCCCTTTCGATAGGAGTGACCCTTTTTTGAACTATCTGCAGAACCTTTGGAACGCGTTGGACCTGGGCTCACTGCGGGACACGCTGCTGCGGGTGGCGGCGGTGCTGATCTGCCTGATCATCCACGAGACCTGCCACGGCATCGCCGCGTTCTTTCTGGGGGATCCCACGGCCAAGCGGAACCACCGCCTGTCCCTGAACCCCCTGCGGCACATCGACTGGATCGGTCTGGCCGCCATGGTGCTGACCGGCGTGGGCTGGGCGAAGCCGGTGCCGGTGAACCCCAACTACTTCAAGCATCCCAAGCGGGGCATGGCCATCACGGCGCTGGCGGGGCCGGTGTCCAACCTGCTGCTGGCCCTGTGGCTGCTGCTGGGCGCGCGGGTGATGTATATCCACGCCCTGTCCACCGGTCAGATCAACGAGACGCTGTTTTACTTCTTTATGAACACGGCGCTGATGTCCATCGGCCTGGGCGTTTTTAACCTGATCCCCATCCCGCCGCTGGACGGCTCCAAGGTGCTGGCGGCGCTGCTGCCGGACCGGCAGTACGACTGGCTGATGCGCTATGAGCGCTTCGGTATGCTGATCATCATGGCGCTGGTGTGCTTCGGCGCGCTGTCCAATGTGCTGGACACCGCCATCGGCTGGGTATTCCAGCTATTCTGCCGCATTGTCGGCTTTTATTGAGGAGATCACTGTTGGATAATCCGATTTTCAAACTGGAAAAGGTGGTGCAGGCCAAGGGCAGCGAACCCCTGGAGGATTTCGAGGGGCCGCTGGATCTGATCCTGTACCTGCTGAGCAAGAATAAGATCGAGATACAGGACATCCCCATCGCCCTGATCCTGGATCAGTACCAGGCGTATCTGGAGCAGCGGCAGCGGATGGATCTGGAGGTGGCCAGCGAGTTCATCGCCATGGCCGCTCACCTGGTGTACATCAAGACCCGCATGCTGCTGAACCTGGAGGATGAGGAAGCCCAGAGCGAGATGGACGCCCTGATCAGGTCCCTGGAGGAGCGGCAGCGGGGCGACACCTATGCCAAGGTCAAGGTGCTGACGGAGAAGCTGGGCCCCATGGGCGAGTTTGGCCGGGACATTATGACCCGCAACCCAGAGCCCATGGAGCGGGGTAAGATCTACGAGTACGACCAGCAGCCGGGCGACCTGATCATCGCCATGCAGGAGGTGGCGGATCGCCGGGGCCAGTTGGACGCCCAGCCGGATCTGAAGCCCTTTGACGAGATCGTGCGGCGTGAGCCGTACTCCGTGGAGACCAAGGCGCGGGAGATTTTCCGGCGGCTCAAGACCGGCGGCATCACCCGGTTTTTGCTGCTGTTCCGGGGCAGCCGCAGCCGCAGCGAGATCGTGGCCACGTTCATGGCCGTGCTGGAGCTGTGCCGCAGCCGCATCATCCGTCTGGCCTCCGGCGTCAATGACTGCACCGTGGAGTGCGACGGCGATATGCCCGACGATTGGCAGGGCGAGGTTTGAGGGAGGTAAGATATGGATACGCTTGAAATGAAGGAAGTAGAGGCCGCCATTGAGGGCATCCTCTTTGCCTCCGGCGAGCCGGTGGCCATAGACCGCATCTGTATGGCGACGGACATGGACCGTCCCACGGTGGAGCTGGTGCTGCAGAAGCTGGCGGACTACTACGCCTATGAGCGGCGGGGCATGCGGCTCCTGAAAATGGACGACAGCTATCAGCTTTGCTCGGCACCGGAGTACGGCGACATCATCCGCCGCGCCTTCGAGGTGAGAAAGCCCGCCAAGCTGAGCCAGCCCGCGCTGGAGGTGCTGACCATCATCGCCTACTATCAGCCCACCACAAGGGCCTATGTGGATCAGATCCGGGGCGTGGACAGCTCCTATACGGTGGGCCTGCTGCTGGATCGCCACCTGATCGAGGAGTGCGGACGGCTCCAGGTGCCGGGACGGCCCCGGCTGTACCGCACCACCCAGGCATTCCTGCGGGCCTTCCACCTGCGGTCGCTGGACGATCTGCCGGAGATGCCCGGTATGGAGGGCGACGGCCAGCTTCGGCTGGACGAGCAGGGCAACCTGCTGGATCTGCCGGAGGAACTGAACGAGAACTGATATCCCATTCCGAAAGGAGGCGTTCCCCTTGATTGGATGGATCATACTGGGCGTGATCGCGGCATTGATCGTGGTGATCCTGTGCCTGCGCGTGGGCGTGACGGCCAGCTTCGGCGAGGAGCTGCGCGTGACCGCACGGATCGGCCCGGTGACGATGCAGATTATTCCGCCGCCGGAGAAGAAGCCGAAAAAGGCGAAGCCGGAAAAAGCGGCAAAGGACGAGAAAAAGCCCAAGGAGAAGAAAAAACCGGATATCCACCTGACGTTCGAGGACATCAAGGGTGCACTGAGCGCCCTATGGCGCTCCATCCAGGGTGCGCTGCGCCGGGCGGGAAAGCGTATCCGCATCGACCCCATGCGCCTGAGCTTCGTGTTCGCGGACGAGGATCCCGTCAACACCGCCCAGTGGTACGGCTGGGCCAACACCGCCATGTGGACGGTGATGCCCCGGCTGGAGGAGTGGATACACATTCCCGACCCGCATATCCACATGGAGATGGACTTCACCGCCGCGGAGACGAAGGTCTCCGGCACCGTGGGCGCCAGCTACCGGATCGGCGACCTGCTGGCCATCGGCTTTGCCGCTGCTGGGCCGGTGCTGAAATTCGGCATCCCCTTCCTGCGGAAGCAGAAGGCCATCAAGAAGGCGGAGGCCGCAAAGCTGGCGGCGGAGCAGGCGGAGAAGAAAGCCGACGCATCTGACAAGGCAGCCTGAAAGAGCAAGCGAACAATTATTGATATACAGAAAGGAACACGACCATGGAAATGAACGAGAAGAAGAACCCCATCACCGCTGTGATGGAAGCCTCTATGGCGAAGATCCGCGAGATGGTGGATTCCAACACCATCGTAGGCGAGCCCATCACCACGCCCGACGGCGTGACCCTGATCCCCGTGTCCCGCCTGAGCTTCGGCTTTGGCTGCGGCGGCGGAGACTACGGCAAGCAGCCCGACCAGATGGGCGCCGCCGCAGGCGCCGGTGTCCGCGTGGAGCCCATGGCGTTTCTGGTGGTCAAGGACGGCGTGACCCGCATGCTGCCGGTGGCCGCGCCCGCCATCACCACGGTGGATCGCGCCATCGAGCTGGTGCCTCAGGTGCTGGATCGGGTGGAGAGCTTCATCGACCGCAAGAAGGCGGAGAAGGAAGAATTCTAAGAAAGAAAATATTCGGAAGCTAGGGACAAACCGCTCCCGCATAGGATGATATCCGGGGTGATATCATGTGGAAACGACTGTGCGGGGCGATGCTGGCCCTTGGCGTGCTGCTGGCGCTTCTGCCCTGCCGGGCGGAGGCGGCGCAGCTCTCCGCCGCGGCGGCCATCCTGATGGACGCCGACAGCGGGGAAGTGCTGTATGAAAAGGACGCCGGGCGGCGTATGCGTATCGCAAGCACCACCAAGATCATGACGGCCTTGGTGGTGCTGGAGCATGCCCAGCTGACGGATACCGTCACCGTGACGGCTGCCCATATGGCGGAGGGCTCCTCCATGTATCTCAAGCCCGGCGAGGTGGTGACGGTGGAGGAGCTGCTGTACGGCCTGATGCTGTGCAGCGGCAACGACGCGGCCCTGGCGCTGGCGGATTGCTGCGGCGGGCTGGAGGTCTTTGTGGCCGCCATGAACGACAAGGCGGCGACCCTGGGCATGACGGGCACCTCCTTTGCCAATCCCAACGGGCTGGACGACGAGAACCACTACTCTACCGCGCGGGATATGGCGGTACTGGCGGCCTACGCGGCGGAGGATCCCACCTTTCGGCGCATCTGTTCCACCCGGACGGCCACGGTGGGCGGCAGGACGATGACCAACCACAACAAGCTCCTTACCCAGGTAGAGGGCTGTATCGGCATGAAGACTGGCTATACCAGGGCGGCGGGCCGCACGCTGGTGTCCTGCGCGGAGCGGCAGGGCCGCCGTCTGGTGGCGGTGACGCTGTGCGACGGCAACGACTGGGCCGACCACAAGGCCCTGTATGAAATGGGCTTTGCAGAAAACACGGAGGAGACGGCATGACGGAGCGGCTGCAAAAACTGATCTCGCGGGCCGGTATCTGCTCCCGGCGGGCGGCGGAGACGCTGCTGACGGAGGGGCGGGTGACGGTCAACGGTATGGCGGCCCAGCTGGGCGACAAGGCCGATCCGGAGACGGACGCCGTCGCCGTGGACGGAAAGCCGCTGACGTTTGCCGGGCCTATGGTGTACCTGATGCTGAATAAGCCCCGGGGCTATGTGACCACCCTCAGCGATGAGCTGGGGCGGGCTACCGCCGCCGAGCTGGTGGCGGACTGCGGCACACGGGTGTTTCCCGTGGGGCGGCTGGACAGGGACAGCGAGGGCCTGCTGCTGTTCACCAACGACGGGGCGCTGATGCAGGCCATGACCCACCCGAGGCATCAGGTGGACAAGGTCTATGAGGTGACCGTCACCGGAGCGCTGGAGGGTGCGGCACAGCGATTGGCTGCCGTGACGGAGCTGGAGGACGGCACGCCTGTGGTCCCGGCACAGGTGGAAGCGGTTTGGCAGAAGGGCGGACAGGCCCTGCTGCGCGTCACCATCCACCAGGGGAAGAACCGCCAGATCCGGCGCATGTGCGCCCAGGTGGATCTGCAGGTGGCGCGGCTGCGGCGGATCGCCGAGGACGCGCTGACGCTGGGTGATCTGAAGACCGGACAGTGGCGGTATTTGACAGACGCGGAGATCTCCGCGCTAAAAGGAAGCGAGAGAATATGAAGCAGAGCGTGTTACATACGATACGCGCCAGTATGGACGGCTTTTCCAAGGGACAGAAGCGGATCGCCGACTATATTCTGAACAACTATGACAAGGCGGCCTTCATGACCGCCGCCAAGCTGGGTCAGACGGCCCAGGTCAGTGAATCCACGGTGGTACGCTTTGCCGCCGAGCTGGGGTACAGCGGTTATCCCGCCATGCAGAAGGCATTGCAGGAGATCATCCGCGGCAAGCTGACCTCGGTACAGCGGATCCAGGCGTCCCAGGATCAGATGACCGGCAACGACATTCTGGCCGCCGTGATGCAGCGGGATATGGACAGCATCCACACCGCCATCGAGCAGATCGACCGGAAGGAGTTCCAGCGGGTGGTGGAGCTGCTGCTGAACGCTCAGCACATCTACATTCTGGGCGTGCGCTCCAGCTCATTCCTGGCGGGCTATCTGAATTTCTATTTCCACCTGCTGTTCAAAAACGTGATCTATGTGCAGAACACGGCGGCAGGCGAGATCTACGAGCAGATGATCCACATCGGCCCCGGCGACGTGATGGTGGGCATCAGCTTCCCCCGGTACTCCAACATGGGCATCCACGCCATGCAGCTGGCCCATGACCGGGGCGCGGACGTGATCGCTATTACCGACAGTCAGATGTCTCCCCTGTATTCGTTGGCTACTGCGGCGCTGCTGGTGCGGTGTGAGGCATTGTCCTATGTGGACTCGCTGGCCGCGCCGCTGAGCCTGATGAACGCGCTGATCCTGGCCGTGGGCCAGCGGAAGCGGGAAGAGGTGTCGCAGGTATTTGCCGAGATGGAGCAAGTGTGGTCGAAATACAGTATTTTCGGGAAAGCGGAAGATGAATAAGATAACGGTGATCGGCGGCGGCGCCGCCGGTCTGATGGCTGCCATCGCCGCCGCGGAGCGCGGCGCGCAGGTGAGCCTGATAGAACCCAACGAGCGGTTGGGCAAAAAAGTCAATATCACGGGAAAGGGCCGCTGCAACGTCACCAACGACACGGATCTGGAGGGCCTGATGGCCCACATCCCCCGCAACGGCCGGTTCCTGTACAGCGCCCTGTCCCGGTTCACCAGCCGGGACACCATGGCGTTTTTCGAGGGCTGCGGCGTACCGCTGAAGGTGGAGCGGGGCGACCGGGTGTTCCCGGTGTCCGACAGCGCCTTCGACATCACCGACGCCCTGAAGGGAGAAGTAAAGGCGCTGTGCATCCGCTGGATCCACGACCGTGCCGCGGCGGTGGAGACGGCGGAGGGCCATGTGACGGCGGTGACGGGGGAGAAGGGAAGCTATCCCGCCGACGCGGTGATCATCGCCACCGGCGGCGTGTCCTATCCCGGTACTGGCTCCACCGGCGACGGCTACAAAATGGCCGCCGCGCTGGGCCATACCATCGTGGAGCCCAGGGGTTCGTTGGTGCCGCTGGTCAGCGACGACGATTGCTGCCGCCATATGCAGGGGCTGAGTCTGAAAAACGTGGAGCTGACGGCCTATAACCAGAAGAATAAGGCGGTGTTCCGGGAATTCGGCGAGATGCTGTTTACCCACTTCGGCGTGTCCGGCCCGCTGGTGCTGTCGGCCAGCGCCCATCTGCGGAGCTGGGAGAAGGAGCAGTACCGTCTCAGCATCGACCTGAAGCCCGCCCTGGACGAGCAGAAGCTGGAGGCCCGTATCCTGCGGGACATCGGCGAGAGCCCCAACCGGGACGTGGAAAAGCTGCTGTGCGGCCTGGTGCCTCACAGCATGGCCCCGGTGCTCTCCCGGAGGCTGGGCCTTCCGCCGACGCTGAAGGCCAATTCCCTGACCCGGGAGCAGCGGCGGGCGCTGATCCGGATGCTGAAGCATTTTGAAATCAATGTGACCGGTGTGCGTCCGGTGGCGGAGGCCATCGTCACCGCTGGCGGCGTGAAGGTCAGCGAGGTGAAGCCCAACACCATGGAGTCCAAGCTGGTGGAGGGGCTGTATTTCGCCGGAGAGGTATTGGACGTGGACGCCTATACCGGCGGCTTTAATTTACAGATCGCGTGGGCCACCGGCCATCTGGCCGGTGTGTCCGCGGCAGAGCGGGAGTGAATCGGATGGAAAAAATCTATTCTGTGGCGGTGGACGGGCCCAGCGGCGCGGGAAAAAGTACGCTGGCCAAGGCCATCGCGGCGAAGCTGCACATTTTGTATGTGGACACCGGCGCCATTTACCGCACCATCGGCTGCTATGCCCGCCGCCAGGGGGTGGACGCCGCCGATACCCAGGCGGTGATCGCCCTGCTGCCCCAGGTGAAGATCGGCATGCGCTATGACGATCAGGGCCTGCAGCACATGCTGCTGCAGGGCGAGGACGTGACGGAGGAGATCCGCCTGCCTGAGATCTCCCTCTATGCCTCGGCGGTGTCCGCCATCCCGGAGGTACGGGCCTTCCTGCTGGAGATGCAGCGGGACTTTGCCCGGAGGAGCAGCGTCATCATGGATGGCCGGGATATCGGCACCGTGGTGCTGCCTGACGCGGATGTAAAGATCTTCCTACAGGCGGATGTGGAGGTCCGTGCCCGCCGCCGGGAAAGGGAACTGCTGGAGCGGGGAACGCCCCGGCCCTTTGACCAGGTGCTGGCGGAGATGAAGGAGCGGGACTATAACGACGTCCACCGTGCCGCCGCGCCGCTGCGCCCGGCGGAGGACGCGGTGATCGTGGATACCAGCCAGATGGACTTCCGCCAGAGCGAGGAGGCCCTGCTGGACGTCATCCGAAGGAAGGTGGGCGTATGAAGAAAAATCCCTTCTACGCGTTCATATGGGCCATCCTGCGGCCGCTGATCCTATGGCTGTTCCCGGTGGAGATCCAGGGCCGGGAGAACCTGCCCGACGAGCCGGTGGTGCTGTGCGCCAACCACTCCAGCGCGTGGGATCCGGTGCTGATCGTCTGCGCCCTGCATGATGACGTGCCGCTGCGGATCATGGCCAAGCAGCAGCTGTTCCGCATCCCCGCCGTGGGCGGCTTCATCCGGTATATGGGCGCTTTCCCCGTGGATCGGGGCAACAGCGACATCGGCGCCATCAAGACCGCCATCAAGAGCCTGAAGGACGGCATCAGCCTGCTGATCTTCCCGGAGGGCACGCGGGTGAAGAAGGGCCAGCATGTGCAGCCCAAGGGCGGCGCCACCATGATCGCCATCCGCTCCGGCGTGAAGATGCTGCCGGTGTTCATCAGCAGCACCCGGCGGCTGTTCCATAAGCTGTCCCTTATCATCGGCAAGCCCTATGCCCCGGTGTATACCGAGCGGAAGGGCACGGCGGAGGAGTACCAGCAGAACGTGGACGAGGTCATGCGCCAGGTCTACGAGTTGGGCGGTGTCCAATGAAAGTGATCCAGGCCGAGAGCGCCGGCTTCTGCTACGGCGTGGAGCGGGCGGTGAAACTGGCGGAGCAGACGGCCCGCGAAAAGGGCGGCTGCGTGATGCTGGGCAGCATCATCCACAATGCCCATGTGGTGCGTGAGCTGGAATCACTGGGCTGCCGCACGGTGGAGAGCCCGGCGCAGGTGCGGCCGGAGGAAACGGTCATCATCCGTTCCCACGGTGAGCGCAAGCAGGTGCTGGAGCAGCTGGAGGCGGCGGGCGCGGTGTGCGTCAACGCCACATGTCCCAATGTGCTGCGGATCCAGCATCTGGTGGCCCAGGCGGACGAGGAGGGCAGGATCCCCGTGATCATCGGCGAGGAGCGCCATCCCGAGGTGCTGGGCGCAGCCAGCTGGTCTGCGCGGTCACGGATCTTCCAGACGCCGGAAAAGCTGCGGGAATGGTTGGATTCAGACGAAAAAAACCGCCTGCTTCCCATGACCGTGGTGGCCCAGACCACCTGCATCCGGTCGCTTTGGGAAACTTCTTCAAAAATTTTGAAAAAAGAGTGTACAAACGCGAAATTATTTGATACAATATGTAATGCTACGCAAAGACGGCAATCGGAAGCGGCGGAACTGGCCGCCAGGGTTGACGTTATGGTCGTGGTCGGAGATCGTAAGAGTGCCAACACCCAACACTTGACAGAGATTTGCAGCGAGAGATGTCCACGGGTCTATCAGATCGAAGGGGCCGGTGAACTTGAGCCAAACTTTCTTAAGGGATGTTCCGTGGCGGGGCTTACAGCCGGCGCGTCCACACCGGCGAGCATCATTAAGGAGGTAAACGAAACGATGAGCGAAGAAATCAAGAACACTGAAGCCGTGGAAGAAAGCTTTGAGGAGCTGCTGGAAAAATCTTTTAAGACTTTAAATACAGGAGAGAAGGTAACCGGTATCGTAACGGCCATTGGCCCTACCGAGGTGCAGGTGGATCTGGGCTGCAAGCAGGCTGGCTATATTGCCATCGACGAGCTGTCCGCTGATCCCAACGTCAAGCCCGAGGACGTGGTGAAGGTCGGCGACGAGATCGAGACTTACATCATCCGCGTCAACGACGTGGAGGGCTATGCCATGCTGTCCAAGAAGCGTCTGGACGCCGTGAAGGTGTGGGACGACATCGCAGAGGCCTGCGAGAACAAGACCACCCTGGAGGGCAAGGTCACCGAGGAGAACAAGGGCGGCATCGTCGTCAACGTCAAGGGCGTGCGCGTGTTCGTTCCCGCTTCCCAGTCCGGCCAGCCCCGCGGCGCTGAGCTGAGCGAGATGATCGGCAAGACCGTCTCCCTGCGCATCACCGAGGTCAACCGTGCCCGCCGCCGCGTGGTGGGTTCCATCCGTGCCGTGCAGTACGAGGCCCGTCAGGCCGCCCAGGCTGAGATCTGGAACAACATCGAAGTGGGCAAGCACTACAACGGCGTTGTCAAGTCCATGACCTCCTACGGCGTGTTCGTGGACATCGGCGGCGTGGATGGCATGGTCCACATCTCCGAGCTGAGCTGGAGCCGCATCAAGAATCCCGCCGAGGTCGTCTCTGTTGGCGATCCTCTGGACGTGTATGTCATCTCCTTCGATCCCGAGAAGCGCAAGATCTCTCTGGGCGTGAAGGATCACTCCTGCAACCCCTGGGATAAGTTCATGGAGACCTATAAGGTGGGCGATGTTGCCAACGTCCGCATCGTGAAGCTGATGGCCTTCGGCGCCTTTGCCGAGGTCGTGCCCGGCGTGGATGGCCTGATCCACATCTCCCAGATCGCTGATCGCCGCATCGAGAAGCCCGGTGACGTCCTGTCCGAGGGCCAGATGGTGGACGCCAAGATCACTGCCATCGACGAAGAGAAGCAGAAGATCTCCCTGTCCATCCGCGCTCTGCTGACTCCCGCTGCCGACGAGGCCGAGGATGAGGAGTAATTTCCAGACATCATAAAGAGCTTGATAAAAAGTGAGCTGCCGCTGGCAGCTCACTTTTTTCTTGCTTTGTGGTCACTTTTTAGGATGGGCATATTGATACAGCAGCGACATGGTGCAGAAGAAGATGGCGTTGAGGATGATCGCGCCGACATGAAACATGACTAATATGACCGTAAGGGTCTCGTTACCGCCTCCTGCGACGCTGACCACGATATTGACCGGCCCAAGCAGAAAAAAGAAAAGCGACAGCAGCAGTTCAAAGTAGAGGTAACGAGGGATCACGCGCTGTGATAGCTTGAAAAGCTTCCTCATCCAGCGGCTCGGCGCGGTATAGTGCTTGGGATAATAGCGCGTAACAATATTGAGCTGTTCTATCATGCCTATCGCCATATTTTTGCAGCTCAGGCCGGAAAGAAGTGCAATTCCGCCAAATATAATGATATAGTCGCCAAAGTCCATTTTGCGCCCCTTTTCTTCCTAGAATATTTATCCCCATTTTACCGTATCCCACGTCCCGGCGCAACCCTTTCGCGCATATTGCGTTTCCCGCGGCGCATATAGTGGTGCAAAGGACAGGAGGTGCGCCATATGGCAACAGGGAAACGGGTACGCAGCAGCAAGCTGCCGCCACCGCCGCCGCGGCCCAGGACAACAGGCGGCAGAACGCCGGGAAAGCGCCAGCAGCCGCGGCGGGGCAGCACCCGC